>PBLX01000056.1 GCA_002722435.1 Legionellales bacterium | reverse complement strand
GCTCACCTTTTTGACCTTTATTTCCCTGCACTCCAGTACTGCCTACCTCACCTTTTTGGCCTTTAGTTCCGTGTGCTCCGTCTACTCCTTGTTCACCTTTTTGACCTTTATTACCCTGTGCGCCGGTATTACCTACCTCACCTTTTTGACCTTTATTACCCTGTGTGCCGGTATTACCTACCTCACCTTTTTGGCCCTGTTGGCCTTTATTACCCTGTGCTCCAGTACTGCCTACCTCACCTTTTTGGCCCTGTTGGCCTTTAGTTCCGTGTGCTCCGTCTACTCCTTGTTCACCTTTTTGACCTTTATTACCCTGTGCTCCGGTATTACCTACCTCACCTTTTTGGCCCTGTTGGCCTTTATTACCCTGTGCTCCGGTATTACCTACCTCACCTTTTTGGCCTTTATTACCCTGTGCTCCAGTATTACCTACCTCACCTTTTTGGCCCTGTTGGCCTTTATTACCCTGTGCGCCGGTATTACCTACCTCACCTTTTTGACCTTTATTACCCTGTGCTCCGGTATTACCTACCTCACCTTTTTGACCCTGTTGGCCTTTATTACCCTGTGCTCCGCCAATTCCTTGTACACCTTTTTGACCTTTATTGCCGTCAATTCCTAGTTCACCTTTTTGGCCTTTATTGCCTTTTACACCATTCGTTGAAGTACCCGGTGGACCGGTTTCGCCTTTTTGTCCTTGAAATCCAGATAAATCAGACAAAAATGTCCAATTACCTTCATTGTTATATACATATAATTCCGCATTGTCAGAAGAGTCGGTATTTGATTGTATAATACATAAATCGTTGGCAACGGCCTGCCCAGTGCCGGAAGTAAAGTTGTTGTTTTCCATTTGACCTTTTGAAGCAGCGGTGAATTTATATTCAAACACTCCAGTTTCCCCTTTTGCACCTTGTTGGCCATCTTCACCTTTTTGGCCCTGTTGGCCTTTAGTTCCGTGTGCTCCATCTACTCCTTGTTCACCTTTTTGACCTTTATTACCCTGTACTCCGCCTACTCCTATTTCACCTTTTTGGCCCTGTTGGCCTTTAGTTCCGTGTGCTCCGTCTTCTCCTTGCTCACCTTTTTGACCTTTATTTCCCTGCACTCCAGTACTGCCTACCTCACCTTTTTGGCCCTGTTGGCCTTTAGTTCCCTGTGCTCCAGTACTGCCTACCTCACCTTTTTGACCTTTAGTTCCGTCTACTCCTTGCTCACCTTTTTGACCTTTAGTTCCCTGTGCTCCATCTACTCCTTGTTCACCTTTTTGGCCCTGTTGGCCTTTAGTTCCCTGTACTCCATCTACTCCTTGTTCACCTTTTTGGCCCTGTTGGCCTTTAGTTCCCTGTGCTCCAGTACTGCCTACCTCACCTTTTTGGCCCTGTTGGCCTTTAGTTCCGTGTTCTCCGTCCACTCCTTGTTCACCTTTAGTTCCCTGCACTCCATCTACTCCTTGCTCACCTTTTTGGCCCTGTTGGCCTTTAGTTCCGTGTTCTCCGTCCACTCCTTGCTCACCTTTTTGACCTTTAGTTCCCTGCACTCCATCTACTCCTTGCTCACCTTTTTGACCTTTAGTTCCCTGTGCTCCACCTATTCCTTGCTCACCTTTTTGACCTTTAGTTCCCTTCACTCCAGTACTGCCTACCTCACCTTTTTGACCTTTAGTTCCCTGTGCTCCGACTACTCCTTGTTCACCTTTTTGACCTTCAGTTCCCTGTGCTCCAGTACTGCCTACCTCACCTTTTTGGCCTTTAGTTCCGTGTGCTCCGTCTACTCCTTGCTCACCTTTTTGGCCCTGCTGGCCTTTGTTTCCATGTGCTCCATCTGCTCCCTGTTCACCTTTTTGGCCTTTATTTCCATCTGCTCCGTCCACTCCTTTTTCACCTTTTTGGCCTTTATTTCCATGTGCTCCATCTGCTCCTTTTTCACCTTTGATGGCATCGCCTTTTTGTCCTTGTATTCCTTTTTGGCCTTGAAATCCAGATAAATCCGACAAAAATGTCCAATTACCTTTATTGTTATATACATATAATTCCGCATTGTCAGAAGAGTCGGTACTTGATTGTATAATACATAAATCGTTGGCAACGGCCTGCCCAGTGCCGGAATCAAAATTGCCGTTTTCCATGTCACCTTTTGACGGAGCGGTGAATTTATATTCAAACACTCCAGTTTCTCCTTTTTCACCTTGTTGCCCTTTTTGGCCAGTTTGCCCTTTTTGGCCTTTCACAGCATCACCTTTGATTCCTTTTTCCCCTTTAACACTTATCCCTTTCATTCCTTTTTGGCCTTTCACTACATCGCCTTTCTCTCCTTTTTCCCCTTTTACACTTATCCCCTTCATACCTTGAAGGCCTTTTTGACCCTGTTGGCCTTTCACTGCATCGCCTTTCTCCCCTTTGATAGCATCGCCTTTTGGGCCTTTCACACCTACTCCTTTTTCTCCACTCTGGCCTTTTACACCTTGCTCGCCTTTTTGGCCTTTGATACCTTCACCTTTTTGGCCCTGTTGGCCCTTCACGCCTTCTCCTTTTTGCCCGTCATTGCCTTTGTTTCCTTTGGTTCCATCGGTTCCTTTTTCACCTTTTGGTCCTGGTGGTCCCATTGGACCTCGGTATATATTTGGATCGCCGGGTGCCACTAATTTACTCCGAAGCATGTTTGGATTTTACCATATGTCATGAAAAAAAATGCGGTCGTTTTTTAGGAATATAAATGGACATGCCATAAAAACACAATGTCGAAAATTGTATTTGTTACAGCATTTCGAGACATTCAACGGGGTAATTGGGATACTTTTGCGAGAACCAAAGAGACATACATACAATATTTTTTGCTTTTGGCACAAAACATATCTTATACATTGATCGTTTATGTAGACAAAAACCTTTGTGAAGAATTAAGGTTAAAATGTATGCGAAAAAATGTAATTTTTCAAGATTTAGAAACTGTAGACACTTTTTACAACAAATATTTGACACAGGATCAACAAATCATGCAGTCACAGGTATATCAAAATAAAATTCCACAAAAACGAAAAAAACATCCGGAGCATTTGTACTCGAAGTATAATTTAACAATGCACAGCAAAGTCAATTTTCTTTCCCATGCATTTTTACAGTTTCCGAATAATGCATGGTACACATGGATTGACTTTGGATTTGTTCGCGATATAAAAGATGTTCCCCAGCGCATAGATACAGGACAACTTTCTAAGAATAGAATAACATGTCACTGTTTGAAAAAGCCTTTATATTATCAATCCGCAAATGATATGTTATCGTCTTTCGTGATTTATTTGACTGGTGGTGCGTACGTCGTTCCAGCATCTCAGGTAAATAGACTCCAACAGTTGTACGAAGAAGAATTGCAGTCATGGTACAAAAACGA
This sequence comes from Legionellales bacterium, assembly GCA_002722435.1. Taxonomy (GTDB): domain Bacteria; phylum Pseudomonadota; class Gammaproteobacteria; order Comchoanobacterales; family Comchoanobacteraceae; genus UBA7916. The sequence goes on along the minus strand of PBLX01000056.1, from coordinate 12,701 downwards.
TATATCAGATGATGACCAAAGTTTACTATTGCAACTATATTTTAAACACCCCGACTTGTTTTGCTTAAAAGAAGATCCAGAATGGATGTCATTATTCCGGATGCTACAAGCACAAAAAAATTTAAAGAAGGTATTCGAGACCCCTTGTCTTCCACCCACGGAATGGATACCAGTAACCAAATCCATCGTCCGCGTCGGCAACACACTGTATCAATTACCCCAGAGCAAGGATTTGCGAATGTTGACGGTGGGGACCGACCCGACGGGCGGGTACTATAGGTACATTCAATCCGCGAAAAAATTCGACTACCGCGTGCTAGGTTTCGGGGACAAGTGGGACGGTTGGAAACAACAAGCACTGACCGGTGGTGGGAAGAAAATTCTGTATTTAAAAGACTATTTCGATACCCATATTTTACCAGAATACGTCGTTTTTACCGATTGCTACGACGTGGTAGTGGTTGCGGACGAAGCAGAAGTGATGAAAAAATACAAAAAGCATTTCGATGGAAAATTGGTATTTGGTGCGGAAGTTTACTGTTGGCCGGATGAAGGTTTGGCGTCGCAATACCCCACGACTGACTCGAAATTCAAATATTTGAATAGTGGCTTGTTTATGGGCCCCTCGTCACTGATTCACAAATATTTGACCAACAACATTGCACCAACCGACGACGATCAATTGTATTTTACCAAAATGTTTTTCAAACATCCAAACGATATCGTTCTGGATTACAATGGCATTATTTTCCAAAACCTAGCAGGGACAACTCCACAGGATTTTCACCATGATGGGAAAGGAATCGCCAACGAATACGACAACCGCCCATGTTTTTTGCATGGAAACGGACCTGGTAGAAAAACTTTGGATTTTTTGACCACCCACACGGACCTCACCATTCACCTTATCAATTTGAAAACGAATCCGGAGAAAAAAAAATCCAGCATCGAAAACTTTGAGCGTTTGGGATTGCCGCATGTCGTTTTCAACGGTGTGGATGGCAACAACTACCAGTTGTCGCAACATGAAAGATGGTTGTTCAAACAGGCCGATTACGACATCGACGTCCAATTGGGAGTGGTTGGTTGCTGCCTCAGTCACTTAAAATTACTGGAGGCTTTTGTTCGCAGCGATCAATCTCATCTTCTTGTTGCGGAGGACAACGTGACGATCGTCGAGCCAGATTTCCTACTGGTGGTCCATGACTTGATTTCTAAACCTTATTCGATGATTCACTTGTGTTCTTTGCATCAGCCCACAACCTCCGCGGTACGACAACACGGCAAATACAATTTATATGCTTCTCAAAAACGATGGTACGGACAAGGGACGAGATGCTACATTATTTCCAATGCAGCAGCGGTGGATATACTACAGAAATACTATCGCGGGGACTGCACGCGTGCCATCGATTGGTTTTATTTGGACCATATTGCAAAACCAATGGTAATCTATCCGTCGTTGTGCCGATACGATGGGTCAAACAGTGCCATTGAACAACGCGGTGGGCATTAATTGTAATTTATTATTTATTACTAATCCACTTCGGGATTGTTACTAATCCACTTCGTAGTCTTTGTTCGGGACCTTCCAACTCAACATGCTGGTCTCTTCCACGTTTTTGAGCAGGTAATGTTCTTTTCGGCTGGGGTGCGTTGTTTTCCACTCTGCGTGAACATGGTGCTTCTTGTACTTCGCCATCAACCCCAGGTCGGACCAGTTGTCCCCGGCATTCAGGACGATCGTGTACCCTTTGTCCATGACGCGCTGCCGCGACCGAAATTTGAAAATGGAGGCGGAGTCGTCCTCGTCGTGCTCCTTGTTCACCATGTACAAGCCGTCGAATTCGTCGTAAAACGTATACAACTGCTCCATCGCATAGGCGGCGGAGGCTTCGCTTTTTCGGCGGGCCGTCACGACGAAGATAGGAACATGGTGCTTCCTTAAGAATTGAACCACGTCGTATACTGGCCTATGCACCTTGTAGCCGTCGTCTTCCACGTTCAAGATCAACGTTTCGTCGATATCGAATACCGCAGCCGGGTTCTCGACTTTTTTCAACAATGGTTTTAATGCCTTGATGACCTTGGTTTGCATTTATTCGAACAGCAGAAAAAAATGTTGCTTCCACCTGCACATCTTTTGGTCTTCGGTTTTGTTCGGTGGCAATGCCAACCTGTGACGAAATTGTCGTTGCCGCTCCATGCAATTCGCCATCCAGCCGGAGATGTTCATATTCTTTTTTTCTACCGCCTCAAAAAAATGGAACGGTTGAAAAAGCAGATTCGGGACAATTACTTCAAAGCCTTCGACGACTTGCTCGAAAAATCCCTCGTGGACCAGGATTTCGAGTGGATTATTCAATTATTTGACGAGTTGCGCATCCGGATCGCACAACAGATACCAAAGCGGGTCGATTTGCACCAGAAGATTGCGGAAGAAATGGACGTCACCATCTTTGGCCAGATGTTGAAGAACAACTGTTACAAGGGGGAAGATTTGTACCACCTGATCGAGTACGTGTTCGGGTGGTTCGAGAAGTTGCAAGCGCCGGCGCGAGATGCCAGCACCGCGGAGGAGAAGCGGAAGGTGCTGGGGATGCTGCAAACGAGTACGTTCGGAAAAATCGTCCCGGCATTCCTGCGAGCGGCGCACACGATATTGGATACGATAGAGGACGACAAAAAGGAGTTTCAGCGAAGGATGGCAGAGATTGCCGCGCAAAAAAAATAATATAGTATATTATACTTTCCCTTTATTTTTATTTTTTTTCTTTTTCTTTAGTCCAGTGCTTCTAGATTTTGCAACCAAAGTGATCAAAAAAAACATTACTCGATTTACTTTTTTGAGCGGTATATCGGGTGAATTTGTAAGTCTGTATTTCAACGCGTAAAAACCTTAAAACACTTACCGGTAAACCGGAGAAAAACCTACGAAAAATAAATAATAAATATATATGTATATACATATATATGATATAATTATATATATTAAAAACACAAAATGGAGTCGTTTAACCATTTGTTTAGCAAACGCAGGACCTTTAGCAATAAAGATGTATCGTTTCCGTTGAATCTTCACGTCTTGGATATCATCGTGCGCTCCACCGAAGCCGCCAGAACCACGGACATTTCCTCGGCAAAGATTCCCGACCCCATTGAAAAAGAGGAAGAAGAAGTTTTCGTGTACATTGTCGGGGCGCAGCAAAACGGCTCCTCGGTTTGTGTGGAAGTGACTGGGTTCCACCCCTTCTTGTATTTCTCCATTCCGCAAAGTTGGACTGCGGTCCATGTGAAAACGTTTGTGTCGTTTTTCATGCCAGAGGTCGACGTTGCTATTGAACGGCGGTGGAAATTCTTCGGGTACGAACCGAACCAATACAAATTTGCGAAATTGAGTTTCAAAACGTTGAAAGCATACCATATATTCGGCAACATGTTCCAATACAACAAAACCAAACACGTGAAGCGGGCGCGGCAACAGTTGACCTCGCTGGCGATTCCCATGCGGTACAAAGACTCCTTCGACGTGCACATGAAAATGTCGGACTTGGCGCTTTTTTTTCAAATCCACACCGGCATCACCGTCTCCAAATGGGCACGTCTGGAGCGAGCAGACATCTCCACCCTGCCGTTCAGCAGCACTTCTCACTCGCTGTGCGCCACCATCCAGGACATTTCACCATGCACCGAGATAGACGGGTTGCCACCCCTCGTAGTAGGCAGTTTCGACATTGAAGCGTACTCTCCGTCGGGAATATTCGACTCGTACAAACCCGAAAACAAGGTTATCAATATTGGTATTGTTATCTCCATTTATCCTGGAAACGATACCATACGGCTGGTACTGTGTCTGGGCCATCCGACCCCGTCCAAAGAGCCAGACACGCATTTCCTATGCTACGACGACGAAGGCCAATTATTGAGCGGGTTTCGAGACGTGATCCAGTACTGGGACGTGGACATCGTCACCGGGTACAACATCTTCAACTACGATTACCGGTTCATGTGCGATCGATGGGAGCGCATGACTAGGATGCGAAAGATGGGGGAGCAGGAATGGGACCAATACAATCGCGACGACCAAAGGTTGTACAAAAAGTCCGACGAGTATCCCGAATCCTACGAGACGTACCAAGAATACGTAGAAGCCCACGCCTACTTTTCCAACTTGTCCACGACTTTCAATTTCCAATCCAAGTTGCTGGACGAAGCGTGCTCGTTGACGATCAAAGAGTTGAACTCGTCCGCCATGGGAGACAACAAGATGTACCGGTTTGACAAGCAAGGACGCCCAGACGTGGACATGTGGCTGCACATCAAGAACAACTTCAATCTCGACAAATACAAGTTGGATTTCGTGGCGAAGCATTTTTTAGGCGGTGACGGGAAGATCGACTTGGACTACAACCGCATGTTTGACTTGTTCAAGGAAGGTACGCCGGAAGGCCTGCACACGATCGCCACGTATTGCGTGAAGGATTGCGATTTGCCGCTGCAAATGCTCTGGAAATTGAACATACTGGAAAATGCCAACGAGATGGCCGTCGTGTGCAGCACCAAAATCAGCGACATTTTCACGCGCGGGCAGCAAATCAAAGCCTACAACCTGATCTGCCGGTTCAGTTTGAAGCGCGGGTACGTCGTCAACTACGTGGAGATTCCGAAGCCAGACACTTACGTGGGTGCGACGGTCTTGGAGCCAATTCCTGGCTACCACGAAAAACCAATTGCCACCTTGGATTTTGCGTCTTTGTATCCGAGCATCATCCGCGCGCACAACCTGTGCTACAGCACGCTGATCATGAACCGCCGGTATTTGCCGGAACGGTCCGACTACGCCGAAATCGAGGCTGGCGGGAAACCCCACGTGTTCGTGCACGAATCGAAGCGGGCAGGGATCTTGCCAGAAATTTTGACGGAACTGCTGAATGCGCGGAAACTAGCGAAGAAAGCCATGAAAGCCGCGAAGGACCCGTTCACCAAAAGCATCCAAAATGGCCGTCAATTAGCGTTGAAAATTGCTTGCAACAGTGTGTACGGATTCACCGGTGTCCAAAAGGGATTTCTACCTTGCTGGCCCATCGCAGCAAGCACCACAACGATTGGCCGCGGGATGATCGACGATTCCAAGCGCATCTCCGAAGAAACTTATCCTGCTGCGCAGTGCATATACGGCGACACGTAAGTATGAACCTTCAAACAACAAAAAAACCACAAACCTAACCCAATTTTTCTTGTAGCGATTCGGTCATGATCAAGTTCAACGATTTGCCGTCCACAATGGATGGCATGAAGCAATGTTTCCAACGCGGGGTGGAACTAGGCGACGTGTTGACGGATTTTTTTGCCAAGCAAACCAATACCAAAGGGATCATCATCATGGAGATGGAAAAAGCGTGCTGGCCGTTCTTGAATTGGCCAGAGAAGAAGCGGTACATCTCGCGGTACTTCGAACATCCCGACGGCAAACCGAAAATAGACGCCAAGGGGGTGCAACTGGTCCGGAGGGATGGCACGCCAATCGGGAAGAAACTGTACAAGCAATGCGTGGACTGCATCATCCCGTTGGAAGGGGCCATGAAGACGCGAGCGCAGATAGCAAAGGGGGTGACGGAGACGATCACCGCAACGTTGGAGAAGATCAAAAAGAAGGAACTTCCGATCGAGGAGTACATCATCACGAAAAGTTTAAGAGCCTCGTACAAGAATTCGAACCAGCCCCACGTGGCGGTCAGGGACAAGATTTTGCAACGGATCGCGAACCATGAGATGACGAGGGATCCGCCGAAAAGTGGGGATCGAGTGGGCTATGTAGTGGTACAAAAAAAAGGAAAAGCGAAAGTCTACGAGCGGGCCGAAGATCCGGAATGGGCCGTGCAACACAACTTGAAACCAGATCGAGCCTACATCGTGCAGAACTCGTTGGAGAAAATGATCGTGGTGTTGGTGAAATACTTCACGAACGTGACGCCTTTGTTTCAGCGGTATTTGAATGAGATCAATCGGCAGCAAAATGGAAACCAATCGATCACGAATTTCTTCGGAAAGAGCAGCAGTAGCAATAATGCTTTGGTGGTGCGACCAGTGGCTCCACCGCCCAAAAAGAAGAGGAAAAAAAAGAAATTAGATATTCGAAATTTTTTTTCGAGTTAGAAAAATTATTAATTTATAATAAACAAGGTGATGAACAACATATTTTACAAATCATTACAAAAGCCGTTTTTTACACCTCCACCCGTCGTCTTCTCCATCGTCTGGCCCATCTTATACACCTTGCTCTTGTACTTGTTTGTCACCAACCCGAGCCTGCCGTTTGCACTCCACCTTCTCCTGAATTTGATGTGGACGCCGATCTTTTTCGGGCAGCAAAACGTCGGCGGGGCGCTGGTGGTCGTGGCGCTGATGCTTGCCACCGCCTTGAGGCTTCTCCCGTCTTTGCCATGGACGTTCGCTATCTACGTGGCATGGATCGCGTTTGCGTTCGTGTTGAACCTTGCCATTTTCGTGATGAATTGACCGGTCAAAATATGAAAATTAAGTTCATATTTTGCTATTCTTTTTCGCAACTACGAGTAAAACTATATAAAAAATATATAATTTTTAAGGTAAAATATGGGTACACCGGTATACCGGAATAGAATGGAAGTAACAAAACGAAAACTCACACAAACCACAGAAACCCCAAAAAGACAAAAAACAAATCATGATGAAGACATTGCACGGTCTCAGCCGGAAAATCTAAACATCATAAGCCCAACAATCAATAATGCTCTTTATTTAGATAATGTAATTCAAGGTGATTTGGGAGGAGTGTATAACAAACGCAAACTTCTAGGAAGCCAAAAAAAACCGTTTACTATTGTGCCTAGAAAGAAAAAAGATCGGAAAGGGGGGTATTATATGCTTGACGATGGCATCCTACGTTTTTGGAGTTACACATTACAAATTATGTATCTTTTGTGCAATCAGTGTGAATACAAAACTAATAATAACAAATCTAAATTGAAAAGACACAAAGCACGTAAACACGATATCGACGTGACGTGGCATTATTGCGATGTGAAAGGATGTAAGAGTAAATTCAAAACAACCGGTTCCGGTGAATTGAAAAGACACAAAGCACATAAACACAATATTGACGTGACGTGGTACCCCTGCGATGTGGAAGGATGTAAGAGTAAATTCAAAGCAGCCAGTAAATTGAAACAACACAAAGCACATAAACACGATATTGACGTGACGTGGCATTATTGCGATGTGGAAGGATGCAGCAGCAAATTCAAATCAAACGGTCATTTGAAAAGACACAAAACATATAAACACAATATTGACGTAACGTGGCACCCATGTGATGTGGAAGGATGCAAAAGTAAATTCAAAGCAGCCAGTGAATTGAAACAACACAAAGCAAATAAACACGACATTGGCGTAACATGGCATGATTGCGATGTGGAAGGATGCAGCAGCAAATTCAAAGCAGCCGGTGAATTGAAACAACACAAAGTACATAAACACGATATTGACGTGACGTGGCATTATTGCGATGTGGAAGGATGCATGTGGAAATTCAAATCAAACGGTAATTTAAAAAGACACACAGCGGGCGTACACGATATTGGAAATCTGCAATGTGGAATATGCTTCGAATTGTGTGGAAGAGTGGTCTCTCATGAGTTTACATATAATCAAAGTACATTGACTGGCACCATCGACATATGCAGGCAATGTTGTCGAGACTACGGTTTGAAAAAGGATCGTATTGAACATCGGTACATGGAAAGGTTAGACGAGTACATTGATTTTACATCGCACGATGATCAAATGGTAAAGGGAGAGGCATGTTACAGATATCGCCCGGACCGGTTGTATTTGGACGTTAACAGACGTGTGTATATCCATATCGAAATCGACGAGAACGAGCATCCCCCCGGATCCTACACATGTGAGGAACAAAGAATATCAAACATGTACGATGAGTTTGCAAATGATGTTCCGGACCACTACGTCGTGATTCGATTGAATCCGGACGAGTACGACAAGAACGATGAGGATCGCGAGGAAGTGTTTGAAGAGAGGGCGCTTCATCTTGCTGAGATCATTCAATATGTCCGCGAAAATCCACCACTAGAAAAGGTTAGTATTATTTACATGTATTATAGCGAGAACAATCCTCAAATTACGCAACGATGGCCAAAATATTTTATCGATGATGAAAATAATATTAGTTGGTAAAGACACCATTTGGAGGCAAAAAAAGGAAACGTTTTTTTTATGTTGGGATTAAAAAATTTTGTTAATCAAACACTTAATATTGTAAAGGGATCATCGGAGAATGTTGGAGGATCATTAAAAAAACGAAAATTGTGTTAAAATTGTTTTATTTCAATAATTTGGAAATTAAGTTCATATTTTGCTATTCTTTTTCGCAACTACGAGTAAAACTATATAAAAAGTATATATAATTTAAGGTAAAATATTGGGTACACCGGTATACCGCAACAAACTTACTCATCGTAGATTGTCTCCAACTCACAGCGATTTGATGCAAAGGTGAAGAACTGAGTATGGAAGGCATTGACGATACAACAACTGAAAACATACAGACAAACAAACGAAAACTTACACAAAAACTTAATTTCACAAAAAAAACAAAAACGATAAATTTTAGTAAATGTGAAGTTTTGCAATCTTTAGAAACTTTGTTACATGTCAAAATTATTAATGGTAAAGAATATTACATTCATGAACCTAATATACGTGTCTTAAAACCTAAATATTATTACTATCACAAAAAAAAAGATATGTTAGATTCACTTCGCCACCATTTCGGATATCCTCCTTATTTTCAATTAGCAAAAAAAATGGATGTGTTGCAAGAATACGAAGACAAATGCGGATTTTCACAAATAAAACAATTGTTTGAAGACAGCGGGAAAAATGTAGCAGTTCTTAATACAACATTTTTGAAAGAAAACCATAAAAGTTTACACACACAATTGACTTTGACTTGGGGTATAAAAATATCAGCCATTGCAGAGTGTTTTGGTGTCTTAGATTTGTGGAAGAAGCAGCATTATGGGATAATTTGGAATGATGAATATTTTGACAAAGTGACCAGAGAATTAATAGGAAAATATGGAACTATTAACACATTACTTGCGGACAAAGAATACCCGTCGTATACTCAATATATGTATAAAAATGGGCTTATTATGGAAATATTACAACAGCGATATAATTTTTCAACAAAAAATGTATCTAGAAATGGAATGAAATGGGATTCGATGCCGGAACAATGCTTTTCAGATTTTCAATATTCAAGGGGTATAAAGCATTGGCATGGTAAAAATTATCCAGACGATTTTGCTTACTTCAACGGTGGGCCGGCGTCAAGAGGAATGTATGACTGCCATTTTGTCGCACGTGTCGGACCATTAAAGGGTCAACTAATAAATGTTGAAATATTTGGCAATAGAAACAAGACAGGCACAGGTCCCCATGGTAGTAAGGTTTACGCTAAAAGACGAAAACAAAAAGAAGAATACAACAAAGATGATCCATGTTTTTTAGGAATATCATTTTTGGATTGTTATGACGAAAAAAAATTGGAAACAATCCTAGAACCTTATATTGGTATTATCAAACCATTCGTATTTACCACAGACCGCCAAGTGGAGAGTACGACGACTCGATTGGAGGATGTCATAGAAAAGTGTCAGTGGATTATTGATCGTCATGGCAATTTGCCAGGTTCAAATTGGATGAGGAAACATAAGAAGTATAAAAACAGACTAGTAGAAACATGGGAAAACGATCCAATGTGTCCAAACTTAAATTCTTTGAGACATTACATTGATCAAGTTGGTGGAATAGTAAAAGTCCGACAATTGCTCAAACCAAAAAACAAACCGAACATGAATTAAAATTATTGTACAAGTTTTATTTTTTTCAATCCTTTTTTTATCCTGCAATAATTATTGGAAATATAATAATCCTTCGCCCATAAATAATCCAATGCAAAATCGGACATTTTGAACGTATATTCCACCTTGCCATCGATATATTCTCTGGCATGGTAATCTCCATCGTAATCCGGCCAATAGCCGTTTTTCATCAACCAATCTACCTCGTCCCAATCGATTTTTGTTTCCTCCATTTTTTTTTCGCAAACTTTTTCCTCCGCGTTCACAAAAACTTATTGTATTTTGTACTTCTCTAAAAAAAAAAATGAACGGTGCGACCGACTCGGAAATTCAACTTTTTAAAAATCTGGCCAATCCACAACGCGTGGACATGTCACAGCAAAAAAAACCGGCTTCGTATCAACCGAATATGATACCCGTGGAAGAGACCGATTTTGTCTCTTCGGAAGGCGGACGATCATCGAATGGCTCCCGAAAACGAAAACAACGAACTCCTCCCGCATCGTATTACGAAGAAGAAGAGGAAGAGGACAATCGCAGTTCGCGGACCGCGTACAGCCGCACCAAAAAAGGAAGGGCGGAAAAGGTGGGCTTCTTGATGGAACTGAAAAAATTAAGAATGCAAGGGTGTCATTTGACCCGCGAATATTCCACCAAAGACAAATTGGAAGATATCAAATACGAATTCGAGCGGCAGAAAATGAATTTGGATTGTATCAATAGTGTTGCCTTGATGTCGGACGGTTTGAAACTAGGATTGAGCGGTCTGGAAATGGCAAACAATAAGTTGGGCCCCTTTCTCCACCTGCATGGGTGGTCCGAAAGCGTTACCCAGGACATGTCTAGGTACAATCATGTTCTGGAACGTATTTATCGAAAATATTGGCGATTAGGTAGTTTGAATCCTCTGCTAGAACTAGGGATGCTCCTTGTTGGATCCATGATGATGTACCATTTTCAAAATAAATTCTTAGGACCTCAAATGGCCCCCGCGAAACCGCAGGCGCAGAACAACAGCATCCCCATCGACCGGAACGTACAAAACAACAACAACAATCGATCGACACGATCCAAACGACCTACGATGCGTCCGCCTAATCAAGGTGGAGGTGGAGGATTGTTCGGAAATATGAATGCACCAGTATTTAACAATCCACCCGCACCTGTCTTCACCAACATAGAGCAACGACAGCAAACCACGCCGGAAATCCGCGAGGTGGAAGAGCGCGGGCCCTCGCGAAGGAGGCAAGACAATTCCATGGAAGTAGAACGAGTGGAAGAACCAGAACCTACTATTGAAGAAGCAGCCGAAGAAGAGACGGTTCCAGCGTACGAAGAAGAAGAAATGAAAATTGGGGACGCTCTCGATATCGATATATAAAGTAAAAAAAAAGTAATATTTTTACTTGGTTTTTTTAATCAAGAAAATAAAAAAAAATTCTTACGTGTATAAAAAATCAATCATGTCAATCATTACATTAATTCCAAAAATTGTAGCAGTCCTGTGCTTACTATGTATGTTTGTAGTGTCCGGGATAACCAAAATGATGCATTTTGAAAGCACCGTCAAAAACTTATCATCAAAAGCGTCGTGGTGGCCCTTACCAAAATTGTCCATTGTGATGACAATTTTACTGGAGATATTTTGTCCATTAATCATTTTATACAGCCTGTTCAATTCGGAATTTGAAGTGGCAGGTAAAGCAAGTGTAGTCGCACTTTTAATATTCACCATCACAGTCACATTAATTTATCATCCGTTGAAATTAAACTCGACGTACATGAAAAATATTCCATTCTTTTCAAATCTTTCCTTGATTGGTGGTCTCACACTTTTGCTATTGTAATTTTAATCTATTATTTCATCCTGTAAATACATGGTTTCAGATACATTTGGAAGTTTTGTATCCGTTCTACTAAAAGCACTACATATATATTCAATTGGTGCCTTGACGGTAGTGTACACACCATTGACAAAAGTCACGTGGTCGTCCATTCTCTCACAAGCCGGTATCACCTTTTCCATTTGTATCAGCCGTTCTTCCATTCTACTAACTATTCTTTCCAAATTTTCTATTTTCTTCAGGATTAAATCTAACGTATTTTGCAGGTCACTCATTTTTTTCTATTACTAATATAAAAAATGAAATTGAATTTTAAGTTTTTGGACACAGAGAAATGGAGTATGTTTGGCACTATCAACACCCTGGTACCTTTCTTATTAACCCTATTGTTTCAACAAGAAGTGGATTTAAGAAACATGATATTTTCATCGCTAATTTGCATGATGGAGGGACAGTTGTTACCGAAAATATTGTTCGTTGGATTTCTGAATTTTATGGTCATGGAAGACAATATCAATTGGATTATACAAAGTTGCATCTACGTAGCGTCCGTGTTCATAATTCACCACATTCCATATGACAATTTTATACATAAATTCGTTCTTACCAATCCAATCGCCTTGTTAACCTTTAAAATCTTAATTGTACTGTGGATGCTACGTATTGGACACGATATATTTTATAAATTGGCATCGATTTGGAAACATTAAATTTCAAGTTCCTAATTTTTCTGCCAGAAATGCCGCCTTGGTAAAACCCTAATTATAACTTTGTACCTTTTTCCATATAAACATGGGAACTCACTCACAGTCGTTGTACGAGCACTTCGAGTCGTGCGACCAAAAAAAAATTTAGGAACCCATTTACAAACTTTGTGACCATCCCCCCCCGTTCGCGGCCCCCCCCTTCCCCGCCCCGCTCCCACATTGGG
>PBLX01000055.1 GCA_002722435.1 Legionellales bacterium | reverse complement strand
TGCTCAATCAAACTGGCCGCGCGACAGAAATTATTGCCATCATTATGCTCGTCTATCTCATATTGTCAGCAGTGATTATCACAATCATGAATTGGGTCAACCGCAAGCAAAGTCACTGGGCAGGAGGTCAAGTACAATGACAAAACGTGTGTCCTGGCTGAATAAGCGACTCGAGTTTCTGCATGGGGAAATCGTAGATTGGCAAAATATAACCATATCAGTTGTTGCGTTATTGCTTCTGTTAGGTGTACTACTGCCATTGCTTCAATGGGGCTTTTGGGGGGCAGTATGGTCTGGTGATGTTGCGCAGTGCCATAGTAATGGGGCGTGTTGGATATATATTGAAAAAAACGTGCGTCATTTACTTTATGGTCTTTACCCGAAAGAGGCATCCTGGCGCATGGATTTTCTCGCATTACTAGTGAGCTGTCAGTTACTGCTGATCTGGCAGGTTAAAACCAATCAGGTGAGAATCCTATTTGCGCTTATCCTGGCCTGGGTAATGCCAGTGCTCACTTATTATCTATGCTATGGAGGCATACTCGGCTTGCAGGTTGTGCCGCCACAATACTGGGGTGGGTTATTGATGAATTTCATATTTAGTGCATACAGCATTGCCACTGCATTTTTTATTGGTGGATTACTAGCCCTAATTCGGCAGAAAAACTGGGGCATATACTCTGCACTGGTGAAAATATTTATTGATCTTATGCGTGGGTTACCGTTGGTAAGCTTGCTGTTTTTTGCAACATTGGTGTTACCGTATTTCTTCTTTGATTATCACGGCAGCAGTAAGATTGTGCGCCTGTATTGGGTGTTTACGCTTTTTGGCTCAGCGTACATGTCTGAAGCCATACGTGGCGGTCTGCAGTCCGTGAGTCAGGGGCAGCGTGAGGCAGCGCAGGTACTAGGTTTATCAGAATATCAGTCCATGATCTCCGTGGTGATGCCCCAGGCACTGCAAATTGCATTGCCATCGATCATGAATCTGGTGGTGGCTTTATTTAAAGATTCAACCTTGTTATCGACCATCGCGGTGCTTGATGTCGTTGGTATGATGCAGGCAACGTCGTCAAGAGTGGAGTGGATGCCATATGCAGTGGAAGGGTATCTCTTCGTTGGATTTGTATTTTGGCTATCTTGCTATGGGCTATCAGCTGTGAGTGCTTCGGTAGAGAAGAAAATCAAGGTGTATCGCTAAGTGGTTGGCGCGGAGAGGGGGAGCTATAATGAGAAGGTTGCGTAAAGCGGTTGACGTCAAAAGTCTTAGTAAAGAAACAGGGAATAAAAAAATACTCGAGCGGGTATCTTTTAAGGTCGACCGTGATGAGCGGGTGGTAATCTGTGGTCCGTCAGGATCAGGGAAAACAACCTTGCTCCGGTGTCTTAATGGGCTTGAGTCATATAATACGGGCTCGGTCACTGTGCTCGGGGTGCGCATCAGCTCCGACCCTAAGAGCATACAAGATATCCGTTCAAAGACAGGCATGCTGTTTCAGAGCTTTAACTTATTTCCGCATTTAACGATTTTAGAGAACTGTACGCTTGCGCTACAAACTGCTCGCAGACTTAGCAGCGAAAAAGCCATTGAGACCGCTCGACATTATTTGGATCGAGTCAAGGTCATCGATCAAGAGCACAAATACCCAATTGCCCTATCAGGCGGTCAACAGCAGCGCGTTGCCATTGCTAGGGCGCTGTGTATGGAGCCTGAACTGCTGCTCTTTGATGAGCCAACGTCCGCGCTTGATCCTGAAATGGTCTCCGAGGTGCTTGACGTGTTACGTGATCTTGCCAACAGTGGAATGACCATGATATGCGTAACGCATGAAATGAAGTTTGCTAAGAAGTTCGCTGACAAAGTAATACTCATGGACGAGGGAAAGATCGTGATCGAATCGGAGGCAGAGGCCTTTTTTCATAACACAGATAATCCACGCGTAAAAGCATTCCTGAAGACCATACGCAGTCGTTAGCTAGGACGCAGAAAGATAACACATGATACGACGCGGTTCAGATTGTAGCGCAACAAACGTGCGAATACAGGCATCTGTATTCATTGATTCAAGACCAATGACGTTGCCCGCATGATCATAGATGGTTTGGTCAAACCAGCGATGCGCTGACCCGGTGCCAATCAGAATCATCTCGGGTTTGTAGCGAAGAGCCCATGTCTGTACGATATCAGAACTAAGTTCAGAAAAAACAGGCATATCTACATCAATGAGCACGTCCTCAAAGATTAGTACACCAGCAGTGTGTCTGTGTTGGTTGATGCCAATATAACCAGGCTCGAATGCGCAAAAGCGCAGAGGCGTTTGTTTGGTTGTGAGTGTAAGCTGTGGGCCGCAAGCGTCAGCTGAAGATTGATTCATGTTATTATCATTCAGATATATACAATCAAAGTCAAGATGCTGCTGGATCCATTGTCAGCAACGATCAGATCGTATGCACAAGCGTGATTGTCGCGAGGGATCGCTAAGACATCCTTGTCTTAATGGCCTCCTGGCGTGAACAACCTCAAAACAACACGCCACGCATGCTCACGATCCTACCTGAATGCATCCATGCGGTCAGGCCAACGGTGGGGCAAATAGGAAATGCAACACCGATACCACCAGTATAGCAAAACATGAAATATATTCAATGCGTTAAAAAAACAGGTGCATCCATCGACTCTATTGCAATCATGGAAATAAGTGCGGAATATACGGGTTTTATGGCGTTTTACGGTCCGTGTTGCTTGTAGATTAGGGCAAATATCGTACGTGAATATAAGATATATCATACCATGTAAAAAGCTAAAAAGACTATCAAATAAATAAAAATATAATAATCAATAGCTTGAAATGGCTTTGTCACAAGGCATGAACTACGGTTACGCATGGGTGATCATCGCAACAGGCCACTACGCCGTAGCGCATATGACAACGGGCACATTTTATGATAGCATAGACGAAACATTAGGGAAATATTGAGATGCTTTCAGGAAAAAAAGTGCTTGTTATAGGCATGATGAGTGAACGTTCCATCGCTTATGGTGTCGCCAACGCAATGCATGGGCTCGATGCTGAGCTTGGGTTCTCTTGCATGGCGCGATTCGAGGATCGGATCAAAAAAATCAGTCAACCATGGTCGCCATTTATGGTCAACGTCTGCGACGTATCGCAAGATGCTGACATTGATAAGTTGGCAAGCGAGGTCGAGAAGTGCGGAAAAATTGACGCAATCGTACACAGTATTGCTTTTGCACCTCGGGACCACCTCGAGGGCGGAATATTAAAAAATCTAACCCGTGAGGGTTTTCAGATGGCGCATGACATCAGCGCTTATAGTCTTGCCGCTGTGACCAAGGCGTGTTTACCACATATGAACGACAACGGCGCGATTGTAGCGTTGACTTATCTAGGCTCGAGTAAGATTATTCCAAACTATAATGTCATGGGCCCATGTAAAGCCAGTCTCGAATCGATGGTTCGTTATCTGGCTTATGACTGTGGACAGCGCGGCATACGGGTAAATGCAGTCTCAGCAGGTCCAGTAAGAACCCCGGCTGCATCTGGTATCAAGAACATGGGGCAAATGCTATCAAAAGTGGCTGCCTGCTCACCGATTAAAAAAACCATCACGACCACCCAAGTAGGCAACGTAACGGCATTTCTATGCTCAGACATGTCCAGTGGCATCACTGGTGAAGTGATATTCGTTGACAATGGATATCATGCGATGGGTGTTGTCACAGATGCCATCGCAACCGCATCCTAATTAATCACAGAAGGTTTATATCATGTATGAATTATTAATCAGTTATTTATTTTTTTTGTTAAAAGGCTTGACGGTTGTCTTACTGATCGCAGCAGTCATTGCCGTGCTTGCCAGTTTACGCAGCAACAAAGTGGAAAGCGCAATTCGCTTTGAGTCGCTGAATCAAAAAAGACAGGATCTGAAAAAAGCATTACTGCAGCAGTTCGCCAAGTCTGGTGTAAAAGCATCAAAGCAAGCATATAAACAGTACCTCAATACCATACGAACCAAGAAGAAACTCGACAGTGGTATTGAGAAGCTGTCCAAGAGAGGGTATGTGCTGCATTTTGTCGGCGATACCAAAGCCAGCGCTGTTAAGGCACTGCGCGAGGAAATCACCGCTATACTTCATGTTGCACAGGCGGATGATGAAGTGGTGGTTGTATTGGAAAGTCCAGGCGGCTCAGTGCCGGACTACGGACTGGTCGCAGCGCAACTGATACGCATCAAACAAGCAAAACTAAGATTGACAGTATGTGTCGACAAGGTTGCAGCAAGTGGCGGCTACCTAGCAGCTGTGGTAGCAGACCGTGTGCTCGCGGCACCATTTGCATACATTGGCTCTATCGGTGTGGTGCTGACAATGCCAAACATTCACGAGCTGCTGAAAAAAAATGACGTGGATGTAATCGAGTTGACCGCGGGTAAATATAAACGCTCAGTCACTGCTTGGGGTAAAACAACAGAGGTTGGTAAGCGGCATACCAAAGAAAAAATGCAATCAATACATGATCAGTTCAAAGATCTTGTGGTGTCATATCGCCCACAAATTGACATCAATACAGTTGCAAGCGGTGAGTATTGGACAGCCAAAAATGCCATGTCTCTTGGACTTATAGATGATATCACGACAAGTGACACTTACATCAGCGAGCTGACCACAACCTGCGAGGTTTATACGCTCTCAACGCCGAAAAAACGCAATTTGAAGCAAATGCTGGTCGCATCCACCCAGGCAATGACGCAAACGATCATCGATCAGCTGCAGTCCAGTACGATGGTGTGATGAGGTAGTTTGCCACATGCAAGAGCAAGATGTGTTTTCGCGGAGTGCAGAGAGCTGGTGGGACGCCGATGGTCCCTTCAAAATGCTGCATAAAATGAACCCAGTGCGTCTCGCATTTGTCAAACAAACCCTTTCAAATCTAGGCCAATTAAACATACTTGACTACGCATGTGGAGGCGGTCTATTTTCTGAATTACTCTGCCGGCAGGGTGCGCACGTCACAGGTGTTGACACGAGTGCAGCGAGTATACATTATGCGAAGCAACATGCCATTGAGAATGAACTACGCATCAACTATGTCCATGGGACCATCGATGATCTAGACGAGCGATTTTTTGCTCAAGATGCATTTGATGCCGTTTGTGCACTCGAGTGTGTAGAGCACGTTGATCGACCCGAACAGCTTATTGCAAGTCTTGCCAGTGCACTGAAACCTGGTGGTCATCTTTTCATTTCAACATTGAACCGGTCATGGTATACCTATTGTATGGGTATTATCGCAGCAGAGTATCTTCTTGGTTGGGTGGAGCCAGGTACACACAACCATGGCCAATTCATTAGGCCAAGTGAGCTTGCCAATATGTGTCGTAGGGCTCAGCTCGACATCAAACAAATGGCAGGTATGACCTTCGATATGAGCAATCAATCGTTTCTACTATCTGATGACGTCAGTTTAAACTATATCGTATGTCTACAAAAAGCACCTCATCGTCATGCAGGGGATGTACAATGAGCCTATCAGCATATGCTTCAGAGTCGCTTGAAAAAATTCTGAAAATCAATTTTGATAACATCGAGACCCAAATAGCTGCGCTCCGAGTGTCTTATGAAGGCATGAAGCATGACGGTCGTGATGATGAAAAAATGAAGGAACATCACGGACCATTCTTCAAACAACTCGATTTATTATTCGACTCGGCGGAGGAAGTATGTCGGTTAGGCTTTATCGACCTCCTTGACGCAGAAACCAGTAAGCCACATATTGAAAAATGTCATCAACTTGATAAAGCAATCGATGACTTGACCGCTCTGTGTGCCATCATTCTACACAACCATGCTTCATTCCAAAAAAAAGCATATGGCTGTCTTATCATCAGTAACCAAAAAAAAATCACAAAGAGTCAGAGCTTACTTTGTCTAGCTGTAAAGCACTGCAGTGAACTGCCGTGCTTGGAAAAGGTTCAGCGCCTTCAATGCATAATAGACAGTCTTTATATGTCACTACAGCAGTCGAACATTAGTGATAATGAGCATCGCCTACGAGTCATCAGCCAGATCATGCATACCGATTCAAGCATTGATGCCCGTTCATTTAATATCCTCAGTGAGATATTGATCGATAAAATCAATGAATCAGATAGCATGAAATACATCACCCAAAATGAAATGTATAGTCTTGTCATGCTATTGCTTTCCAATGAGATAAGTCAGCGCGTCGCTGAAAAAGTAAAACGGGCCTTGAGAAGCAAGTTTTCACAAGACACCCTGCCATCGCGCGTTAAACAAAGTTATTATACGGTCTTTATCGAGATGATTGATATTCACTGTACAAACGAGCAAAGGCAGCAAGATGCCATCACACAGATGTTAAGCGCCGTCCATGATGACCTCACGTCGATCGCTGATGTCAGTCAGATGGATGATGATCCTGATGGCGTCGCCGATTTGTTGGATGGATGCTCACAGGAGTCCAAATACAGTCATGATGCGCAGTCTGGGGTAACAGATATGAGTCATGGTAGTGGTGATGCTCACTTGACGCAGGTGATGGTTGATTATCCACATGAGGCAGCAAGTAATCATGAAGCAAAATATACGTTGAAAAATCTTGCGGCGATTAAGAAAATGATGGAAATACAGCTAGAGTGTTGTGTGATACGACTGGCAAACACAGCCGAGAAGATAGATGTTTTCGAAAAGCAGCTCGTGAGTATAAAAACGCTCGAGAAAAAATCGATGAGTCCGTCCATACGTAGTGTGCTCCTAAAAATGAAAATTGTGGTTCAAGCAAATTTACTCTCAAGTGGACTACTTATCGATTGGTCGCGCCGTTGTGATCGATGGCTGCTCGACTTTTTTGTCGATTACGAAGCCCCTGTCCAAGCACGTACAGTGCAGTTTACACGACAGATATGGATGAATTCCTTTTCTCACGATGATTTAAGTGCGATCAGTGATTCATTAGACACTTACCAAAGTGGTGAAAAGAGCCCCACATGGTATATGTACGAAGATCTGATCGAATTGGCCTTAGATAACATGGATACCTTCTCAGTGCACACTCGGTTTGTCGCCAATTAGCGTCAGATCGAGTACAGATCATTTGCATCAACAGATCATTGGCGCATTATTTTTCGTGGTCGTTGCGCTGGTCACGCTTGGCCTGATCGGCTGATTTTTTTGCCACATCATGCCTTACGTAGTTCGGTCGTAGGTCCTTTGCATGCAGTGTAACAAGCGCCTGCCGTTGCAGAAACAATTCAGTGATAAAAATCATTGCTGTAGCTCGCGTCATGGCGTGATGGTTTAAAAAGTCAGAGAAAGGTAAAGATATCGTCTCTGTGCACGGATTGTCAACCGGAGAAGATTGGGTCGGTACATCACGCCAAGGTTCAGGTACGTGTTGGTACGTGCCCCAAAAAGGTCCTGTTTTCATCATGTTCGACGCAGACTCAACCGCTGGAAAAGAAGCGAGATCAACAATGCAGTCCTCCGATAGAGGCGTCATAAGGCCTGTGGCATGTTGTCGATAAGACGCATAGTAAGCTTGACCAAGCCGCGCATCAATTAATGTAGCAATGACAGGACCTGGAGAAGCAGGGTGAGCAGTGAATCGTACACAGGCGTACGCAAGAATTGCGCTATGTGTCAATGCAACAACTGGTAGAGAGCGTGCGTGTGCTAACGCGCGGACATAGGCAATGCCAACGCGCAAGCCAGTGAATGGACCAGGTCCACTATTAACAGCTAAATAGCTAATGGAGGAAGGGTCTATTGCAGATTCGTCGCAAAGTTCGCTCACCAAAGAGGTGATATGATTGGCATGCTTTTTAGATTGAGCGACACGCTGATAGATCACACCATTATGATACAAACTAACTTGAAGGGTTGTATCTAATGTGTCGATCGACAGCAGTGTCTTGAGCGCTTTGGATGGCATGGTGAGTTGTATCAAGCAGTACGGTTGGCAGCAGTTTCAACAGAGCTTGTCACTTGAGTTGGCTGCTTCAATGTGGGTGCGTTGTCTACGCCGCGTAATGTGGCGTCAAATGATGGGTTCTTTTGAGCACGATTAACCAGCTGTACAGGTCGGCCATGGTCCTGACTGTCACCTTGCTGCACGATCAGCATGCAGGCACCAGACAACTTGGCATTACCTTTAGTACGCATCTGACAAAAGCGTTGCTGGGACACAAAGCGATTGCTGATCGGTATGATAAAAGACCCAAGCGGGTAGTGAGTGTCAACACTACTGGCGTCCACATACAACTTATCGTTCAAGTAGCAAAGCGAAAGGGTTGCTGATTGGCCCTGATGTTCTACAGAGCGCAGATTAGCCGAAGTACACTGGTTGGCCGGGATCTGGACCACAGTGGCATGGTATGCGCCGGCAGCGTAAGTTGGCGCCATGGCCGCAGTGCCACCCGACACAGAGACCTGCAAAGTCGGTGCTTGTTCTGTTCGGCTAAAAAACTGTGCATAGTAACGCTTGTTGATGCTTTGTTGCGCCGTTGCCGTATGGCGTGACCGAGCGCTGGGGGATAAGAGTTCAATATCACTACGAGACATGGCAAGGAGAGATGATTCCGCTTCGGGGGTCATCTGACATCCGCTAAGCAGCATACCGAAAACGACAAAGAGACTACCTATCCATAAGAACATTGCAATACACCAAAATAACTCAACTTATCATAGCGACATACCGAAAAGATTACAAGCGCAGGACCTGCTGAGACAAGCAGCAGAATATCGCTGGTCATTCACAACGGGTTTGATTGATTATGGGGCAGTAATTGAGATATAATAATGTTTTCAGGCGGTACTCTGTGAAGATCATACAGCTACTACCAGCGCTTAATACTGGGGGTGTCGAGCGCGGCACAATCGAGCTTTCGAAGGCATTGGTCGACAGCGGCCACCAATCATATGTGATATCAGGCGGCGGATTGTTGGTCTCACAACTCGAAAAAGAAGGCGGCATTCATTTGACGATGTCGATTGGTAAAAAGCACATCGCAACACTGGGGTGTGTAACAAAGCTTCGACAACATATTCTACAAATTAAACCCGATATACTGCATGTGCGCTCACGCATCCCAGCCTGGGTGGTCTACCTAGCATGTAGGCTACTGCCAAAGCGGCACAGACCTTTAGTTGTATCTACCGTGCACGGACTATACTCCAAGCCATTCTTCAGCCAAGTGATGACCTTTAGTGATCACATTATTGCCATATCACAAACGGTCAAGGACTACTTATTAACACAATACGGCGTCCCAGAAAAAAAAATCAGTCTTGTCTATCGGGGCTGTGATTCGCAAGTCTTTTGCCGAAGGCCAATCGATGCACAGTGGCGCTCGCAGTGGTTCCAGCAATTTCCACAAACAAAAGGTAAGCGATTGCTCACCCTACCGGCGCGCATCACCAAGTGGAAGGGCGTTGACACCATGTTGGAGCTAATCAGCCAGTTGGATAACACCTATCATGCCCTCATCGTTGGTCCAGTGGACCCTAGTAAACAAAAATACCAAGAGGCACTCAATGCAATAATACGTAGCAAAGGGCTTGAAAAACGTGTCACGTTTTGTGGTCGAAGAAATGATATCGACGAGATCTATCGATTGTCCTCGCTGGTTTATAATCTGTCCACTCATCCTGAGCCATTTGGACGCACCGTTTGCGAAGCATGCAATGTGGGCACTAAAGTGATCTCATGGCGTATTGGTGGTCCTATGGAAAGCTTGCTGGCACTATTCCCAGAGGGATTGGTTGAACCTGGCAATCTCCAGGCGCTCATCGATAGGACAGTTGACTTAGTCGATCGGGATGATTTAATCCCAAAAGCCGATATCTTCACCACTGAGAAGACAACCACGCAGACCATGCAGCTCTATCAAGGACTCTGCAACGAAGAAATGCTTGCTCATGAGGGTAATTAAGCGTTGGGTGCTCAAAAGATGGCGATACAATGTCGTTTGATTTGAGAAAGATAGCAGGCGAAATGGGTGATCATCAGCTAATTCATATTAACTTAAGATATCCATCGTCTGGGTAAGCTAATGTATCATTAATAATGTATAAGGATACTTCGTGATGAGAAAGTGTTTACAAACAACTTGTCTTCTTCTGACGTTTACGCTACTACCAAACATGATCACAGCAGCAACAGGCATTCCATCGATGGTCAATTATTTGTTTGACGAGAAACTACGTGACCGTGTGGGCGTTAATTTTTATGTCTCGGGGTCAAGTGAAATCACGACAAAAGCTGAGCTTGCAGCGCTTGTATATGATTTTAATGAGGATATGAGCATTATCATGGGAACCAGTATGGCATCACCGAATCAGTTTCATTATCTTGATGTGTCATGGCGAAACCCATGGACTTTTTTTTCATGGCAAAGCTCCCTAGAACTCGGTATTGGTCGATATTTGAGCAACACTGAACTGCAAAGCCATATCAGCCAGAGCATATCGTTTGATTACCCCCTGGATCAAAGCATGTCTGTACAGGTATTGCTAAAGCGCTTTAGCAAAGCCATGGATGATCTATCACTTGGTTCAAGCATTGTGGCGATGGGGCTCGGACTTCGTATTTAACCGATTCCCTTTTCGAACTATGTTTTCAAGCATTTCGAGCATATTCTGAAACCAATACCGTGGTCATCAAGATCGCTTGCTTGCAATGAAACAGTATTTTGCTAGGCTAGGTATAGAAAACGCGCTGGACACCACATGGCACCACCAACCGATGCACACACACCAATGATGCAACAGTACTGGAAGATCAAATCCCAGTACCCTGACAAACTTCTGTTTTACCGCCTTGGTGATTTCTATGAGCTATTCTATGATGACGCTAAAAAAGCGGCTAGGTTACTCAACATCACATTAACACAACGAGGAGAATCCAAGGGCACAGCAATCCCTATGGCGGGCGTGCCATATCATGCAAGTGATAATTATCTCGCAAAACTTGTCAAGATGGGGGAGAGTGTTGCTGTTTGTGAACAAGTAGGTGACCCTGCACTGACAAAAGGCCCTGTTGCAAGGGAAGTCAAGCGGGTGATTACGCCGGGGACACTCACCGATGATGTCCTCCTAGATGCTGAATCAGCAAACATATTGATGGCCGTGTGCAAACACCAAGCGAGTGTCGGTGTCGCATGGCTGGAATTGAGTAATGGCCAGTTCCAGGTTGAAGAGGCCAATGGCATTGAGGCCATGCATAATATCATTGCACGTGTATCTCCCGCAGAGCTTATCTGTGACACCGCGGAAGCCCACCATCTTTTAAAAGACGTCACCATACCCATAGCCAAGCAGCCGACTGAGCATTTTGCCTACGCGAGGTGCCGCCGTCTTCTGCTTGATCAGTTACAGTGTACGGATTTAACCGCTTTTGGTATGGACGAGATGAAAGCAGTTCAACGGGCAGCAGGGGCATTATTGCACTATGTTCATTTAACCCAAAAAAGCCAACTGGCACACATCAAAACCATTCGAATGTCAACAAGCAGCGATTACGTACAACTAGACCACGCCAGTCGGCAGCATTTGTCATTAACGCAAGACAGTACGGGGGAGAAAGCACTCACCTTGTTCAAAAGCATAGACGATAGCAAAACCCCGATGGGTAAGCGCCTACTCAAACACTGGCTACACCACCCATTACAATGTCGTCAGAAAATAGAGGCTCGTCAACAAGCAATTGGCACATTACGTGATCTTGTAGAAGATCAAAAACTGAGCGAGCTGAGGACATCACTGGGTGAACTTGGTGATATCGAGAGGATTGTGAGTCGGATTTGTCTAGACAGTGCCCGACCGTATGATCTTGTCAAACTGAGGCAATCGCTCACAGAGATGCCAAACATACAACAGTTCGTGAAGACACAACAAAAGTCCGCATGCACCTTGTCCATGTGCATACATATTCAGCCATACACTGAATTGCTGACGCTGCTGAACTCAGCAATATCTGAGCATCCATCGACGTTGATAAGAGATGGTGGCGTGATCGCGAATGGGTATCACCAAGAGCTCGACACGTTACGCCAATACGCCACGCAGTCACAACAACTGCTTGATAACCTGTTAGCTGAGGAACAAGAGAAGTCTGGACTGTCTGGCTTAAAGCTTGGTTACAACAAGGTGTCCGGTTACTATCTCGAGCTGCCGAAAAGCCAATCCCATTTGGCACCAGAGTCATTCATCCGCAGGCAGACACTGAAAAATGTGGAACGATACACCATCGCACCCCTCAAAAACTTTGAACAAAAGGTATTATCTGCGCAAGCCAAAGCGCTATCATTAGAAAAGTCATGCTATCTACAATTGCTACAACAACTGGCAACCTATGCTGAAGCGCTCAATCTAACCAGCAGCGACTGTGCCACACTGGACTGTTTACAATCCCTTGCGTCATGGTCCAGTCAAAGTGGTTTTTGTCAACCAGCATTCACCGAGTCGCGCGGGGTTAAAATAGAAGCCGGTCAACACCCGTTGTTGATCACACAAAAGCATGTAAACTGCGTCGCAAACGATCATGTCATGAGTGCTGAGCAGCATGTGCATATCATTACCGGCCCCAACATGGGTGGTAAGTCAACATTTATGCGACAATGTGCAACCCTTACCCTCCTAGCCCACATGGGTGCATACGTCCCTGCAAAGTCGATGTCGCTTGGTGTGATTGATCAAATTTTCTGTCGGGTTGGCAGTGGCGATGACTTATCGGGCGGACGATCCACATTTATGGTAGAGATGTCAGAGACGGCATACATACTCCATAATGCGACTGAAAATAGCCTTGTGCTCATGGATGAAGTTGGTCGTGGCACGTCTACCTATGATGGAATGGCGCTTGCCTGGGCAATTGTGGATTATCTGGTCCAGAACAATCGATCGATGGTATTATTCGCGACTCATTATCATGAGTTGACAGCCTTACAAGCATGCCACAACGTCGTAACAAATATGCATTTAGCAGTAAAAGAGGTAAAGGGACAACTGATTTTCCTCTACCAAGTAATACCAGGCGCAACGCATAAAAGCTATGGCTTGCAGGTGGCACGTCTTGCCGGTATGCCTGCTGAATGCATTAATCGAGCACGGCATAAGCTGAAACACATGGCGCAGAAAAGCCCAATGGACATGCAAGAGGGCCTTTTTGATCAGCTACAAGCTTCTCCGGATGTCGAAGAAGTCGAAGAAGAAAATGCTAATCAGTATCTTATCGACAGTATAAAAGAAATTGATCTTGACAACATCACAGCACGCGATGCACTCAGTAAGCTGTATGAATTGGTCGACTTAGTAGCACATGCCGTGGATTAGGTAGTGCTTTATTTCCTCGCTAGACTATTACAGGGCTACAGGGCTAGACGCAGCACTGGGAAGGTGCCTTAAAATATATGAATAGGCCTAGGCGTTTGGATTTTTCTTGAGTGCACCTTGTACAAATGCATAGAACTCCTCTTTGCTCATCGCTCCAATCGTTCGCGCAATCTCTTTGTTCTGGCTGTTGGTGATCACAAATGCTGGAACAGCAGTGATTTTCTCAGTAAGCGTTCCACTGCTAAGATATTGCTTGTATTGCGACATATTCTCAGGTTTTGATAAATCATACTTACGCATAATCGGATACTGTTCGCCCAAAAACGCAGGGGCATCAGCTGTGTAGGTATTGCCAGTTGTCTGCATCCAGGTGCTACAGTGGCCACAATACTGATTGTAGAAAACAAGGATTTCTGTACTAGCACGTGCTGCAACGCAAGCCAGCGAGAGTAGGATAGAAACGGTTATATTTTTGAATGATTTGAACTGTATCATAATAAATCACCTGTTAATTACACGAATTAACATATTAATATAAAAAGGGAATAAAGTCTACGCGCGGAGCATCGCTGTGGCAATTTGAAAAGGATTAATCCCTAATGAATGGGATAATGATAGGCATGCAATAATGAATATGGCCTGTTCACGAGGACGCAACGCTACATTCGATGCGATAGCCAGCATATTTTTTGACGTTGAAGACAGCTTGATCAAATATTAGATATTGGCCTTTCATACCAAGCAGCGTTGCAGTGAATTCTGGTGTCTTCTCCAGATTGATCGCTTTAAGCGGACTGGGTACATCATGCATAGGGTAGGAGATGACCTCGGGCTCATAGTGTGAATAGACAGGCACTGGTGGTCCATCCTTGAATAGCGGCTCCTCATCGATATAACGATTGAGCGCACCTTGATCAATAACTGACTGAATGGACTGCCGCAAATCAACAGCACAGTGTTGTGTTTGAAGCATTTGTCGCCACTGCGTTTTGTCCTTAAAATATGCTTTTAGAGCAACCTCAAGATAACCCGATACACGTCGCGTCGGCACTTGGTAAATAGGTAATGCCACCATCGCGCCCTGGTCATACCAGCGCCTGGGCACATTAGCTGCTCTGGTGATACCGACTTTAACATGCGAGGTGAACGACAAGTAGACAATATGCCTCTGCATACACACACGGCTACCCCAATCAGGTTCACGGCATGTGCCAAGATGAAAGTGGCATAGTTCAGGTCGAACAATGCAGCTATCACAGCGTGCTAATCGACGAAAACAAAGGAAGCAGAACCCATTGTTATAAGTCTTTTTAATCCGACGCTTACAATAAGTGCACTGCATATGGTCAAGATATCGTACCGTGATCGAGCGACCGATGAGACAATTCAGCGGAACGGTCTCGTGATCCTCAAAACACAGCGCGTAGCGCAGCGGACGATCGCTTTGTATGTCAAGGCCTGAGACAATACCACCAAAAGAAACCAAGAAGATCTGACGTGAAATTCACTTATATATGTGAACAGATAGTGTGTAAATCAATTGCAAAAGTCAATAGCCGTGATAGTATGTTAGTACATCACTCATGGAAACGCATAATGCAAAACTTCTCGAAAAGTGCACTCTTCGTCATTGTTGCCAGTGCCAGTATGCTTGTTGGACAGATTATCCATGCCAATACAACAAACAGCAGCAACCTGCAGAGTTCAGGTGGGAAAAACGCACACAATATTGTTGCGTTGACAAAGCAAAATAACCATGGATCTGGACACACACTCGCTGGTCAGATTGCCAGCCAAATAACAAGCCAGCTAGACAAAACGACTCGGCAAGCACCTCCAACAATGTCTGCAACACAAAAGCAGATAGCCACCCAGAAGCAGCAAGACCAGAAGCACTCGCCTGCGCAACAAGCATTCGCTCAAAAGCGTACCATTAGCCCATCGATAGGAAGTGATGCCACAGCACAAAAACCAACAATTGTGATGAAAAACACGGCTGCATCGGTTCCAGTGTCCGGTAAAAAGCCAGCTGGCATGATCACAAAAACCGCATTGTCTGCCACACCAAGTAGCAAAAAGGCACCGGCTACAGCAAGAAGTAATGTCACACCAGTGAGCCCTGCCAAAGGCTCTATTGCAAGTAATGTCAAATTAGCAACTGAGAGTATGACAAAACCTGCAGCACCTACTGTCCCCAAACCAGCAATGATGGCGACAACAGCATCAACTGAGCAGATGGCAGCGAAAAGCAACCAGGTGGCACGGGTAGCTTCCTATTACAAAAGTAGCATCACCGGTGAGAAACCCACAATCAGCGATGTTCAAATGAAAGTGCACGCGCAACCCAATGCACAGTCAAAAGTACTAACGTCTATTGGCGTGACCGAAAATTTCTCCGTTGAACAAGGCGATTGGGTACGGATTAAAACAAAAGATGGCCAGATCGGTTGGGCGTTGATCAGTGACGTCGAGAAAAACATCAACGAGGCATGGAATGCTGAGTTTCAGGTTATCATTAACGGGCCTACATCCAAATACAGCGTCACCAAAGTTAGTCCTGAGGAGCGCATCAAAAGACAACAGAAAATGAGAGAAGCGCAGATCGCACGCATGCAAAAGCTCTCTAAACTATGGGAATCTGACTTCTTTAGCTTCAACGACGAGGGTGTATCTGACAAACAGAGTGACCAGATTCAGCAATTACAACAACAAGTAGTTGCTCTGAGCGACAAGCTACAGTCGTTGCAAAACCAAGACAACAGCAAAAAAACAGCCTAACGCACACCACATACCCAGGCGACGAAGCAATGATATGATCGTCTGGGTTTTTCCATACGGCGTACCACAAATATCACAGGTACACTTTTCCAATTTTACACGCGCCATGCCGGTGATTTCTCACCATCATAAGGTGTTTTATTTCGGACAATGCCAAGATAGTGTCCTATATAAACACCAATTGATATAGGATTTGGCATGAAAGATAAGATCATGATTCGCGATCTTCTCTTGAGGACGATCATCGGGCTCAATGACTGGGAACGTGAAAAAAAACAGGATGTTGTACTCAATATCACCCTGTATGTTGATATCAAAAAACCAGGACAGAGCGATGAGATCGAACATACAACCAATTACAAGGCAATTACTAAACATGTCATTGACGTTGTTGAGAATTCAGATTACAAATTACTCGAGAAATTAGTCAGCCATATTGCTTATGACATCGTCCACAAATTTGGGGTTAAAAAAACCACGGTGAGTATCGATAAACTCCATGCGCTTCGCTTTTCGAGATCGGTTGCACTTGAAATCACCAGGGAAAAGCATGACTTTGAATGAATATATTCTCATACTTGGATCTAATATCGATCGTGAGAACAATATCAGCAGGGCCTGCCGATTAATTGAGAATATGGCAGTGATTGAGAAGAAGTCAGCTGTGTTCGAGACGCCATCAATCAAAAAAGGTTTGCCAGCATTTCTAGATCAAGCAATAGTAGTCAAGACTGCATTAGACCTCAGTACAATCAAGACAGAGCTACTTGCAATCGAAAAGCAATTGGGTAGAGTCCGAACGAGTGATGCATTTGCATCGCGCACAATTGATATTGATATCATGGTGCACAATGGTAGTTGGCTGGTCGATAGTAAAAAAGATCTTAACTATCCACAGATCGTTAAGCCGTTGATGGATCTCGATATTGGGCTAGCATATGAAGATGGTCAAAGCCTCTACCATCATTTTACATCACTGGAAAAAACCGACATCAGGCGCATTAGAAGCGATCGCCGGACCGCGCTGGTCACTGGTTCAGCAAAACGAGTTGGAAGAGCATTAGCAATCGCTTTTGCAAAAGAAGGTTTTGACCTCATACTGCATTACAATCATTCTAAGAACGATATCAAGCAAGTACAAAAGATCATCGAGCAGTACGGTCAGAAGGGTCATCTATGGCAGGCTGATCTAGGAAATCGTGATCTTGATGTCAGTATCATTAAGGAGCAGAAAATTGATCTACTCATTAACAGCGCGGCTAGCTTCTATGATGATCAGGTAGTAGACAATGATCGACAAATAAAAGAGAAACAGTGGCATATCAATTTTATGTCGCCGCTAAAGTTAATCGAACAGTACATCCACAGCCAAAAGTGTGGGCATGTTATCAATATTTTAGATAATGCAATCACGAGGAATGATTCGCCCCATAATCACTATATGATGACAAAGAAGCTACTTGGAGATATTACCAAGCAAAAGGCTGCACAACACCGACCACAATTCAGAGTCAATGCGATTGCTCCTGGCTGGATTATGGATCCTGTTGGCTCAAGTAGAAGTCATGAAGAAAACAAGCGCATCATCGAGAAGAAAGCGCTACCCCGCAAAGGTGATACGGCAGATCTTGTCGACACCAGCCTTTTTTTGCATAAGAACGACTATGTCAATGGCCAGGTTATATTCCTTGATGGTGGTCGACATCTCTCATAAGCACAAAGTATCATCAAGAACATATGCTCAGTGTCTTGATTGGTGCATGGCAGCAGTGACAGACTGGCAATCAGAGCATCGAAAAAGAAAAACCGCGCAATCGCCAGTGTAGCTGACGATTCGCGGTATGTGTTCATACAAGTGATTCGTTGACCACAAGATAAAAACTGGTTATAATACGCACAATTCCCCGGTAGCTCAGTCGGTAGAGCAAATGGCTGTTAACCATTGGGTCGGCGGTTCGAGTCCGTCCCGGGGAGTGCATATTATCCTGCGCGTTTATTTCGGTGCTTCTTTTGTTTCATCAGCTGGTTTGTCCTCAGCCGGTTTATCATCTGCAGGCTTGTCTTCTGCAACTGGCTTTTCAGCAGTGTCTGCTTTTTTGTCTTCTGTGACAACCTCTTCTGATGTCGGATCAACTGCACCGGTTTTTTCTGCTGGAGCACTACTATCAGCAGGCGCTTCAGCAGCTTTTGCCGTTTCCTTATCAAGATAAGGCTGAATTTCTTCTGTTAGGGCGCTGAGATTGGTGTTGAATGTCGTTAAACTATCGCTGATGCCTTTGAGCTTATCGGTCAACATATCAGCAGACTCCTTCATGCGTTTGATGCGTACATTCATAGGTTCATTTTCTTTATCCTTAGGAATGGCATAGTCAGGATTGATCGTAGACCGTACCGTATTGAAAATACCTTTAATTTGTTTATCAAAATCTGCCATTTTTTTCTCCTTTATTGAATCGCAGTTAGTCAATATATAGCACAAATATCATATATTTCATGAATTATAACAACAAATTACGGAGGTATAGCAATCACAGGTCATAGCAAAAAATCCACTATTCAGCGCAACAAAATTGTCGTAAAAGTTCCTGAGATGCCATTGCCCTGTGGCTAATTCTGTTTTTTTCAGCAGCTGAGAGTTCAGCAAGCGTCTTATTGTGTTTAGGTAAGTAAAAAACAGGATCGTAACCAAAACCGCCGGTTCCTGTGGGTTTTTTCGCAATCAAGCCAGATAATGAACCAAAGGCAATGAGAGGACATGGGTCATCAGCGTGGCGTAAATAAACCAAACAACAGATAAACGTTGCGATACGCTTTGCGGTTTCAACATCCACTAAGCAATTCAGAAGATGGGATAAGTTTTCAGTATGCGTCGCGTTTTCCCCAGAAAATCGAGCGGACTTTACACCCGGTTGTCCTGACAGTTTATCAACTAAAAGCCCAGAATCATCCGCAATACATCCTTGTTGTGCTTGCAGTGCACCGTGGCGAGCCTTGATCAACGCATTTTCAACAAATGTTAGGCCAGTCTCAGGGATGCCGGTATCAATGCCAATGGCATTGGCTGAGACAATATCGATACCAGATTGAGAAAAAAGAAGCCTCAACTCTTTCACTTTTCCTTCATTACCTGTGTAAAAAACAACCATATTGACAACCTGATATAAGAGATAACACCTATTGTAACCGTATCTACCGCCTGCGGAAAGCACAAGATAGAAAACAGAAGGCCAGTAAACAGACAATAAGAAAAATGCATAAAGTATGGATCGTTTCTGATAAATACTAACAAGTGGTCTATAAAGTACATAGGCGCGTAATGAGCCAATAACAATAATATAAAGGGTGATACAATGCCTAAAAAAAAATTGCCAAAAAAAAAGGCAAGAACAAGAAACAGCGTATCTGAAACACAATCGCCGGAGAAGGCAAGAGAGACGGACCCGACGTTAACCGATACTGAAGATGCGTCGCTATCAAGCGGTTCGCATACTAGCACAACGCCCAAGGCCAAAAATAGTGATAGCCTTAACAAAGAACTTGATGACGAGGTCGAAGCACACAATCAAAGCCTTGTGGATCGGTATCGGGTCGATAGTTCAGCAAGTACCCCAACAGATAGGACCGATAGTCCTGCAAGCACTTTGAGCGACAGGACAGATAGTCCAATCAGTACACCAGGTTCATTCTCAGACAGCACCCTCCAATCTTCTTCAGACGATGATGGGTCATTAGCAAGTTTCGATGTAGATCAGATATTACGTCAAGACTTAAAAATGCCAGCTACACCCCCACGACAAAGTAAAACTAAAACAAAGCTCATGGACAGTCCACACCGTCATGCGACACAAGCGGATGCTGATCTACCAAAAAGTATTTATAATTCTTCGAGTTTTCATAAACAATTAACAACCTGCCAAGAGGCATTTCGAAGCTTTGTCAATGGATTAATGCATACAAACCGTATTGGCGTTATCGACAACACAAGTGCTGATCCTTGGCAACGAATCTCCCTAAATTCTCATAGTAATTTTTGCGATAGAAACCCGTCCTACGGCGGAATGTCTCTGAGAGATCTTGCGCGAACAGTACAGTGTTGCTCGATAGCGACCCGAAATGAGAATATGACAACGATATTCTTAAACCACGGTAATAAAAGCAGGGTAGGGATTTTTCCTAGAGCACCGCAAGAGCAGAGCAGTGCAAACGCTTTTGACATACATAGTTTGCCAGAAGAAGTTGATCATCTAAGTCAAGTATTTATGAATGCTTACACATACTTAGATATATCAAAAATTCAGGTACAGTCACCTAGTAAAATCACAACAGAGAAGAGGCGATCCTTGATTGTGAATGTAGGGCTGATCACGGTGTACGATGAAATGGACAGAAAAAGGAAAAAAACAGTTGCCATCGTAACGGGTAATGGTCAGTTTCAGGACAGGCCACGCGAGTTTGATGCGCACCTATCACATATCGCCGAACGTATCCGTGAGGAGAGGGGCGATATTGAGACATTCGTGGTCAATCATCAGATGACACCTATTGCTAATAAAACCCGTCAGCTCATGCACTGTGAGGCATTGTGTGCACGGTTACTCGGCGTATTGAGTGACAACAGATATTGCCGTCCTGTTCTTGACGGCATGAAGGAGGATTCAAAAGTTCAAACTGAGCGTGCAGCAAAGATTGTCGATCAGATGCATAATAAGTCTGTTTTGGATGATCAAGAAAATCAGGATCCAAACCAACCAAACCAATCGAATCGATCACCAAATATGAAGGGTACATACGCAGATATTCTCAAAGATCTTGGCAAAAAAAAGAAGAAATAACGATCACTAAATGATTTTATACTTGGGACAATAACTGACCGGCGACATGCTCAGTCTCCGAATAGCTCGCTGTGCGACATGGGGTAAGTGGAAAAGACAGTGGCTGGGCAAGCTTATCAACAAATAACATCTCAATGAAACGCATCAAGCGATTATGTTGGCGCTTGGCTGGAAGTTGGTATATATAAGTTGGTTTTTTCGCCGATATTGATTCAGAGATCATCGATGAAGAGTCTGCTGTGATAACCACACGATCACAAATAGCCAGTAAGCCAAGATAAGGATTAAAATTGCCGTCAGTCCAAAAGTGGGCATTGCTCGTCTGCTCTGCCCAAGTGCGAAATTGTTCACAGACATCATCAGGCGTGCGTCGGGATGGAACGACAACACATTCGCCCCCATCCATACAAAGCGTAGTCAAGCTTTGACAAAGCGAAGTAAGAGATGCAGTTGTGAAGTGAAAGTGGCGGTTTGTCCCACCAAGAATAACAAGCGTTAACGGTCTAGTATAAGGCTTAAAGTGTTTCTGCAGGGCATCTGCTGATTGCGTAAGAAGCGTTGCTGTGATGTGATTGATCGCAAAACGTGTCGATATTACATTCTCACCCGACAACGCATCATGCTGTGGCGCAACGACGTGATCAAAGCGACTGGTTGCAATCTGGGGATTTTGGATATGAATGGTCTTGATTCGGTTGCCAAGCACTGACTTCAGATAAAGCGATGCAAATATACTGCGTTTACCGCAGGTAATGATGATACGGGGACAATGCTTCGGTGAAAAGTCATTGATATTAGCGATCGCATAATTGATCAGAGGGTAACAACCATTTGGCAAGTAATGCCAAGGTAAGCGTAGCTTTACCTGACGGGATGCATAGGTCAGGCCCATCGCTTGCGCAAGGCCGTGGACCTGATGGATCATGCCCTGTTTGCCCTCTGTGATACACCACGCGTCAATCATTAAAGAACCATCATCTGATAATTTTGACATTATGCACGATATATAGCTCAAAATCGAGATGCATTAGACGAGACTAATGGCGCGCTGATATGACAATAAAGCGTATATGGAGCGCTAACAGTTGAATTTTTGTTGGTGAATGATACTATTCTCATGATCATTGATAAGGATAAGCATAGAATATGCCAAGCAAGATATCATTAAGTCAGATAGAGGCGGCACAAACCGCTTGGGCCGATGGGATCATATCAATTGGCCAGCGTTGGCAAGAAAAAAAAGATTATCAATCAGCAGCAAAAGCCTTTATCAGTGCGCATTATGCATACGACTACGAATGTGGCACGGTTCTGTTCAAGCCGACCAAGGTACAAGACCAATCGTTTCGCGCCACATTGGAGAGCGCTTTATCATACTTTGTCGGTGGCAACTTATCCTATGCAGAAGACAATGGTTTTGCCTTAGCGCCGTGGCGTAGCATCACGTTTGAGAACCACGGGGTCTATCAGCACCACGACATTGCAACCGTGATGGGTCACTATGAGTTCACCGACTACGCGCTCAATAAAACACGCGTTGAATATACATTTGGCTACCTAAGTACTGAGCAGGGTAGGTTGAAAATTTTCTTACACCACTCATCACTGCCATACAGAGGATAGCATGGTATTGCCCAGAGGCATCGGACTGCCATTAGTCGCTAAGTGATTACTCTGCGAGTGCTTCCTCAATCGCTTTTTCTATACGATTGAATGCTGTCTCTATAGTGGATTTGCCGATAACATAAGACAAGCGAATATGATTCGGCGCGCCAAAAGCACTCCCTGGTACGGTTGATACAGAGGCCTTCTCAAGAAAAAAACTACACAATGCTACGTCGTCTTTCAGCTTTAGTGATTTAATCAAGTCCGTCATATCCGGGAGGATATAAAACGCACCAGACGGGGCCGACATGGTCACACCAGGTAGTTTATTCACCCGTTCACAGACATACTGAAAACGTGAGCTATACTTACTGACCATCTCATTGATCGGTTGCAGACTGTGTTTACTCAACGCAGCAATACCTGCCACCTGGCTGATAGAGCATGGGTTGGACGTTGTTTGAGACTGAACCTTGATCATCGCTTTGATAAGCTCTGCGTTTGCAGCAGCGTAGCCTAAGCGCCAACCGGTCATCGCGTAGGTTTTTGACAGCGAATTAATGATGATGGTTCTGTCTTTAAAACTTGGCACGACATTGACGATGTTTTTGAAGCCATCCTGGCCCCAGAGTATCTTTTCATAGACATCATCGGACATGATGAGAATCTTTGGGTGCTCTACCAAAACATTCGCAAGCATTTGCAAATCTTCTTCGTCGTAGTATGTCCCTGTGGGATTACTCGGGCTATTGATGATGACCATCTTCGTGTATGGTGTTATAGCTTTGGCTAGTTGCTGACCTTTAATTTTAAAGTTGTTGGCTTGGGTCGTCGGGATGATAACGGGCTCGGCACCGGCAAGCTTGATCATCTCTGGGTATGATGTCCAGTAGGGTGCCTGAATTATCACCTCATCACCCTTGTTCAAGGTCGCCATAAAGGCATTGTAAATGGCCTGCTTGCCACCAGTAGATGCCATGACTTCACTAATGTCATAATTTAATTCATTTTCGCGCTGAAACTTCTCAATAATCGCTTTCTTTAACTCGGTGGTTCCGCCAACACTGGTATACTTGGTGACGCCCTCCTGTATGCCTTCCATAGCTGCTGCTTTGATGTGCAGTGGTGTATCGACGTCTGGTTGACCAGCATTCATGAAAATAATGTCTTGGCCAGAGGATTTGAGCGCTTGCGCTTGCTCAGCAATCACAAGGGTTGCAGATGGGTTGATATTGCGGCAGCGCTCTGATATTAGCATAAAAAAACCTCTTGGCGTGTGCTATTTGTAGCATTCATTGGTAATAGTTGCTAACATACAGTAAGCAATAAACAAATACAAGCACGTGGTTGATTCACACAATAAAACAGACAACTACTCCATAAAATCTGCATTTTCAATCTCATCAAAGCAAGCTGAGGTCGTTGAGCACTTAGCCGACGGGCTTGAGAAGAAGCTGCGTCATCAAACGCTACTCGGTGTTACCGGATCAGGAAAAACATTCACCATTGCCAATTTAATTCAAAAAACAGGCCGGTCTGCAATTGTGCTGGCACCGAATAAAACGTTGGCAGCTCAATTGTTCGGCGAGATGAAAGCCTTTTTTCCCAACAATGCGGTCGAGTATTTTGTCTCATACTACGACTACTATCAGCCCGAAGCGTATGTACCAAGCTCAGACACATTTATTGAGAAAGATGCATCCATCAACGAGCATATTGAACAAATGCGGCTGTCAGCAACAAAGTCAATCACCTCGCGTTCAGATGTGATTATTGTTGCTACGGTATCAGCAATTTATGGACTCGGTGACCCAGAGTCCTACGCCGATATGGTGCTTCAGGTGAGTGCTGGGCAGACGATTGAACAAAGAGCGCTTATCCAAGGTCTGGTTAAACTACAGTATACCCGAAACAGTCTCACCATCGAACGAGCTGCTTTTCGAGTCCATGGTGACGTCATCGATATATTCCCAGCAGAGCATGAATCTACGGCGATACGTATTCAGATGCTAGACGATGAAGTTGAAAAAATCGTCGAGTTTGATCCACTTACAGGCACGCAAATTCAGCAGAAAGAGAGTTTCACATTCTACCCAAAAACACATTACGTGACCCCGCGTGAAAAGGTTGATCAAACCATTAAGTTGATTCAGAAAGAGCTGAAGGAGCGTATCAATTTCTATCATGACAACAACAGGCTATTAGAAGCTGAGCGCATCCGCCAACGCGTCAACTATGATATCGAAATGATGAATGAGTTAGGTTATTGCTCAGGTATCGAGAACTACTCTCGCTACCTCTCTGGGCGCGAGGCTGGTGAATCGCCACCGACACTGTTCGATTATCTACCCGACGACACGCTTGTGATCGTTGATGAGTCACATGTCACCATACCTCAAATCGGAGGCATGTATGCTGGTGATCATTCCCGAAAGAGCAATTTGGTTGAATTTGGCTTTAGGCTGCCTTCAGCGCTAGATAATCGGCCACTGAAGTTTGCTGAGTATGAGCGATTTGGTTACCAAACCATATTTGTATCGGCAACACCTGGTCCATATGAGATAGAGAACTCCCCAGAACCCATTGAGCTTGTGGTGAGACCGACTGGACTGCTTGACCCTGTATTGGAAGTCAAGCCTGCCGAGAACCAAGTCCTCGATGTTTTTGGTGAGATTAATGAGCGTATAGCAAAAAAGGAACGCGTACTGATTACCACCTTGACCAAGAAGATGTCTGAACAACTTGCCGACTATCTAGCGGATCAAGGCATCAAGGTTCGCTATCTACATTCTTCCATTGATACGGTTGAGCGGGTAGAGATTCTGAGAGATCTAAGAAAGGGGGTTTTTGATGTGCTCGTTGGTATCAACCTTCTTAGAGAGGGCATCGATCTACCAGAGGTATCACTTGTTGCCATATTCGATGCCGACAAAGAGGGCTTCCTTCGTTCAGAGCGATCATTGATACAGACAATTGGTCGAGCAGCGAGGCACCAAAACGGCAAAGCAATACTCTATGCCGACAAAATGACCAAAGCTATGCGAACCGCCATTGACGAGACAACACGTCGACGAGACATCCAGGAACGGTATAATCAGGAGCACAACATTACGCCGCGCACCATACAGAAAGCAATACACGACCCGTTAGCGCTTGACCAGCAGTCCGATATTGTGGGGATTACCCCAAAAGAGGAAGATGAACTGCTTGATACCTATAAAAATATGGATAACAAGGCGTTACGGAAAGAACTAAAGCAGCTAGAAAAATCCATGCACAAAGCAGCAGAGCAACTCGAGTACGAGCAGGCTGCAAGCATAAGAGACGAAATCAAGCGCTTGAAACAGCTATTACTCGAAGCAAAGTAAGCAAGCTACTTATTTGTCATCAGAAAGTTAGCTGTTCTGAAAGCGTAGTATAGACTATTAACATAGCGAAACAGCGAAATAGCAACACCAATATATACATTGCACCACAGCAGGTAGGCAATGGTCGGCTCAAAATCAAAGAGTGCTAATAAGACGGCAGCACTACCAAAGATCCGCGAAGGGGAATAAAAAGTCATCAAGTACTCTTTATTAAAATCAATACCTGGCTTAATCGCTTTATAAACATAACGGTTGAGTGAGTACCATGCCATGTAGACAAAAAGACTAAGCGCAAAATAGGGTGTTGGCAAAATCGACTGCGATCCACTTGAATTGGTAAAAAAGAAATAGGCCAAATAAGCACTATTGCCGAGATAGTACGGAATGACGTACCAGTAACAGACGATGGCAACAGGATTGAAGAGTGCATCTATGGTCAAGCGAGTTGAGAGGCACAAATCAGCAAGTGCTTGAAACCTCCCCGTTGGTAGTATGCTTAACAACGAGCAGACGAGCAAATAAAGAGACCACATGGGACTGATCATCGCCAGTATGTACACCGTCATAAGCGGTGTGTAGGCAAAGCCTAGCGTCATTTGGTGTAGTTGTAAAAATTCAGTGAGGTTACTCATCGATAAAAACACTTATCTATATTTCATATCATAATAAGAAATGTAAAAAAAAGCAATGACAAACAATGAAATGCGCACATGGCAGGCCACTCGATAGGGGGCATTGTTGAGAAAAACAGCAGCATGCACACCACCAAAAACATACAAGCCTAGACCAAGAACAAGTTGATCAGCAATGCAAGTGAGCACGTGATCGCAGCTGGCTGATCTGTCTTGAATTAGATTGCGCAGCGTGTTAGTATAATGTATTGAATTAGCTTATATTTATGGAAATTCAACTCGCTAACGAAGCCTATTTCATCATTCAGATCACGACGGTGTTGATCACCTCTGTAATCACCCGTCGGCTCGGCAGTCAAGCGATGGTCAGTTGGCTTTGCCTACAATCGATTCTAGCCAACTTGCTGGTATTGAAGATGATCTATCTATTTGGCCTAGAAGTCACAGGATCTGATGCATTTATGATCGGCTCATTGTACACACTCAATCTCATCCGCGAGGACCATGGCGCAACCGAAGCGAAAAAAGCTGTCATGACATCGTTACTATTGATGGCATCGACTGCTGGTATATTTTCAATCCATTGTGCCTTCCAGTCAGTAGCGAGCGACCAAATAGCACCTGTTTACCACACATTATTATCTGGTGTAATACCAGTCATGGGTTGGTCAGGGATCATTTTCCTTCTAGCCCAGGTCATCGACTACAGTCTATTCAGTATGCTCAAGCGAATCATGCCGAATCACCAACTTGCTTGGCGTCTTTTCCTCAGCATAGCCATTACCCAAGTTGCCGACACAGCATTGTTTACCTACTGGGCGTTGGATGGATGGTGTTCCCAGTTCTGGGATGTTTTTTTCTGGAGTTACGCCATCAAAGTTGTGATCACAGTGGTATTGTCGATGGGCGCCAGCATCAGAAAACATAACCAACAGAGGGTCGGGGACGATAATCAGTATGTTCAAATTTGAGGTTTTACACCAATCAAAGCGGTCTGCAGCGCGTGTTGGAAGAATTACTACACCGCACGGTGTAATCGATACCCCTAATTATGTCCCGGTCGCAACCAATGGGGTATTGAAAGCGGTCGACAACACATTGCTCAATCAGCATGACTGTCAGTTGATGTTCTGCAATACCTATCACCTAGCTTTGCACCCAGGTGCCGACATCATTGAGAAAGCAGGTGGTATCCATAAATTCATAGG
Source organism: Legionellales bacterium (assembly GCA_002722435.1). Classification (GTDB taxonomy): domain Bacteria; phylum Pseudomonadota; class Gammaproteobacteria; order Comchoanobacterales; family Comchoanobacteraceae; genus UBA7916. Next base: position 54,934 of record PBLX01000055.1, on the reverse strand, counting down.
TCGTAATCGACCCATCATCACTGATTCAGGGGGATTCCAGGTATTCTCACTGGCTTATGGATCAGTAGCCAGCGAGCTAAAAAGCAAAGGGACCAAAAAGACAGACAATGCAGTCATCAAGATCGACGAGTCTGGTGTCCGTTTTCGCTCGTATCGTGACGGCAAGCATGTCCATCTATCACCTGAATCATCGATACAGTTACAGAAGAAAATTGGTGCAGATATCATCATCCCATTTGACGAGCTGCCCCCATTTCATTGTAACGATGCCCAACTCAGCACATCATTTGCCCGCACCCATCGTTGGCAGGAACGTTCACTACAAGAGCATTTGAAAGATAAACAAAACCAAGCTATCTATGGTGTCGTTCATGGTGGTCTTAACATGGAGCTGCGTCGCAAAAGCTGTGAGATCCTTACCAATTTGGGCTTCGACGGTTATGCTATTGGCGGCAGCCTTGGTAAAAACAGAGATGATCTGATCAGGGTCATGGCACACTGTCAGGATCATCTACCGACAAATCAGGCAAGACACTTACTCGGGATAGCAGATATTCCAAGTATCAATGAAGGGGTGAAATACGGCATTGACACATTCGATAGTTGCTATCCAACCCGTTCGGCTCGCCATAGTGTGGTGTTTGTCGGTGATGAAAAAATAAAACTGTTATCTGGACAGTACAAAGATGACTTCAGGCCAATTGACACAAACTGTTCATGCTGGACCTGCAAGAACAGCACACGTGCATTTGTACACCACTTATTTAAGGCGCATGAGCCAAGTGCACAAACGCTTGCTTCGATTCATAATATCCAAGCGATGATGGATAAAATGAAGCGTCTCAGACAACAAATCATGGATGATGAAATCTAATCAATGCGCACTGATGTACATAGCTGATCTGTACATGTCATCACAAAAAGAGAGTTGTGTACAAGCATTTGACAGCGGCTCGTTTAGCGATAAAATAGACTAATCCCAAAGCTCAACATTCAAAGTGACAAGCTCAAAAAAGACACCTGCAAGCAGCCTCTGGAAGCTACTTGGTAAGTTTTTAAAACGACTCGCACCCGTTGTGCCCATTGCATCATGGGCATGTTATTTCGTCCCAGCACTCGCTTTCGGCAACACTGTATTTTATTTTTACCTAGGCTTCACCATTGTCAGTGGTTATTTATGTTTCTATCAACCGCGCAGTCTCGAAGAAAAAATAAATAGTGGTGTCTATGATAAGGGAACCTATGCATATCGGTTCAAACAGTTTGGCAACATACTCGACGCCATATTCATAGGCGTCATTGTGTTTAGTCTACAGCGATTGATATCAGTGATGGCCTTCAGTATACAGACAGTGCCGCTCAATGGGCTACTGACGGCTTCTCAAAAAGCAAATGGTGCAACGCGATTCATTAGCGTGACAAGCGTGTTACTGGCCGTCGCCCGATACAGACAAAAATCGAGTGCACATCAAATCAAAGGATTTGCCCGAAAAAATCAAAGTGTAATCGAGCTATTTGGACGCCTCAATGCGCACAACACATTATCGTTACGGCTGACCCGTGGACTATGTGACTGCAGCGTCATATTTTACAATTGTTTTTACGTTGCAACCTCAGTCGCCGGCGTCTTACTTGGCCGTCACATTCCACAGATGGTTCAGCAACTCATTGTAGCAAAAATGGCGATCGTGTCTGGAATGTTGTCGCTTAAAATTGCATATGATAATGAAAAAGTATCCTCGGCTTATTTGACCAGAAAAATTGAGGCCATCGCCAATATGGAAATTGATGTGGATGATATTGAATCTAGCAATCCGAGTCGCCCTATCGTGTAGTAATTTCCGCATCATTCGATTATAATGATCATAACAGCGTGCGATTAAAGGCGATAATTAGTGTATAAGCAGCGAGCAACATGGCAGATGTTTTTCTGCACTTTGACTCTGTCGATAAGTGGGTTTTATCCGCACCCTAAGCCATATGAATACCCAATGATCAGCTTTGAGTACGCCCCAAGCTATTATCGCTATGTAGAAACAGTACTATCTGATGCATCAGACAGTCAAGAAGTGTACATGACGTTAACAAGCGCGCCTGTGGCACATAAGCTAACTGCAATTATGAAACGTTATCTTAGCTATGATTGGTATAACCAGACAGATACAAGCTTTATTCTTGGTAATGTAGACTATACAAGTTCGAATGCTGGGTCAGTGAGTGGCCAAGATAATCTAATATTTGTGCTTCAAACGACACTAAATCACTGCTGGGCAAATGCCTATTGCGTTGGACTGGGCTACGGCTTTCGCTATCTCGATAACGACTCGCGTCACTCAATCACGACAACTGGAAATTTTGGCTACGAGCGTGAAAACTACTTACACTATTTACCCATTGTATTAACTGCAGAACGATTATTTCATAATCAGCGATTCAATCGTTTTCAGCTACAGACCAAGGGTTATTATCTATTAGACGGCAACCAAATCAGCAAATACAGCAAGCTGGGCTGCGAATCAGACATGCACAACCGTCAAAATACCGGTTATGGTGCTGAGATAATTGCGCGTCTTTATGCCAATGATCGTAAATGGTACTACGGTATAGGTGCACAATATTGGCAGATCGAAGCCAGCGACACAGTACGTATCCCATGCTTCGATGGTAATCATTACGGTAACGAGCCAGATAACACAACAACTATGATCAGTGCTGTTATTGGTTACATCGTCCATTGATTATGGATCAATTTTCATGCCATTGCTGTGGTGGCAGTGGCATCGAAGACCTGAAAGATGGCAGTGAACCCACGGGTAGGATAGATGAATGGTACTACAGCTACTTGCAATGCCTGATGTTGAAGAAGTCGCAAGATAGATAGTGCTCTTCTGCAATACAAGTGGTAAGCTCATTATACTCACCGCACTATTTGATAGGTGCATCAAAACAAGTACGCTCGATGGGCCAACATGAAGATGCTTAAGATCATCAACAAGCAAGGAAACTGATGACAAGTTCGCCACGAAAGGTGTGACAAAGATAAGTGTATGATGCCGATGGTGCAGCAGGGTGAAGCTGTGGTGCTGAGAATAAAGATGTTGAACACGTGTTTGGTAAGAGGTTAGATAAGCCTGATAACAAAGCATAAACAAAATCAGTAGATAACGCAGTCGTATATAAGGTATATGCCAGAGGAGAAAAGCGAGCGATGACGTCAAAAGAGGTAAGTAGGGTGAACTGAGTGGAGATATTAAAGAATCGATCATGATAAACAATCCAGAATACATGTGAGGACGTCCAAAAGAACGGACCACTGATGCAATGTCATACGAATCAGTAAATCAGCAAGTGGTGGGTGGATATAGCTCATAAAGAGACTAAAAAGCCCTAGCGGCAAAATAAGCCAGCTTACCCATGGGATTGCAATGGCATTCGTTAGTGGACTAATCATGATAACCTCACCCCAGTAAAAATAGGACCACACCCCGCTCACAAAGGGTGTGATCAAAAAATGTAAATAACGTGGGATACCATGTTGAAAACGATGCATGAAGAGAAGAGATGCAACGATCCCATAGGATAATTGACAACCAACGTGATTAAATTGACCGGGACCAGAAAAATACTGAATCAACGCTGCGTAAGACAAGCATTGTAGGGCTGACAAACGGCACATCCGCGCACGGGCTAGGGCGGCAAAGGTAAACATAAGCAGTGCACGCAGACACGAGGGGGAGAACCCCGCCAGGATACTATAGATGAAAAGAACAGTTGCACTGGCAAGATGCGCAAACAATAATGGGCGAGTGGTAAAAATAAGCGCACATGGATAAATCAACAGTGAAGTAACCAGTCGTGCAATCAGAGTAATATGAAGGCCTGATATGGCAATGAGGTGTGATATAGATGCACGCTTCAAGAGAGTCCACTGAGTGTGATGAATATGTCCCTGCTCACCAAAGAGAAGTGCCAACAGTAATCCTGAGTAGCGCGACTGTATTCTATCGAGGTAATCCTTTTGAAAATGGTTGACGATTTGACGGCGAATATGCACAAAGAGCTGCGTTTGCCAAGTAGGGACTGCTATCTGAATCAGCTGATCACCTGCGATACGGACCCGAGCAATCGTCCGCGTTGATCGTACACGGTTCGGTTGACACTGGTAACGAAACAGGATGTCATCGTTGTGTAGCACCTTGCCATAGAGGTAATCCCCGTAGTCGCGATGCTTAGTCGATGTTACCTGAATAAAAACTGGGAAAATGGGTTGCCATTGTCCACATGAAACAATACGAGCACGAAATCGACTGTATCGCGTGCTGTTATTCGGTATTGAGTCGACTTGGTAGAGACAAGCGCTTTGATTCCGGGCTAGTCCGGCATAGGCAGACAAGTCTGCTTGAAAAAAATTGAGATAAGAAAGATGAAGCAGAAGGCCGAGTAAGTAGATGGCGCATGCAATTACGCTGATTGATTGTGAAGGCAACGCGCGAAAAAAAAACAAGGAGAGAAGAAACAGCAACAGGTAAACAATCTCAGTTAAACTGGTTTGTACTGATGAAAACACGCCTGCGAAGAAACACCAGATGAGTAATGGCATAGGAAAAACAGAAAGTGTAAACGAATGATCAGATAATGAAAATACAGGTTTAATCGTGGAATGATGCAAATAATGGAGAAGACACGCACTCAGTCAGCTGAGCACTGAGTGACTGATCATGACATCAACAGTGACTGAAGAAGATCACAGATGACTTGCACTGATCAACAGATAAGAGCAGTGTATAGAGCCTAGGCAAGGAATGGGCATGTCATTACAATAAAGATCTCGCCATTCAAAATCACTCGGATATCAAAAGCAATCAGTTACATCACATATTAGGCCGATTACCATTTGTTTGAGTAGTTGTATAATCACTAAAATCAATATAATCCATGATCATCTTGAATTGCGGTGTTAAATTATTCTGGCACTTTGATTCTTTGAAGTCCGTGATCGCCGAAGTAAGTTCTTCATAAGTAGATCTATACATGACATCCTCCTTATTATCCAAACTCATACTCATAATCATTAAATCGAGAAGATTTATCAGCATAAAATGATTGATCATGTGAAAACTTTGCTCTGGATTCACATCTAGATCTATTTTGCACTGCACAAGCTCATAGGCACACGCATACTGAAAACTTGACGGGTTAAATCCCGAACGTACTTTGTCGAAGATTTCCGTAACCGCTTGGAACACATGACTAAATTGATGGACATCCGGTTTATCTAATAAACGATGCATATCTCTGATAAGGAAGCATACAAAAAATTGTTGAAGCGTATGATAAAAGTCATCAAAAATAGGATCTTGATACGCTTTGATATTTCTACCAAGTGTTGATAGTGATATCACCTCATCGCCATCGCCACTGAGCATTCGCTCAACAAGACACGTACCACGGTGGACATGATTAATCTGAGAGTGGTAGTTACGAGCATACATAAAGTCATTGAGGAAATTATTGATCTTCCAGTCATACATAAACTGAATGATATCTCTAAATCCAGCATTACGATCTGGAAACTGAATCATATTAAATGTCTTGGCATTCAGTGTGACGTTTGGGAGATGTTTTTGTATTGGCTGACTACCTATAACAGAGCACTTGGTTGAACTAACCGGTCTGTTTATCGGTGTTTCATTTGGTGTAGTGGCCGGTGTATTGATGTGGCTCTTGAAGGATATTGTTTCATCCTTAGTTTTAGAATAAGCATATGCTGTATAATTCTTGATGATGTGGCTCTTGAAAGATGTTGGTGCATACTGAGTAGGCCAATAAGCATATGCAGTATAATTCGTGATGGTGTATAGCATTCGTAGTAGAGGCACAACCATTTCTCTGTGATACCAGGAGAACATCTCGTCACGACGGATATGGTCAATCAACTCAATAAACCTAGTAATATATGCGTGTTTGTTATCTGGACATTCTTTATACCATGATGATCGCATGATGATGCTAGCAGGTAAGAGAGCAGTCCAAAGGGATGTCCATATCAACACTGTCGGCAGATTGCTGAGTAAGATGTTGGACAGACCTAACATGGTAGATGGGAGTAAAGCAGGGGTCAGGAATGCCGTGATAGCTAGTAAAACAGATATAAATAGTCTGAGTACAGCCCCATGGCGCATGCTGATTGGCAAATTTTCGATTAGATTACGTAGTTGCATCACGAGTAGCAAATTACCATATACAATCAGGCCAAATGAATAACAAAAAGCGATTATAGCGGTCATACGGAGCTTGACTAGTACAGTGTCTAACTTTACCGTTATGAACTGCCAGAGCGGGCCCGCATATTGCAAGCTTATTTTCCCGTTTTGCAAGCTGAAGTTAAATTGGGAAAAATCGCAATAGAAACGATGTAACAGTTGGTCTATCAGTATGCCAAGTTGGACAACGATGAGAAGATTGCCAAGTACGATCAGGCCAGCACAATAGCATTGAGCGGCTAATAACAAAGTCACGATTGCGGCTGGTAATACTTTTGTAGGAGTAAGCGTAACGGGTGCTAGCATGCGCGACTTAGCAAGTCGAGGTATCATGGCAATGCCACGGAGAATGCGACGAATCTGAAAATGGTCTGATGGCTTCTCAGGGAATGACATCACCACGGTATCATCTAAGAGGCTTTTATAGATACTACTAAAGTACATGTATACCCTGCTAGGGAATCCTAAAATGCTACCGAGTAGCTGTATGAAATCCATTGATCGTGTGCTAAGGAATTGCGCTGCAAGCTCCTTAGCATTGGCAAATTGCAAACGAAGTTTATGCATGGTCGTTTTTCCACTATTGCTACCATGTACATGATCATAAGGCACCACACCCTTGTCAGTGCCTACAGCGTTGGATTGCACGCCAATCATACCACGGAGATAAGATTGTAGCTTGTGTGTTGATCGGAGTAGTGCGCTTAACACAATAAGTGCCCCTTATTTATCTGTTATTATTCATGCTAGCTCCGTAAAGCGTTTGTGTCAACGCAAATGGAGCCTATATAGAGGGTAGCTACCAACTCAGTCAGTTGAGCACTGAGTGACTGATCATGCCATTAACAGTCCATGTAGTAAGATCACACATGTTTTGCATTGATCAACAGCCAAGAGAAGTGTATACAGTCCTAGGCAAGGAATGATGATGACATGATAATAAAAAACTCGCCAATCAAACATCACACGGGCATCAACAGCGATCAGTTGCATCAGATGTTAGGCTGATTACCAATTATTTGAGTAGTATAACGGTCGCTAAAATCAATGTAACCCATGATCGTCTTCAGTTGCGGTGTTAAATTATTCTGGCACTTCGACTGTTCAAAGCTGTTGATCATATTGTCAAGCGCTCTATAAGTAGATAGGTACATCTCATCATTGTTATTGACGTCATTCATACGCACAATCATTAAATCGAGAAGATTTATCAGCATAAAATGATTGATCTTATGAAAACTGCGTTCTGGATATCTCTGGCCAACTCTTAGATCTTTAGCGCGATCATACCCATGAAGCTTATCAAAAGTCGACGGGTTAAAGCCCAAACGTATTTTGTTAAAGATATCCGCAACCGCTTGGAACACAGGACTAAATCTGTGGACATCTGGTTTTTCTAATAAACGATGCATATCACGGATAAAATAGCATACAAAGAACTCCTCAAGCGTACGATAGAACGAATCAAAAATAGGATCCTCATAGTTTTTGATATCGTTACCAAGTGTTGACAGTGATACCACCTCATCGCCATCGCCAGTCAACATGCGCTCAACCAGACCAATGCCATAGTGGACATTATTATTCTGAGAATGGTGTTCACGAGCAACCATAAAGTTCTTGAGGAAATTATCGACGTCTTTGATACGCATTGACTGTATGATTTCTCTAAATCTATCAGAGGGATCTGAATAATGAAAAATATCAAATGTATCGGCTTTCACTGTGATGTCTGGGAGAAGCGCTTGTATTGGCTGACTCCCTACAATAGTACCCACGAAAGCAGCAACCTCAATGCTGCCGGAACTTACAGGGCTTTTGGGGCTTTTGCTAGCGCGCATGGGTGTGTTAACTGGCGTGTTTGTCGGTGTTTTGACATTTGCAGTGCCATTTGTAGAGGTCGCATTATTCTCTTTGTTCGATTTGATAAATGGGATCAAATCACGAATCCCCATAAAGTCGGCAAACCGCATAATAGTGCCTTCAAAAGTAGTAGCAACCTTAATAATGACAGAATTTACGGGGCTTTTGGGGGTTTTGCTAGCGTGCATCGGTGTATTAACCGTCGTGGTTGTCGGTGTTTTGACATTTGCAGTGCCATTTGTAGAGGTCGCGGTGTTACCATTGAATGGTCTGATAGCTAGGAGCAAATCACGACACCGCAACCGGGTCATAAATGCGACAAGAAATGCGTCAATGTTATCCTCACAATCTTTAAACCATGAAGTTCGCATGATAACGATAGCAGGTAGAATAGCATTATTCACAGATGTCAATAGAAGTACCATCTTGATCGCAGAAAGCACAACAGAGTGTGAAGCAGGGATCAAGATTGACGAAACACCGAGTGTAGCCAACATGAATAGTCTAAGTGCATTCCCATGGTGCCAACTGATAGGCATTTGTTCAAATAAATGGCCCAACGCCGATATTGAGACCATACTGCCAGCTACAATCCAGCCAGATGTATAGCAGCATGCGACAAGTCCTATCGTACACAGATGGAATACCATAGCCCGTAAAATAACCGATATGGACAATCTGAACGAGCTGTTGAATTGCAAGGCTCTCGTTTTGAACAGCAAGCCTAAGTTCGCTTGAAAAAAACCGAGAGAGAAGCAATGAGACAGTTGGTCTATGAGTAAGGCCGCTTGCATCACAATTAGGAGATTGCCAAGTAGGATCAGGCCGGAATAATAGCATAGTGCAACTATTGACAAGCTCACCATGTGAGGTGGTAATAGTTTCACGGGTGTGATCGAATCGGGTGCACGCAATTTTGCTTGGCTAGGTATCATGGCAATGGCAAGGAGAATACGACGGATCTGAAAGTGATCTGATGGTTTCTCAGGTAATGACATCACCTCAGAGTCATCTAAAAGGCTCTTATTTAAACTAGTGAAGTACATGTATACAGTGTTAGAGAATCTTAAAATGCTGCGGAGTAGCTGAACAAAATCATTTGATCGTGTTCTTAGGAATTTCGCTACGAGCTCCTTAATGTTGGCAAATTGCAAACGAAGTTTTTGCTCGGTCGATTTTCCAGAATTGCTACCATGTAAATGATCATACGGTGTTATACTCTTATCAGTGCCAACAGAGTTGGGTTGCATACCAATCATGCTCCGGAGACGATTTTGTACATTGCTCGTTGATCGAAGTAGTGTGCTTAACACGATATGGTCTCCTTATTAGACTGTTAATTCCATGCTAGCTCCGCAAAGCGTTTGTGTCAACGCAAACGTACACATAGTTGAAGATCCTCTCATGTACCATAACAGAGCAATTAAGTGTGCCATCAATATACTCCAAGCTTGCATACATAGATGAGCAAAGACGTGTCACCTCGATATCGATGGCTGTATAACAAGCAGTGCGTGGTCTATTAAGCAGGTAAGCTGTCGGGACATCTTAAATTCGGGCCAGGTGTAGAAATGTTATTGAATATATGATAAAATAAAACCATAATAACAATAAATAATAATCATGAAGCGAACGCAAGCGACACTCAATCGGCCAGAATATAAACGACAGCGCACTGATATCGTTCATAAAGACAACAATTCGATCGAGTGCGATATCGAGCAACAAGATATCAGATCACTGCATAATAGCGAATACCAACTACAAGCTGGCAACTGGAAAAGTATTGCAGATCTGGCTGATAGCGACGAAGGCCTAAATTTTACCGCGCCGTCTACGCGTGAATCGTGTGCAACAGCAACAAGCTATACCAGTCTAAACTCGGGGCATACAGACAGTGAGAGTCCAATGACTGCAGAAGACGATGAGGACATGCTCAATGACGCGCAGAAAATGAGCACATTGCACGGCGAGCAAGCAATCCTATCACCAGCAGTTAAAACAGCAGCTATACGTTCAGCATCTGCACCTACAATTTCTATGGATTCAACCAATAGCCATTTACCGATAAAAGGCTATCCTTATCTTAATCTCACGGCATCGAAGCGAAGTACTCACTCAAGCGGCGTAGCAACGCAGCTCAGTTTATTTGCCAGAGCACACGAGCGGTCACAGTCAGCACCAGTTAAGGCATTGCAGCGTAGTGAAACATGTCGATCCGGTCTAGACAGCATGGCAGATCTCGGTGATGCGTTGTCCGACATCGAGTTTGGTACAGAAGAATGCGGGATATGCTTCTAAAGCAACAACGACTTTGTCAGCCAAACTATCTGCCATTACGTGGAGCGTCTGCGTTAAAGACGGTATTCTGATTGATTGTCTGAACTATCATCAGAGTGGTCAAAAGTCCCGCCATCATCAAATAGTTTTCTTTCCCGTGCACAGTTAAGTGCTACATCGAAACAGGATATGACCATATATGCTTTGATCGCGATCGATTTTTCATCATATTTCACCTTGGTGCCGCGTTCTACTGTATAATCATTGAGTTCACATCCTATCAGTTGGCCGGCAAACGAGTCACCACAGTTCTTGACTCGAAGCTTTACAAGCTCGATATACCTGTTCACACTGAAACTTTTGAACACCCGATTCATCGAATCGTAATGACGTTTGGCCTCATCATCATTTTGGAGATCAAAATTAGACAGCATCCTATCAGCGAGCTTCCAAATGTTTTGTGCGGACAATGTTTCGGCACCAGACAAATCATTTTCAACACTTCTTTTGAGTGAATCGATCGATCCATAGATACCATTAAGCTGAGCTCTTTTATCATCTCTTGTTTTCGTGAGATTGTGTTTTGTTATGAAATTACTACATTGTTCTAGGATCTCTGATATTTTCGTGTTTATGACAAACGATTGACGATTTTTGCGACGAAGAGTTATGTCAAACATACTTTCATTATATGCTGGAAATAATGGACGCTTCGGTTTATTTGGACGAGGCAGCGGACCAGTCCTCCACTTGTCTGGTGACAGCTTGCCCGGTGATAAGCCTGATTGATATAGCTCAGAAAGTGACTCGAAAATATTTTTTATGCCATACCAGAGACCTTTGCATAGGAATAGTGCCAGGTTTATTCCGAATTCGACCAATTTCAATGCAGTGAGTATCGTAAAAAACAACACAACGACAATTGCTGACATTAAGAAGTTGAATACACTAGCCAGACCCCAAATAGCCGTGGATAGGAGATTGAATACAGGCTCCTCAGCGCTTTCCATTTCGTGCCAAATAAAATGGAGCACATCTTTTGGTGCTTGGTAATTCGGTAGTATTTGTAGTGTATATTTCATCATCGTTGCTCCTAGTTGTTGTGCAATGACAAGACCTTTAAAATGTGACACACGTTTTCAAATGTGTCAAGCCCTGAGAACTTTGAGTGAGTTCATCAATCTGATTGACCTATGATGATTCAAGACGATTCATCGATGGTGATGGAACTGATCTCCCATGATCGCTATTGGTTGATGGAGAGTCAGCTTGATTATCTGATCGTTCGCCGTTACCACCGTTGAGAATACTGAGGTTTTCCCGCGATAAGGTTTGATGCCCAGTATGATCCCCATTTATCATTTCCGTTCCATAGCGAATAAGTTCGTCTAAGCTATGTAGAGTTTGCCCCAATGAACCGGGCGATCCTGGCGAACTTGGTATACCTTTGTTCTTAATTTCCTTCGCAGCATCATGTATAAATGTTCCTACAAAAACGGCAAATGGTTTCACGAATTGAGGATCAATGTTCTCGATGTCCACAGAACTCGAGTACAAGTTATAGAAATTACTAAGAGTTGAATGATTATCAGTTTTATATGTGTCGAATTGTTTATTATGTTGATATCTCTTAACCTGATCAACGACACCAATTAGCGGAGTCAGTTTGTTTTGATACACCAAAGATCTAGCATTATATGAATAAAAGACAGTGGTTTTTATCTGGTTAATAAAATCTCCAAATGCTCCATTTATTTTAGGAGCATTTGTGATTTTAGCATACCACGTTGGCGTTAGTCTCTCCGACAGTATATTTGAAATTTCGCCTTTTGGGGAATCTATTATTCTTTTTGCAAGTTTAACATCTAGTTTGCTTTCGATGTGGTCGCCAACACAGCTGTTAAATCTTTCACCTGCTATGATAGCAGACAAACCCATGTTTCCAAGAGACTCATGAACCTCACCAAACAGATTGTTTTTGAGAAAAATCCTATTGCTCTCAACATTTCCAACTTTTTTTTCTGCCATATATGTGTGAAGTTTGATTAACATGGCAGCACATTGCATCGCGCCTATGTATATATTCCCTCCCTGAGTGTCTAATTTATCACGAATGAATTGGCTACAAGTAGTGACAAGTTCTGTGTACACATTGGACTGGTGAGTGAGAGATTCTGCATTCTGACAGTCAAGATAAGCATCGTTGAGCCTTTGAATGAACAGAGCATCCAACTTCATTTCATCGTCAGCAGAGCTTTGAGAATCTCTGCGCGATGCTCTCACAAAGCCTGCTATGGCAAATGCGACTGCTACGCCTGCCGAAAATTTCATATAGTTAATATTGTGTTGATGTGTTTCGTGTTCCTTTCTGCAAGTCTTCATCTCATCAACAGTAGTTCTTCTCTTCCCTTTCTCGAGTTCTTTTGCACGTATTCTTTGTTCATCCACGTTGCCCAGCTGTAATACTTTTACAATGGGTTTCCAAAAACGATCCCTCTTACCAAGTGATCGACCCGATATCTCGCAGTCAGGATTGGAGAACTGGTACCACTCTTTGGCAAAATAGGCCGCTACTACGGTTGCGATCAGACTGATTTGGAAAAGCATGATGACCCTCTCTTTCTGTATTTATAGGCCATATCAAAACATGAATGACACGTTGATGCCAGCAAAAACGATTACACTTGTAAGATAATTTCTCAAGCCAGTGAATTTTTTGTCATTATTTACCTATCAGCGCAGCAACCGGATAAGCTTGCCTAATGGTTTAACGCATCACGCGCTCAACAAGTATTTCCTGTGTCTTTGTCTTCTCAGATCGATCACCAGAGGGTTGGCTGATTTGTTGTTCATCATTGCGGTTACCACCCTCAGCATCCGTTGCTTGTATGGGCGATGACAGCGCACTATGATCCACAGGATGATCAACCTGAGGAAAAGAGTGTATCGGGCAATCGGTCTCGCGTTTACCAAACCATGAGTTGAATTCAATATCCTCCATTCTGGGTAGTTGTTTGGCCAGTTCGACAATATGGTCAAATATATCACGGACCCGCGCAATGAGTTGGCCACCGGGAGCAGCGTTATTTGTCGCAGCATCTGCGTCATCAGCATCACGTCCAGTCTGGGCAGTTACCGCAGGAAGATAGCCAACCATGCCAACAACAACCAAAAGATAATGATGCTGTACTTTACGTAACATAGCGGATAACGATTCTGTGATCGAGATAGGGATGAGAGAGGACATGGATAGGCCTATATTGTAGATGTATGCTATGCATCTAAACATGATTCAGCATCATTTACCAGATCCCCAACAAGAACAACAGTTCAGTCAGCGTCAATAATGCCAATAATGCACTTGAAAACGGAGCGCACAGGCAAATACAGCGTGCGGACTTGATCTCAGTATCGCATGCGACCATTGTGACAGCACATTACTTTTACGTGCTCGGCACCGTGTCATGGTTATCATCAGTCGCGTGACTTTCGCCCGTGTCAGCAACGACAGCAGAATCCATGTTGCTCTGATTTGAAGTCTGCGCATCATCGGATTGATCAGCGGCTGCACTTGTTGTCGGTTGGCTTACGCTAGTAGCAGGATCAGACGGTGTTGATTTCATCTGGTCATCGCGACCATCACTGCTTGATGAGTCATCGTCGGATGTTGAAAGTGGTGTAGAAACAGCCAGGCTGTTGGACGAGCGCACGCCCGTGCTTTGATCATCACCTTCGTCAGAGGGGCGAGCATGTGAGCTATCAGCATCAGTTGTGCTATTCGTAGTACTGGCAGTTGTCACCTCTGGCGGTGTAAAATCAGCAAGCGATACTTTTACCAGGATGCCAACGTATTCATTGTCGAGATAGTGCATTTTATCAAGCTTTAGATGACGGTTGTGCGAGGTATGATCAAACTGAAAGACTTGCCCTTCACGCAGAATCTCAAGGGTTTGTTCACTGGCTATGTCAATGTACTGGTTACGTGACACCAGCAACGAGCCACGAATGTTAAAGCCATTGACTGTCGACTCAAGGTCGTTTCCACCCTGTAAAACCTTTGAGGTTAGCGGTAGTGCAATGGATTCCTGAGGTTGCAGTTGCACTACCCAGCTGAATAGCTGATTGGCAATGAGGTCATTTGTCAAGCGATTGGCGATCGTCGCCAGCGATTTTGTATGCGTTGTGTCCACATAGCCGCGATGATTGTCTAGAATGGGTAAGTCTGGTTTGTCGATGAGGTGTTTGTACTTACTGGGTTGTACATTGCCAAAAGCTGCATCAGTCGGTTGTTGGTAAGCCAGCAGCTCGACACGATAGCTTCTTTTTGTCTCAGCAGTTTGTGTCTCAGCATGAGCGTAGAGACAAGAGCACAGCGCAATAAAGTTGACAATGAATGGGTATCTCACTAGTATCTGTTGCATCATAGACCCGATCAATAACTGCCTTATCATCACATGCTTGAAGAACATTTGCAATCACTAACCAGCATTGACATCATCAACCTCAGATGTGCCACACCCAAAGCCTGGCTGGACCGTGCTTGTGACCATCTCCCTGAACTGCTATCCGACCATGCCAACTGCGAACGTAAAGCAGCAGCAATGGCAATGTCACTTATGAAGTATTTTAGCCACGACGTTCCTGTACTGAACCGCTTATC
Source organism: Legionellales bacterium (assembly GCA_002722435.1). Classification (GTDB taxonomy): domain Bacteria; phylum Pseudomonadota; class Gammaproteobacteria; order Comchoanobacterales; family Comchoanobacteraceae; genus UBA7916. The sequence goes on along the minus strand of PBLX01000055.1, from coordinate 39,868 downwards.
CAAAATTGCCCGCGAAGAACTGGTTCACTACGAGCAAGTGCTTGGGCTTATGAAAAAAGTGAACATTGCCTACAAACCGGTATCAGCTTCAACCTACGCACGTGATCTGTGGCAACAGGCATACGCCGATCCAGAGGGTCGTCTGCTTGATCAGCTAGTCATTTGCGCTATTATTGAAGCGCGATCATGCGAGCGGTTCAGTTGTCTGGTACCCATCCTGCCTGAGCCGTTATCCAGCTACTATCACAAACTCTACCAAGCTGAAAAAAGACACGCCATTGTCTATCTCGATTTGGCCCGTTCTAGGGTTGATGAATCTGTTATCGCAGCACGACTCAATCATTTTGTGCAGGTAGAAGCTGATGCAATACAAAAAGTAACGCCTCATTTTCGTTTCCATAGTGGCATCCCCAGCTAATAAGTCAGCCGCAAAGTAGTTTGCCAGTCGTGCCCCAGCAGTACGTGTTATCAATTCAATCATGACAAGTATGCAGCAGCCGGGGGTGCGACGCTGGCTGGTATTAGCCAAGTGAGGGTCCAGTTCAAATGTCTACAGCGGTGCAGGCTCATGCTCGAGCACCAGAAAAGACTGTGTCAATGGGTAGTACAGCGCGCAGCAAATTTCTAAGTCCGGGTCTAAGGCTTGATATGCCGCTTGGTAGGCCATCAGCTGATCCCGATAAGCGTGCTGTATCGATGTGGGTGTACGCACGTGACCGGTTGCTAGGAAAGTCAACATATCGTGCGTCTTAAAATCAATAATCCACCGCTTTCGATCAACAAGCAAAGTATAATCAGCACGGCGCACAGTACTCGCATGCAAAACACTACCTTCCACGACTGCGCTGTGACGATGTTGCCAAAGCCAGATGAATTGCGCATCGTCAATGCAGCGTACAAGTGCCTGATGGATATGAGTGATTCCATGTGATGTCGTTGTTAAATCAATTCGCAGTGCATGCGCAAATTGAATGATTTTGGCAACAGTAATCTCGGGTTTACGCTCGCTTGCCAACAAATACTCCATACAGAGATGAATAAGCTCGCCCCAGCGGGTAATGATCGGCTCGTCAGTGAAGAGCGGTTGCAAATGGTGGCGCTTGGCTGGATCCATGCGTTGTGTTTGCCATCGATCAGCATAGGGGTGTAGCCAATCAGCAGCCAAAACGGCACGCATGGGTGTTGTCGATTGATGACGCAATGTCGACGAGTGTGTCGACACATGATGATGTTTGATTTGCTGTGCTTCAGGCAAGCTTGCACAAAGTGCAGGGGCCAATTGACGCATAATCGATCGCTCGGTGTAGGATGACTTTTGCGCGCTGAACAAGTGTAGCTGTGTTTTTGCACGCGTAAAGCCAACATAGAACAAGCGCTCCATCTCAGCAAGCTGCCCTTGCTTGTCAACATAGCGTAGATAACGGTGTACGGATGTGGTTTGCCGTCGATGCCGCGGATGCGTATGTAGCAATAAGTGCTGCGCCGACTGATGGGCAATATGCGTCCAATCAAGCAGGCGCTTTTCACTGATGGGCGAAGATTGTTCTAAATAAGGAATCATCACCACATCAAATTCTAAGCCCTTTGATTTATGAATCGTCATGATGGTCAGATCATTAGATGCTGTCGGCTGACTGGTCTCTGGATACGCGGATAATAACTGCTGCAAATGTTCTCGTGTTATGTTAATAGCAGCCATTTCCAATTCACGGATACGGTCAATGAACAACAAGCACTGTTCATAATCAATCGTCGTCGCCAAGGTAAAATCACCACCAAGTTGATGCCATAGACGTTGCGTCAAATCGCTCAACGGTTGATGAGCAAGACCATCAAGTGCGTCTTGTAGTGGTGGCACAATGCGTTGAAGAATACGCTGAGCATCACTTGATAGCGGTTGCTCAGATCGCTGCATGCTATCCCATAAGGCCGCATGTCGGTCACGGCACAAGATTTGAATATCAGCCATGGGCATGGCGACAAAGGGTGCATTTAAGAAACTCACCCAGCTCAAGCGGTCAAAATAATCCATGAGCATGCAAGCCACAGAAAAGACATCAAGAACCGCTTGGCATTGACCTAATGCATGCAATCCAACCCCGTTGTAGGCAATGCGATTGCGGGTTAGGGCAGGTAAAAGATAGCGTAGCTGTGATCTGGAGCGCACCAAAATACATTTTGATAAATCTGGATGAGTCGATTGCAGCTGCTGAACTTGCTGACAGATAACCTGGGCTTGCGACAGTTCGGCATCAACTTCATGCCAATAGCAACCACTATTCGCCATGTCGCGAACAGCTTGAGCGGGATAGAAGCGGTTGAGATGTGGTGTCATGACTGCAGAAAAAATCGTGTTGAGCGTTTTCACAATATCGATGCCAGAGCGGTAATTACGCTGTAGATATAAGTTTTCCAGGTGCACACCACAAAAGCCCTCGCGCTGTGCCTGATAGAAAAGCTTGACCTCAGCTTGCCGGAATCGATAAATACTCTGCATCGGATCACCAACGACACAAATACTTCGCTCAGGCTCACCTTGCCAACTGGACAAAGCGCGCTGAAAGATCTCAAATTGTTGGATTGAAGTATCTTGAAACTCATCGATCAAGACATGCCGAAAGCGTTGATAAATACGCATCACCAACGAATGCCCTATGTGGTCATCCGTCAGTGCTGATGATAACTGCAGGTTGATGCCTGAGAAATCAGTTGTCTGAGCACTGTCCATACTGAGGTGTAGAAAAGCAACCAGCGAAGGCAATAGCGACAACAAAGGCGCCAAGCTAGCCCATTCTTGTTCTGGATCGTCAACAACAGGTATGTATGCGGTTTCCTGCAATCGCATTGCAAGCTCTGATTGCGCTTGTAGTGTGGCGATCAGCTCGAGCAACGAAGATTTGAGTGCGCCGTAACGGTCCCGCTGTGCAGAATCGAGTGCTTTGAGCGTGGTCTGGTTGGCAAGACCATTTTGTTGGTTCAGACGTCGTCGCCATTGACCACTTTGTGTCTGTAATAACTGGATAAAAAGTCGCCATTGGTGAATATCCCAGGATCTGAGACTTGTATTGGCAAGATCATCAATGGCTGATGCCAGGCCAATAGATTGGTTCAGCGCAGAGAGACCAGACAATATATGCTCTATTTGTGAGCACAGCGCATCACTAAACTGTGATGATAAAGTGATACAGTGCGTGTCTTGTACATGGCCAACAGCTTCAGAGAAATCAGTCACAAAGTCAGCGGTACGCGTCGTTAACGTCAGTCGTATCCATTTTTCCCGATTAGCCAGTGCCGTGACCAACAATTGCTCTACCTGTCGATAATCGTGGTGTTGATGTAACAATAGGTCATGAAAATCACGGTAGTGTCGAGATTTCTTGGCGATGCAATGACGATGGATAAAGTGTGCGGTAACCTCTCGATAAAATAGATCAGGCTGGGGATGTAGCTGGTAGGCTGCATACAGTTGATATGGCAACTCAGCCATGCTGAGAAAATGCTGGCAGCAGGCGTCAATTGTCATGATGGCGAGATGCTTTGATAAATCTTGCATCGGCCAGCCCATTTGTGTGCCGTGCTCGATCACATCACGCGCCAATGACCATGTCAGACGCGCATGTTTCTTATCTGGTTCTGGGTGATGTAATGCCGATTCCAAGGCTTGGCAGATGCGTGCGCGCATTTCACCAGATGCTTTTTTGGTAAAGGTCACAGCAAGTACTTGATCGCACTGTTCGACGGTGACAAGCAATCGAAGAAAGCGCTGAATTAAGAGCTCTGTTTTTCCTGAGCCAGCAGGGGCTTGTATAATGTATGAGGATCGCGGATCAAGGGCCGATTCGCGTGCACGCTGGTCGTCGTCGAGTTGTATCTGGGTCATGACAATCGCTCAGTAGAAGGGGTTTCGTAGAGTCGGCACGCACTCTGCAGTTGACAATACTGACAAGTGGTCACGCCCTGGATTGGATTCTTATGCATGGCGCCGTCACGATAATGGGTCACCAGTCTACCAATCGATTTCTCCCACAGGGCACGCTGTATTGGCCAGCTGTTATAGGTTTTTTCATGATCCGTATCGTCACTCAGTAGAATCTCTGACAACGGCTTAATGCCAGGCAAATCATTACCCGAGCCATACCCCGAGTAGCCAAATTGATCCGGATGAAGACTGGCAAAAGCAATTGCAGTGGTTTTGGGAAAGCACAGAGCATAGATGATCATTTGTAGTGATTGCGGTGGGTCTTGCAACCAAGAGGCGCGATTGGTCATGCCCGTTTTATAATCGATAATACGGCATTGACCATCTGCATAGTAATCAATGCGGTCGACACGCACATTAAACTGCACACCAAAAAGGGTCTGCTCTAGAGCCACTTCATGTTGTGAGTGGGTGATAGAATCAGATTGATGGGCCTCGAGGCGGTATGCCAACCACTCATTCAAGACGCGCGTGATGTGTGTCTGCAAGATCATTCGTTGGCCGTCGGTCAGATAACGACAACAACGATGACGCTGTAAGAGATCAGATATGGCATCGTCAATAACTTCCCGGTCAGGAAGTTGATCACTACAGACATTATCGACCGCAGCAAGCGCTTCATGAACAAGCGTGCCGATATCTGCCGAAGTAATTCCGTATTGATTGGACAACGGTTGGCGGATATGGAGTCGGTGCTGGATAAATCCCTGCGCATGACATTGACTGTAAGCATCAATGACCGAAGTTGAGATCGAGCGCTCGTCATCAGCAATCGCTTTGCCATAGGCAGTAACCGGCATCTGTACACACTGCTCAGCTTGGTCAGCACTCAAAGCATGAGTGATAGGGATATGCTCATTAGGTAAGTGAGCGGTTGCTGCAGCGGGTAACAGAGGCTGCTGCTGATCATCAAATGCAAGACGAATAAAACGCAGACGGCGACAATGTTGAGCGAGCTGTCTGAGGATGTGCTGCCAAAAAGACGAAGTGTCTGTCGTGCCCTGCTCGTTGCTGCGGGGTGGCCAATGATCAGCATGATGTGAAAGGACAATGAGCTGGTCATGAGGTATGTCCAGTGCTTGCGACCAAATAAGAACCCGTATGCGAGACAATGCTCGCGGCCGATAGAGGCAACGATCGAGGTACCGTTTGGTGGCTTCAAGCCATGCTTGATATGAAATCGATGGCGGTAGAGAAGGTGGGCAGGGTTGCTCACTAATTGCCTGTACGCATTGACGAAGGACATCATGTGCGTCAGACGACGTGGCACGATAGTGCTTCAGTAGCGACTGTAACGTGTCTTTGAACCAAGTTTGCCAAAATAACCAAGTACCAGAAGGTTGCGGCACTGCTGTCATGAGGTGGCGACAATAAGATGCGATACGATCAATGGGATCGGGGGCGTGCTGCGAAAAGTGAGCATGTCTTGGCCAGAGTGAAAGGGCAATGTCTTGTAGTGATTGACAAAACATGTGGTAGGCGCTGGAGGGAATATCTGGATGCTGCAATACTGGCGACTGCAGCAACTTGATACAGCGGGCATTGCTTGGTTCTGCAAAAAAATCGAGCAGTTCAATCAGGGTCCGTGCCATGGGCTGGGATGCTAGACTTGAAGAAATTGCTGAGCTGATGTGACACCCATCACTGTGGCCATGTGGTCGTTGAAGAAGCTGACGAATGGGGCCTAGCAAACGACGATCATCACTAGACTGTGCAACGATCAAGCCAAGCGATCCAGACGTCGGGTCACGAAGATGTGCTTGGCAATATTCGATCAAATAGTCGCGCTGTTGCCGTTCGTGATCAACCGTGCTGATGGTAGGTGTTGTGGACTGATCATTAGGCAAGAAGCAAAATAGTTGCGTTGCGGGGACAGATTCAATGATTTTTTTGAGCGGTATTGCTAAGGCATCAAAACCACAAAACACCATGCGTAGATCAGCCGGGATTGAAATGAGATCTTGCGCATCTCTGGCCAGCGTTACATGGTCAATCAATCCGTGATGCGCAAGTTCATCACGATAGGCTTGATAACACTGTTGATAGTGCGGATCGGCTGATAGGGTGCTCGGAACACCACGACGCGCATCCTGCTGATACTGACTTTGGTATTGTTGCGCAAGTTGCCAGTGATGGGTTGATGACATCGATTGAGCGGTGGTAGTAATCACATGATGCCAGTGGAGTAACTGTTGATAAGCAGAGATAGGGGTTAAGCCATCACCAGAAGAGAAAAGATAGCAGCGCTCAAGCCATTGATTGAAGCTGATGACATTAGGCAAAGCACAGGTATCTGATCTGCTTTGAACAATCGCGTCCATGAGCAGTTGAGATTGCTGTGTGTTAGGCGTGATCACATGATATGTACCATCAAGCGCATCAAATGCTATTGGTCGTGCGATCGGTCGGTAGTAAGCGTCGAATGATTGGCAGGTATTCATGCAGCCATTGTAGTGAAAATTAGTTCCCAATGAAACTGCAAATATAAGATGACGTGACGGGCAAGCATGATATCCCGCCGTCGATTAATCAATATGCGTGTGAATATCTTGTGGTCTGGGTAGCGTCACCCGTACTTTTAGTCCAGTGCCGCCATCTACTGAGTCAAGCGTGATCCTACCTTTGTGCAGAGCGACGATTTGATGAACGATATTAAGACCAAGACCAGTCCCCGTTTGTTGGGTGCCAATGACGCGGTAAAATCGTTCAAATACGCGTTCACGAAGTGCTTGCGGAATACCTGGTCCTTGGTCAACCACTTCAAGAATATATTCGTCATGATCAGCCATCAGCTTCACATGTATCTCAGTTTGGTCCGGACTGTATCGAATGGCATTGTCCAGCAAATTGTTCATCAACGTTTGTAGCGCAATGTCATGACCAAAAATAACAGCATCTTCAGGCAGCTGGTCATTGAGCGAAAGCGCAATATCACGTTTCAGAGCAGTCGGTGCATGCTCAGCAATCACTTGTTTAACGACCTGTGAAAGAGGAACGAGTGTATGTGCATTCATATGCACGTCCGGCATGGTACGGCTCAGGGTGAGAAGCTGATCAATGGTATGGTTGGCACGATCAACACCTTGGTTGATCTTATCAAGGCAGGTCTTGATTTCTTTGGCGGTGCGCATGGACTGAGCCACCTGTACATGCGTTTTCAATGCCGCCAACGGTGTTTTTAACTCATGTGCTGCATCAGCAGCAAATCGACTCTCGCGTAAAAAGTTACTATGTAGTCGATCAAAAAGTGAATTGATCTCAGCAATCAATGGTTTGATCTCGACGGGGATATTATCGGTGGAGATAGGGTTTAGGTTATTGTGGGCGCGTTGTTTGATCTCACGGCTTGCTTGACCAATACTGACTAAACTACGGCTAATGATAATCCACAAAAATAGCCCTAGAGGAGGGATGGTGAGTAGAATAATAATAATGGCTTTGGTATTGGCATTTTCTTCGATGTACAATCGGGTATGGTGTGGGTGATAAATGACAATACGTCTATTTTTCTTCGTGACAAGCTGGAAAGTTCGCCATTTCTCTTGGTGTATGGTCGTTGTGCCAAAACCCATGGGCGCAGCACGATTCAGCTTCGGTGCGTTGGGTGAGCTCGCAAGCAATTGGCCGCGATGGTTAAAGACCTTAAACTGGATGTTATCGAGCGATCGATGGAGCTCATCGAGGTATGCCTGGTCATCATAGGGAAACGATTGTATGGCAGTCGAAAAATGGGCAACTCGCGCGTTGACACCAGAAGCATGCTTGGTGGCGTAGGCTTCGTCTTGCAAGAATGCATCAAGACTGTACGCCATAATCACCATCTGAGCATCTAGATGTGGCCGTATTGTCTTATAACCAAAGTACAGATTACTGAGAATCGCCAGGTTGGTGGCAAACAGGACCCCAATAAGGAGGTTAGCAACCAAAAACTGGCGAATGGAACGCATTACTGATCTTCTGCTATGTAGCCAACACCACGTATGGTCTTGATAGTAATGGCGTCAGTGACTTTTTTACGAATGTGGTGAATGTGTACTTCGATGGCGTTGCTATCAACGTCATCACCCCAGCCGTAAAGCGCTTGCGAGAGGACATCTCGAGTCACTACCTTACCTGTCTGCTCAATCAGTTTGCTCAGCAAAGCAAATTCACGTCGCGAAAACGCAACATTCTGGTCTTTGACAAACACTTTGTGGGCTGATTGATCAATCACAATCTTACCTAAGCTTAGTTTTGCATGTGCTTGCTGTGATTCACCACGTCGAGTGATGGAGCGTATGCGCGCTGATAGCTCTGACAGATCGAAAGGTTTAGTCAAATAATCATCGGCACCAAGATCAAGTCCGTTAACTTTGTCCTGGATGCTGTTGCGTGCAGTCAGGATCAACACGGGTGTGGTGTTGCCGAGCTTGCGAATTGCTTTGAGGATGTCTAGGCCAGATCGTTTTGGCAGGCCGAGATCCAGAATAATGGCATCAAATGCTTGTTTTTGATTTGGGTGGTTAAGTGCTTGTAGCGCACTATCACCATCAGTAAGCCAGTCAACCGCATACATGTGTTGCTTTAGCCCTGAAAGAATTGCGTCGCCGAGTAGTTGATCGTCTTCAATTAATAGTATTCTCACCGTCACTCCGTCTTATTATTAATTACAGATGAATTATATATTAAATAAATAATAATGCAAGCGGCATCGGTGTGAAACATGTCTTTTTTTAGTGTGTTATAGATGATTTGAGCAGGTTCCGAAAAGGTCGTAAAACTTGATCTATTGGCATAATTGATTTATGTTAATCAGAGATCTCGACCATGAAACATATGCCGAAACAATCATCCATTGATTATATCCTGTCCATCATCGATCGGATCCAACAAAAAGTAGGTATTGATAACAAGGCACAGTTCAGTTTGTTTGCCCGCGAGCTTATCCAGTCACTCCTCAACCGTTCGAGTGACGCTACCGAAGAACAACACATCGACAACATCGTCACATGGGGATGGAGCCTTGTGCAGCAGTACAATGGGTCACCAAACATTGCCTTCCATGATGTCCAGTCAGAGGATGGAAGTTATACGTTTTTACTCCTCAATATGACCGATCTCCCTTTTATTGTGGATACCGTTCGTATCACAGTGAGTGACTGCGCCATTCCAATCATGAAGTTCTACAACGTGGCTGAGCTGCTGTTACCCCGTGACCCAAAGGGCGCACTGGTTTCCATGGTGCCACCTGACAGCACACAAGAGAAAGAGTTACTGACCATTTTCCGTCTGAGCAAAATATCTGATGAAGAAAAAAATCAGTTAGAGGAAGCGCTTATTGCTGTACTGAAAGATGTGCGCTTTGCGGTTGACGATTGGCCAAATATGCAAGCGCTGATGATGGAAGTGATCGAGACATGGGTGCATGCCAGCAAGTCCAGCACGAAAGCAAAAAGGTACCAAAGTGTACTCGACTTCATGGAGTGGATGCACCGTTACTACACTTATCTTGGCGCACGTTGCTACTCGCTGTCTGGTGAAGGGAATGCTCGCAGCCTCAAACGCGATCGCAAACATGCCCTAGGCGTTATGAAGAGCAAACGATTTGATGGGATCAAGCAGAGCGTCTACCAAGAGAAGCAGCTTGCGAACATGGGTCAAAATGTCGAGAACAATCTTTTTTATATCACCAAGTCAACTATGAAATGTGGCATTCATCGTGATGTCTATGCCGATCTTTTTGTGTTGAGGATGTTAGATAAAGCAGGCGCCATCATAGGAGAAGTCCGCTTTGTTGGTTTGCTTAGCAGCGAAGCCTATGACGCAGACCCAAGCAAGATCCCTTGGATTGGAGATAAGATCAATGATGTCGTTAGTCAAGCGAAAATAAAATCGCGCTATTCAAATAAGTCACTCACACACATTCTCAAAAATATACCAACAGATGAGCTATTTCAGTGCACGGTTAGTGAGCTAAAGAAGAATGCGTTGGCTCAACTCGCTGTCAAAGGCCTCAGAGAAACAAGGGCAATTATTCGCCGTGATATCATCAGCTCCTTCTACACACTGACCATACTGATGCCAAGAGATTATTATAATTACTATGTGGCCACCAAAATTCGCAAATTGGTGACACAAGTTTTCTCCAGCGAAGTGGTCGATTGGATGTCCAACTTTTCGGATGTGGATCAGGTTAGCATGTATCTGACCATCAACTACAACCCTGACATCAAGATAACCGAAGCAGTTGCCAGAAGCATCGAAGAGAAAATCACCGCGATTGCAACGCCATGGTGGGACAGTGTCATGATGGCATATCGTAGCGACAAAGCTGGCGTCGACTTCAACACCGTGATGGCATATAGAGACTTTTTTGGCTCCAAGTACCGATCAAAATACCGAGGGATCGAGGTCATTCATGACGTCAAAAACCTTGAGGCAATGAAAGATCAAAACGATGCTGACATGCTCATCAAATTTAGTAAAGCACCTGAGCATTACCAACAGGCGCAAGCGAGTTGGTCACTCAAGATATACCAAGTCAACTCCGAAATCATACTTAGTGATATTCTACCAATATTAGAGAATATCGGTTTATCCGTTGTTCGAGAAAATAGTGTGCAGCTATCTGATATCCATGACGTCAAACGCGTTTACAGCATCATTGATTTACATATTAATCCTCTCAATGCACGTGTGGCGCTTACGGAAGCACGTGCTATTCAAGTTATTGCCTGTGTCAAGTCCGTGCTCGGAAAGTCCGCGCAAAGCGATATTGTTAACCTTCTACTGACAACAGTGGACGTTTCATTTGAGAGCCTTATCATCATTAGGGCACTGATCTATTACGCAAAGCAGACCAATTTCATGCTCAGTACCGAGTTCATGTTGCAAACAGTGGTCAAGTATCCAAAGCTTACGGCGCTGCTGGTCGATATTTTCCAAGCTAAATTTGGTGCCGTAGATAACCAGTCAGATATCCAGACATTTATCGAAAAGTATGAAATCGAGCTCGAACAGGTCGACAGCATCAACGAAGATAAAGTCTACCGACGGTTGCTTAACACCATACAAGCAACGGTCCGAACTAATTTTTTTCTGCCAGACCAATCTGCACTGGTGTTAAAGATTCAGCCAAACCTGATCAGCGATATGCCGTTGCCAGTGCCCTTAGTAGAAGCGTTTGTCTATTCCCATCGCTTTGCCGGTACGCACCTACGTATGAGTCTTATTTCTCGCGGGGGAATACGCTGGTCTGATCGCCTGGAGGATTATCGAACCGAGGTTCTGGGTTTGATGCACGCACAGCAGCTAAAAAATGCGGTCATTGTTCCCGACGGCGCAAAGGGTGTCTACGTGCCCAAGTTATTGACAGAGCAGATGAGCAAAGACGAGTACTATGCTGAAGGACAGGCGTGCTATCAACTTTTTGTCGAGAGTATTCTCAGCATTTGTGATAATTACACCCGCGGCGAAGTGAAAAGAGCCGATGGGTCAAAGGTATATGATGACGACGACACCTATTTTGTAGTCGCTGCTGATAAAGGGACTGCCACATTCTCTGACGCTGCCAATCAAATCGCATATTCAAGAGATTACTGGCTTGGTGACGCATTTGCCTCAGGTGGAAAACATGGTTATGATCACAAAAAAATAGGCATCACCGCCAAGGGTGCTTGGCAGTCTGTACGCTGGCATTTTGCCTCACTAGGCATCAATCCCGATCACGACCACTTTACTGTCGTGGGCATAGGCGACATGAGTGGTGACGTTTTCGGAAATGGCATGCTGTTATCTAAGCACATCAGCCTGGTGGCAGCGTTTGATCATCGGCATATCTTCATCGATCCGCATCCGGACCGAAAACGATCATTTCAGGAGCGAAAGCGGTTGTTCAAATTATCGAGAAGCAGCTGGGAGGATTATAACCAAAATCTAATCTCTGCTGGTGGTGGCGTATACTCGCGTAGCGAGAAATACATCCATCTTACAGATACTATCCAAGAGTTTTTTGGCATTGAAGATAAAATGATCACACCCAGTGAACTGATACAGTGCCTCCTAGCTGCAGATGTTGACCTTATCTGGAACGGTGGTATCGGGACCTATATCAGGGCATCGACAGAGACCAATGCCGACGTTCAGGATATTGCAAACGACGGGTGTCGAATTGACGCAAGCCAGCTGCGCGCGCGTGTAATCGCTGAGGGGGGCAATCTTGGCATCACGCAGCGTGCAAGAGTCGAGTATGCGCTCAACGGTGGACTAATCAACACTGACTTCATCGACAATGTCGGGGGTGTGGCGTGCAGTGATATTGAGGTGAATTTGAAGATCGGGCTATCACACTTAGAGAGCGAGGGTGAGATCAGTAGCGATGGGCGCAATGCATTGCTCAATGCGCTACAGCCTGATGTTAAAACGATGATTTTGCAAAGTATTACAAAGCAGAACTTTTCACTGAGTGCTGCAGAGCGCCAATCAGCCACAAGTCTTGAAATCTATATAAGGTATATTAAATATCTGGAGAAGGCTGGTATATCAAATGCGGCAGTTGACAAGCTACCCGCTGAACGGGAGCTGCTCGCTCGGCAAACGAACGGTAAGACATTGGTTCGTTCAGAGCTAGCAATACTCTATGCACACACCAAAACATTACTTGTACGCGAGCTGTTGAAAAAATCATTAGTCGACGACCCATATTGCTTGTTGTATCTCTACCATGCTTTTCCCGAAGAGATGGCGAAAAAATACAGTGCCAGTCTCATGCAGCATGCGCTACGACGCGAAATCATTGCGACAGAGATTAGTGATGTTTGCATCAATGATATGGGCCTGACATTTATACAGCAGATTTACGACGAAACCCGCTGCACACCAGAGCGCGCTGTCAAAGCCTACTTTATCAGTCTAGAAATATTCCAGTTGCGGCCTGCGCTGAATTTCATTGTTGAAAAAATGTACGAAGTGGATGCGGTCATTGCATTGTCGCTGTTTGGCCACATTCGGCAATTGCTACGCGATGCCTCATGGTGGTTGGTGCAAAATGTTGACTTGGATTCTGGAGACTCCATCAAGACCATTGCCGATATCTTTACGGTGCCGGTCGAGATCATGTGTAAATCGGTGGCTCAGTACGCAGACGAAGCGCAACAAGAATTCATCATCACGCAGCAAAGAGTACTAGAGCAGGCGGGTGCAAGTGAAAAGGTTGCAAGCAGCACCATGCTGGCAAAGCACTGCGGCTCACTGCTCAATATCGTCTGGTCACTGAAAAACACAACCGGTAAGATCGAGCGATTTATGCATGTCTATTATTGGCTTGGCAAGCATTGGCATATCGATTGGCTGAGGGTGCAAGTTGAGAACTACCAAGTTGATACCATCTGGGCACAAATGGGCCGCAGTGCAGCACTAACCAATATTGATAAATGCCATAGAAGCCTTGTCAATAGTATCTTTACACAACTAAAGGCATACCGCCTGAGCGATATAGAGCATGGCCTTACTAAGATCATGGGCCGACATCAAGACGCATACGATGATTGGGCAGACTCCGTAACGCATATGCAGGCAATGCCAAGACTCAGCTATGCGGTATTCTCGGTTGGCATCATGCGTTTGGAGAAACTCTCTGAATCACTATACGCAGACATGGTGCATACTAATTAGTGTAGGCAAATGATCATACACTTAACAGCTATGAGCGCGCTATGGTTTTTTTTCAATCATGCCAGCAATGTACTCACTGACAATCTCCATATTGGTGATCGGTGAAAATCGACGTACCGGCTGACCAGTACGATCAATAATAAACTTGGTAAAGTTCCATTTGATCGATTGTGTCCCCAATATCCCGGGAAGCGCGTTGGTAAGGTATCTAAACAGCGGATGTGCCTGTCGACCATTGACGATAACCTTACGAAACATAGGAAAGCTTACTTGATAGTGTGCTTCATTGTGGGTGATCATATCTTCGTCATCCAACGGCTCTTGATTGAACTGATCGCTTGGGAAAGCAAGTATAACAAAACGATGACCCTTGAATAGTTCATAGCACATCTCCATTTCTTCAAGCTGATCGTTAAATCCACATTCGGATGCTGTATTGACAACCATGACAATATAGCCTTCATAGTTGCGCATTCTGACGATCTTTCCATCAGGTGCACAGAGATCAATGTCGTAGATGTGACGAATATACATGCTCAAATCATTTGGTCGTGCAGAAACTATAGTATAGATTGAAGATCTGCGCAGAAAAAAGATGGTGTTCTACGCAGAAAAAAGATAAAGCATCCCCAAGGGGATTCGAACCCCTGTTACCGCCGTGAAAGGGCGGTGTCCTAGGCCTCTAGACGATGGGGACATTCCTGTCATGGAGCTAGGCGGTCTCGAACCGCCGACCCCTTGCATGCCATGCAAGTGCTCTACCAGCTGAGCTATAGCCCCGCCAGAGATAAGAATATTAACGTAAGTCTCAGCATATGTCAAGCAGTTGATGTATCATGCGCATGCAAATGATACGGGAATTCGGTGCGTACGTCGTCGATTGGGCTCTTCAACACGATTATGACCGTCGACTAGATGATTAGGCATCACTTTAACATTGTCAATGAGCGTATTATTGAACTGAATAATCCACGGAGTGCACCAGGCAATCTCAATGCCTTGATACATATCTGGGCTGTAACCTAGCAGATGACCCACAAGTCCCCGCAAACTATTACCATGTGCAACCACCAAAACCGTTTTACCTTGATGGCAGTCGGCCTGTATTGCAGTCTGGTAGTATTCAACCACACGATTTTTGGTATCAGCTAGTGATTCGCCACCCGGAGGGCAGCCAAAATAACTGCGGCGCCATTGGCGAACCAGTTTACTACCATAGCTACGCTTCGCCTCATCTTTATTGAGGCCTGTTAGCTTACCGTAATCCCGTTCGTTCAGCGCGATCGACTCAGCAGATAAGACAAGCGAATCATCATCATAACCAAGGCAGCGCATAATGGTATCTCTTGTATCCATGGCACGAATCAAGCTCGAGCAGTGTATGGCATCAAACGTATGGCCCTCGATAAGCTTTGCTGCTGCAATGGCCTGCTGCATACCATTTGATGTCAGCGGCGCATCAAAAGCACCCGTGAATTTATTCTCCCGATTGAATTTGGATTCACCATGGCGAACAAGTATAAGTTTTCCCATAGATGATACTCCGTTATAGCTGATCATTGACAAGATCAACAAGAAGCGACACACCATAGGCAGTTGGCCCTTTTGCGTGTACACCATTAGATCCTGGTATCCATGCCGTGCCCGCAATATCGATGTGTGCCCACGGGATGTCACGAACAAAGCGTTGTAAGAACTGTGCTGCTGTGATCGAGCCGGCGCCAGAACCAGGTTTTGCCAAGTTTTGCACATCGGCGATTGGCGAATCCATTAACCGATCGAATACTTTATCTAGTGGTAACTGCCATATCTTGGTGCCAGACTGATCAGCTGCATCGCGCATGCGGTCAGCAAGTGCATCGTCATTACTGAAGAAACCGGCGTATTCATGGCCTAGACCAACAATGATCGCACCAGTTAGCGTTGCAAGATCGACAATCGCACTAGGTTTCATGTCGCAAGCATAATCTAGCGCATCAGCAAGTATTAAACGACCCTCAGCATCAGTGTTGAGTACCTCAATGGACTTGCCAGCACGTGAGGAGATAATGTCGCTAGGGCGGTACGCTTTACCTCCAGGCATATTCTCCGCTAGCGCAACAACACCGACGACATTGATCGGTAGTTTAAGTCGTGCAATCACCTGCATCGCGCCAATAACAGTAGCTGCACCACCCATATCGTATTTCATCTCAGTAAGCGCTGAGAGTTTGATGTCGATGCCGCCACTATCAAAGCATATACCTTTGCCTACCAGTGCAAAAGGGTCCTTACAATCATCGGTTTTGCCACACCAGCGCACGGTGACTAAGCGTGGCGGGTTCGTGCTACCTTGACCAACCGATAAGAGCGCATGCATATTTTCTTTTAAGAGTTGCTTTTCATCCATGACATCAACCTTGAGGCCCAGTGCTGTCAAAGCGGTAATACGCTCTGCAAAGGCCGCTGGTGTAAGCATATTAGGTGGCTCATGCATGAGGTCTTTGGTCAGCTGTTCACCTTGCACCATGATCGCAGCACGCTCAAAGTGTTGCATTAGTGCATCACGTTGATCGCTCACGTGTGTCAATGAGCGCTCAGTCACTGGGGTTGGCTTTGCGAGGTATTTCGTAAACTGGTAACCGGCACCGTAGAGGCCCTGGCAGATCTGCCCACACTGGTCAGCTGTAAATGGCGATTGGTTACTCAAGTCTGGCCAGATAAGTGCAATATCAGAGAGTTCTGTTGGCGAAATCGCTTTGTATATCGAAGTGCCCAGAGCGCGTAAATCGTGTGCACTGGCGTCATGTCTAATTTGCACCATGACATAAAACATGTCTGTTTCTTGGTGAGGAAGTAATAGGACAGGGCGCTTATCGGTTAAGCCAAGTTGCTTTGTTTGCTGCATCAGCGCTGTTGAATCGACAGATAATTGCGACAAGTTACTCAAACAATTAGACTCGTGATCATAAAACAAAACACATGCTGTGCATTCGGAAGGTTTTGAGGCAGCAGAGTGGATAGAGGAAAAAGGAAACATAGCCAAAACCATTGTAAAATGTTATACTATCAATCTATGTATGGCGTTGCAAGAATCCGCTCGGCATGCGAAACGGCAGACTTAAAAAACCAAAGTAAGGTAAAGAATATATGACTAAAAAAAAATCAAAGCCGTCGAAATCTAGAGATCCATATTATTCCCAAGAACTTAAATCCTACAAACAACCAATCCCCAGCAGAGAATTCATCATCGAAGTGCTGACCAAGTTGCGTCGCCCTGCATCGCTGACAGACATCATACAAGGACTGGGAATTGAGTCCCCATCCCTGCATAGTGCGGTTGGGAATCGAGTACGTGCCATGCTGAGAGATCAGCAATTAGTGCTGGATAAGCATGGGAAATATTGCTTAAATCCTGAAAGCCTGTTGGTCAATGCACGTGTACATATTAGTCGTAATCAGACCGTTGCGCTGATCCCTGACGACGAGTCCCTACGCAAGCAATACATTATTGTCAATAACAAACAGTCTCAAAGTCTCATGCATGGCGATCAAGTCAAGGCACGATTTTGTCCCAACGAAGACGAAAGTAAAACCATCGGGGTCATTGTAGAAATCAGCAAGCGAAAACAGACCCATGTTGTCGGTCGACTGCGACCATTACGAAAGCAATGGGCTATTGAGACCATGACACCACTAGTCAGTGGCATGATCATTTGCGATGCGCCAGAAACAAAACAATTAAGCGGGACCTTTGTCAAAGCTAAGATCGAACAATATCCAGAGCCGTATAGCGCTTGTCACGTAAAAATAGAGGCTCCGCTGGGCGAACTCGATTCGCCAACATTGGTCAAGGATATGATGATTAACAGTTATCAGCTCCCTGGTGAGTTTAATCATCATGCACTTGACGACGCCGACAAAATCAACCACAAAGGCATTGCAGTCGAAGAGAACAGAGTCGACCTACGTGATCACCAATTTATTACCATCGATGGCCATGATGCGCGTGATTTTGATGATGCGATTCATGTCGAAGCGGATGGTGACGATTGGTTATTATCTGTTGCCATCAGTGATGTATCACATTATATCGAAGTCGACAGCGCCCTGGATCATGCCGCTTATCTACGGGCTACCTCCGTTTATTTGCCAAATGCTGTATTGCCCATGTTGCCACCAGTTCTGAGTGACGGTCTGTGCTCGTTGTGTCCAGATGTCGACCGACTGGTCAAAGTGATCAAAATAAGGCTCAGTCATACCGGCGATGTAAAAACTTATGATTTGTCCAAGGCAGTGATCCGATCAAAGGCACGATTGACCTATAAGGACGCGCAACAAATCATTCATGGCAATCAAGAAGCGGCAACGTGGTTGACAGAACTGCTCACGAATGCCTACCGCCTGTATCAGTTGTTGGATCGTAAACGACAACACCGTGGTGCTCTAGAGATTGAGCTTCCCTTCACGCAACTGATTTTTGACGAACACGAGAAAATCAAGAGCATCAAGAGAGGCACTCGTCTCGAGTCACACAAACTCATTGAGGAGTTTATGTTGTTGGCCAATCAGAGCGTTGCAGACTACCTGCTTAATCACAAACAGCCCGCGCTGTTCCGTAACCACAATAAGCCAGATCAGCTTAAATTACAGCGGTTGGGTCAATTCCTTAGCCTTGTAGGGGTTGATGCTACGATCGCAAAAACAGGTGATTTTCCAACTAAGAAGTTACAGCAAGTAATCAAGGCTTGTACAGCTACAGAGCATAGCGAGATTTACATACCGCTGGTGCTATCAACGCTTGCTCAGGCATGCTACGAACCACACAATAAAGGCCATTATGGTCTTGCATTCGATAAGTATTGCCACTTTACCTCTCCAATTAGGCGTTATCCAGATCTAATTGTTCACAGAGCCATTGATTGTATTCTGGATCAAGGCGTACGTGATCGTGCCGTGACACCAAAAGGAATCAGCATAGCAGAGGCTGCAAAGCATTGTTCAAGTGCGGAGAGAACCGCTGATGAAGCCCAGAAAAAGGCCACGCAGTGGCTCAAGTGCTACTATATGCAAGACAAAGTCGGACAGGTTTATGATGCAACGATTACAGGGGTCAAAAGCTTTGGGATGTTTGCAGCGATAGACGCATTCTTTATCGATGGGCTTATCCATGTCAGCACACTGGACAGCTATTACCGCTATGATGAGGCTAGATACGAGCTTGTCGACGACAAGAGCCATCGCGCATACAGGATTGGTCAGTCAATACGCGTCAAAGTCAAGCGTGTAGAAGTTCTTGAGCAAATTATTGATCTTGAGATCGTAAGATAGCTAGGTCAATCGTTCAACAGAATTGATTTGGTGCCGCTTATGACGAGAGCATAAGATTAAAATTAATCATAAAAACAGTTATATAATAAAATAATCGACTGCACTTAAAAAAAAATCTGCAAAGAATAACACAACACACTATACAGTCAGCAATCATTTTATTGGACTAGTCATGATTTCACTACTATCTATGCTGATTTCGCTACTTGCTATTACCAATCCAATTGGTAACGCAGCCATATTTGTATCCATGACACAAGGTGTCACCCGAGACCAGACAATCCATATTGCGCTAAAAACAGCGATTGCAGTATTTTTCGTGCTACAGATAGCAGTTATCTTGTTTTATCCACTATCACACGCCATGGGAATATCCATGAGTGCGTTTCGCTTTGCTGGCGGCCTCATCCTTATGAAAGTAGGTTTCAGTCTATTTTCAGGCACAACTGATCATTCAAATTTCAATCCAGAAGAGCACAAAGATCAACTTGCCAATATGGCGATTACACCACTTGCCATACCTCTCATTGCCGGACCAGGTGCAATGGTTGCAGCCATACACCATGCAGATGTCCTACCAAATACACTGCCGTATATGATCGGTAGTGTAGTGATCATAGCAGTAGCAGCATGCATCATCGGCTTGTGTTTATATG
Organism: Legionellales bacterium; assembly: GCA_002722435.1. Lineage (GTDB taxonomy): Bacteria > Pseudomonadota > Gammaproteobacteria > Comchoanobacterales > Comchoanobacteraceae > UBA7916. The sequence goes on along the minus strand of PBLX01000055.1, from coordinate 20,272 downwards.
CCACGACATTGAACATGTTTGCAAAATTCTTGAGTAAGAAGTCAATAGTCGGGGTCATTACAAGAATATGTGGCCTTATCATCTTAGCAATTGCATCACAAATGGTATTGGATGCAGTCAAAGTATTTATGAGTTAATAAGCAAATTCAGGAGTATAAACCCATGAGTAATCGCATGAATAATTTATCAGAATCAATCAACGATTATATTGACTATTGGAGAAAGTCACTTGAAGCGTTGGATTCTGTATACCCAAGTAACCAACGTTCACAGGAATTTAAACGGTTGACAAATGGTCTTAAAAATTTGATTGGGACCTATTCGATACCCGAAAATAACAGTGATTATCAGCCAGGCAATGTCAGCGCTGCTTTTAACCCATACCTAAAAAACCTAGCGACAAGATTACTTCCACTCGACAGAGGAATTGAAACAGAAGAAACCAAGTTTCTTGGAGAGTGTTTTACAAATGACGATAAGGAATCGGCTGCAAAGTTATTACGTCTGATCCATATGATCGAACATGAATCATGCAATTTACACTATGCGATTATCAGTCAAAACTGGATGTCGACGGAAGATGTCCGCATTGCATCCTATATTGATACGAAAACATTATGCTTGACACAGATGGAACAGGTGAAAAGGAAGATGGATGATCTTGGCGCAGCACGCGCGATCACGGAAAAGCTATTCTTCAAAGATTGGAACTATATTCGTAAGCCGGAAACACTAAATCGAATTGGTGAAATAAAACAAGCCTTACAGCTGTCATTCAGTGCAGTTGAGCGATGTTTGGCCGATGAAAAGAATGCTGATAAGCCGGTTGCCGAGCTAAGAGCAGATATGCTGAAATTCATTGAGGATTACCAAAGTCGGCTTAACGAGATACTTGATGGCAAAGATCGTAACAAGTTGATGGATCTTTCTGAAGCGCAGGAAAAAGAGTGGTCACTGATCAATATCTTTGAGTCGCCCAAAACACCATCAGGTCTTGAGAAGCAGAAGGTAATGACGTTTCAGCGTAGCGAAAAGTATGAGTCAGTGAACAAATATATTGAAGAATCGATTGGTAAACTTGGTTTCCACTACAGAGAACAGATTGGGCTACAAGATACATTTCTGAGACGAGAGAAGTCTAGAGAAGAGGCAAAGGCACAGGTCATCGGTTGGAAAAAAGTAGCGTTTAAAGCGATTGATGATCTATTTAACCAAAAAGAAGCGCTGACAAGAGCAACAAGGCTATACTCAGCAGATATTAATGACGAGAGAAAGGTTGCGAACAGCGGGCAAGATTCACTGTCATATGCATTCGAGATGTTATTTACGGCACAAGCATCAAGCCTTAGTGATGGTAACTGGGATGAGTTGAGTGAGTTGTCACAACAAAAGCTTCCACAATCATGCCTGAAGAGAGAAAATATCGCAGCATTTCGAAAAAGCTTATTAGCATACAAATCACAAACCAGCACTCGTAGAACTGCTTTCTCAAGAATAAACAAAGCGTTGTTGATCACGATGGCAGTCATTGGGGGCTTCTTTACGTTGAAATGGTTCTTAACGATTCTACCTACATCCTTGCAATCGTCGCAATTTGTAACCGCCATATCGGCTGCACTTCACATGCCAATGGCAGTTGCGATCGGTTTGCCGATTATCATTGTCGCGTTGATTGTGCTTAACATAGGTAATGCAAGAAAGATAAGGGATGATTTTGAAGTAAATCTTGATGGCTATGAATCAGGGAAAGAGTATGAAATCGATGATCATGAGCCTCAAACAACGTATGGTAAAATGATTGATTATGTGACTAGGGTTTTTGGCTATACACCAAAAGCAAAACATGAACCAATAGATGAAACCATCTATGAAGAAGGCACATTTATTGGAAGTGAGCATCAAAAAGATGAAACCGATACCATTTCACAGAAGGGTTCATCCTCCCCAGGCACCATTGATTATCGCGAAACCCGCTCAGAGAGTGGTGACAGCATGGTTTCGGTTGACCTAGAAAATGAAGGAGGGTCACCTCGGAGTCCCGGTGGTTCATTTTAACCGCTGTAAGCGCTACTGGCAATCTGAGTGGTCTGCTCTGAGCATATCGGTCGTAAGATAAACAATACGCCATCAACGTATGCATTTTGTTGGGTCCGCAGCACCAAACGTTCATGATGAAATACCTCTAGCCGATACTGCGTGCAAAGTCGTCGTATGTAGTCCTGAGAATGAGCATAGCGGGCATTCTTATTAAGTGTATAGTCGATATCGAAGCATTCCTCTATGCTGAACATCCAGTAGCCACCCACATTCATGTAGCGAGATACGGTGCTAAATAGTGGTTCGAGTTGGCCAATATAGGGAAGCGTATCAGCGCAGAGTGCCAAATCTATCTTGTCTTCATGCGCTGGCATGAACTGGGTAATATCCTGACAAACCAGGTGGTCATACAAAGACTTTTTCTTGGCTTGTGCAAGCATATTCGATGATAAATCAATCCCGATCAGCGTTTTAGAAACGTCTCGAAGTGTCTTTGCGCATAAACCTGTTCCACAGCCTAAGTCGAGGGTAATACAAGAGCCAGATGATAGATGAAGCATAGACGGGATAAGATGAGCAATGCGTTTTGGCAACTGATAATCAAGAACATCATTGAGATGGTTATCGTAATGCATCGCATAGTTGTCAAACAGGTCGACAATATAAGAAGCTGGCGCCGATGTATTATTGCTATCACACTGTGTCAGCGCAGACAAAACATGCTCAACGGCAGCATTGGGTGTGATGGCTTGTGCACGCTGATAATATTCTATGGCAAGGTCGTGTTTATTGCATTGCAGGAAGGTAGCGCCTAAGTTGACGAGTGCATGATAATGCTTCGGTGATTGTCGAATCACCTCAAATAAGTGGTCTTGTGCATCTTGGTAACGACACAAATAAAGATAGCAAACACCAATATTATAGGTTGTGGTAAGATCAGGCTGCTGCATTGAATACTTGAGCCAGTGTTTGACAGCGTCATCGTAGCGTTTCAAATGATGGTAAACACAAGCAAGATTATGATGTATGTCATCAAGATCAGGGTCTAGTCGATGAGCACGTTCAAGAAAGTCTAAGCCGCGATCGGTGTCATCTTGTTCTAGGTAGATCAACCCAATTTTAGATAATGCGTTCGCATGATCTGCATCCAATGCCACCACTGCTTGGTACCATTTTAGCGCTTTTCTGAAGGATTTCTCTGAGTGATAGAGCTGAGCCAATTGGTAACGAGCAGGGATGAATGCATGATCCGAGTGACAGGCGCGCTCAAAGTAATCTTTTGCTTTATGCTTATTACTGTTGCTAAGAAGCAAGCCCAAATTATAGTTGGCATCAACATGCTCAGGCATGACGTCAAGCGCAGCACGAAAGTGTTTTTCAGCACGATTCGGCTCAGACTTAAAAAATATCAGTGCAAGATTATTGTGTGCAGAAACGAGATTGGGATTGAGTTTGAGTGCTTGTTCAAAATAAAGGATTGCTTGATCGTTATCCGCATTTCTACGATGCGCGTTAGCAAGACTAGATAGATAAATAGGGTGGTTTGGTTGTAGCTCATTGGCGCGATTAAGCGTCGATAGCGCACGCTTTATTTCTCCGCACTGCGCCAATGTGATGCCAAGTAAGTGATGAACCATGGCATGTTCAGGATAAGAATTAAGAATGAGTTTATACTGAATAATGGCTTGGTCAGCGTGGCCCTCTTGGTGGAGTGAAATAGCATCTTGGAGACGGTTTTCATTGAGAGAATCAAGTTTGGCTTCTTTAAGCATAACGACTATGGTCAGTATCCACTCCCTGCCATTGTACAGACATTGAGCGCATTAACTAGTCGTAGACTTGCTATTGGCTAGTTGCTGCGCCAGTTGTGCGACTGCAGCGCTGTAGTGGACACTGTTATTATAACGCATGATGCTCTTGAAGTTCCCAAATACACGATAAAAATCATATTCATTGGGCTGCGATTCTAGTCGGATGATCCAACTTGTATCAGTAGGACGTAGATTAAACTGTTGAGCGAGTGGCTTAGTCACCGCGAGCATACGTTGGTTTCCGATTGCGTTATTAAGTGTGTCCTTCTGCTTAGGGTTTAACTCAAGCTTCTTCATGATTGGCTTGTGTGATGCCCAGTGTCCCATCTTAGCAAGATAATTGAAGACACTGGCGATCGCATCATTGTGATCGTGCACAAGATCAAGCTGGCCATCTTTTCCATGATGTCGACCGTAGAGCTCTATGTTCGAGGGCATGAATTGTGGTATACCAATGGCGCCTGCGTAGGAACCTTTGATAGTAGATGTGGCAATTTTATGATCGTAGGCATAGCGCAGCAACTCAATTGCCTCGCTGCGAAAATAGTCGGCCCGAGGGGTATAGTAAAACGCAAGCGTGGAAAGTGCCTCGAGTGTGATGAAGTCACCCATATTCTCACCATAACTTGTTTCAATTCCAATAATAGCAGTTACGATTGACGCAGGTATATGGTAGCGTTTCTCATAATCTTGCAGCACAGTCTGATTGGTGTGCATGAACTTCGTGCCATTCTGAACACGTTTAGGACTGACCAAGAGCTGTCGATATTGATACCAAGGTTTAGCTTCAAATGGTCGCTGCATCAGACTAAGTGATGACTCATTCAAAGCAAGACCCTTGAACTGTTTGTCAAGCCAACTCGTTGGGATGTGATGTTTCTTATGGACCTCCTGGACAAGCTGTTTAACCATCCGATTACGAGCAGGCTCAAGACTCACGGATGCAAAACACTGGCTAAACAGGCATAAAAGAAATAGAAACCACATAATCGTTCTCGGTAGTAATACGAAAAACATAACACCATGCCATACTGATCGCAAGTACAGACATTGGGGCGTCACTCAAGACAACTGAATATCTGTCATTTTAGTTTTGAGACAAAAATACGATAAGCAGCGGCGATAGGAAGGCTTATAAAATTTGATAGGATGCTACGAGTCAAACAGCCTTGATTGTGAACGGCAAGCATTGATAATACCAAAACCAAGGAGCGTGATCAGCATCGTAGTACCGCCATAACTAATCAAGGGTAATGGGATACCAACCACCGGTATAAGCCCCGTGACCATTGCAACGTTAATAAACGTACAAATGCCAAAAGCAAATGAAATACCGGCACAAGCCAATCGGGTGAAATGGTTTTGTGCTTGCATGCTATAGCTGAAGCATTTGATGAGAATCCACAGAAATAACGCAAAGAGTACACAACAACCAAAAAAACCGAATTCTTCTGCTAGCAGAGCGAAGATAAAATCAGTATTGTGCTCCGGTAGGAATTGCAGATGCGATTGTGTTCCATAGAACCAACCTTTACCAAAAAAACCACCAGAGCCAATGGCAATCTTCGATTGCATGATGTGGTAACCGCTACCGGAAACATCCTGCCGTGGCATCAGCAGTGTCATGATGCGCTTTTTCTGGTACTCATGGAGAAGTGTCCAGCTGACTGGTGACATGACAACAAATGCTGTTATGCCATAGCGTATCAGCTTAAAAGGTAGGCCGGCCATGATGAGGGTAAAAATACCAATGGTGGCGATGATCGTTGCCGTTCCAAGATCGGGTTGTTTGGCAATCAACATGAATGGAAGCAAAACAAGTAATAGATTTTGCAGCAGTGCCAGTGGTGATAGAGGCAGCTCTTGATTTTGTACACAGCTGGCAAGGGTTACCGGTAATATCACTTTCATGATTTCAGACGGTTCAAAGCGAATAAACCGTAAATCGAGCCAACGTTGTGCACCTTTCCCAGTATGGCCAATCAGTAGGACCAAAATAAGAAGCGCGATGGTTGCAAGGTAAGCAATAAAGGCGACTTTCTGCAAGTGCTCGCAGCTCATACGTTGTACGGCAAACAATATACCTACAGCAAGCAGTGCGTGCACACCTTGCTTGATCACCATGTAATGATTACCTTCGCTGGCACTCGTCAACAGCAACATGCCAATCACGATATAAACACACAGTAGGGTGTTTAGACTAACATGTTCTTGATTACCAAGCTTGGAAGTGGAGAGCATATGCTGTGTACCCGAGTCGTGTTGTGATTGTATCAAGATGTGATACATAATCCAAGCGTGCTATGATTTGTAGAGCGAGGCAAAAAAGCGTACTATACTGACGTCAATTGCTGATAAGCGTTAATGATCTCACGCGCAACAAAAATAGCATTATTGTCATTCTCTGCCAGAACAGTGATAGCAAAGTCCGGATGTTCCTTGACAAAAAAGCCCATAAACCATGAGTGGTCAGATAGTTTTTTAATGTGGTGAGTGCGTCCAGAGTTTTTGATCAATTGCGCAGTCCCTGTTTTGGCAGCAAAGGGTTTATTGAGCCTGCCAAAGCGGTTACCCGTACCATAGACAATCACTTTCTCCATCGCTTTCGTGATGTACTGCCAGTGCCGGTAGCTTAAACTGCCAGTACGCGTTGGGTTTATTAACTCGGTATCAGTCTTGTGGCTCGGGTACTTCACTGATTGCACAACGTGGGGAATGAAGGCATCACCGCGGGCAGCAAATATGGCATTCGCATAAGCAAGCTGTATTGGTGTGACCAGCAACGAGCCTTGCCCAATACCTGTGATAATGGTGTCACCAATAAGCCATGATTGACCACGAGCCTTTTTCCAGCTCCGCGTTGGCAGTAGTCCTAGTTTTTCACCGGGAAGATCAATGCCGGTTGACGATCCAAAGCCATAGCGATCATAGACATGACTCATGGTGTCAATACCTAATTTCAGCGCAAGATGATAGAAAAACGTGTCGTTTGATAAGATAATCGCTTTTTGAACATCCACTCGACCATGACCAGCACGATTCCAGTTACGATAAACGTTAGCTGTATCCTTGTAGCGAAAGTAGCCACTGTCATGGATATGGAACTGTGGTGATATCAACTTCTCCTCAAGTGCATACAATGCGAGAAAAGGCTTGACGGTTGACGCTGGTGGAAACTGGCCAGAGAGTGCACGGTTGAAAAGTGGCTTTTCCGGTGACGTGAGATAAGTCTTGAGTGCGCTTGAGAGTGATGGGTCGAGAAATGCATTCGGATCATAGCTGGGGGCACTGTAGAGCGCGATGATCTCTCCATTACTCGGGTTGTTGATAACCACAGCACCTCGTTTGCCCTTCATCTTGTCAGCAACGATCCTTTGCAGACGTGCATCAATGGTTAAAATGATATCAGCACCATTTTGCGCAGGAATATTTGAGAGTGTTTGCAAAATTTTTCCCTTTGCATCGCGTTGCAGCTGGACAACACCGGGTTTACCGGACAAGACTTCATCATAGGACTTTTCAACGCCATCAGCGCCGGAGTAAGAAGCGAGAATATTGGGGTTATCTGACTTGGCATCTTTATCAAGCTTACGTGCTAAGACATAGCCAGTGACATTGCCACAGGGCTCGCCACAGGGATAAGATCGGATAAACTCTGGGGTAACCTTTAGCGGAGATAGATGAAGGTTCTCGTGGTAAATATGACGCAATTGATCGGATGATAGGCGGCTGATGATACGCAACGTGTCTTGTGCTCTTGCTTTGTCGAGACGTCGTTCGATCATGCTAAGAGATTTTGGATCGATTTCGATACGTTTGCGCAGGTCGTCTAGAGCACGTCTTGCTCGGGCGCGAGATTCGACAAATAAATCAAGGTGAAATTGGGGTATATTTTTAGCAAGCACCTCCCCATGGCGATCGAGGATCTGACCACGCTGTGATTGCAAAGACGCAAAAGTGAACTGGTTATCAAGGCTGCGGTGAAAGAGTGTTTGACCCGATAGAATCTGTAGCCTAAAGAGCTGCGAGATGAGAATTAGCGTTAAGAGTACAAAAAAAGCAATAGCAAGTAGTACGCGATTGAAGTGGTCATACTGTTGTTCTCTGTAGTTGCTTTGAAGCGAATCGCTCATGATCGATGGTACGGATGGTTGTTCATTAGAGTCAGACAACGATATAGCTGCTCATACAGCATGATTCTAGCAAACATATGTGGCAGTGTAAATTGAGAGAGCGACAAGGTGATGTGGCCAACATCCTGTATCCCTGGGTGGTGACCATCTGGGCCACCAAGTACAAAAACAAGTTTATGATACTGGTTCTGCATCTTAGCAAGATGTTGGCTAAGGCCCGTCGTTTGCATTTGTTTGCCTCGTTCATCAAGAATAATAACGTAGCTATTCGTCGATAAATCCGACGTTAATAGTGTGAGTTCCTTATCTTGACGTTGAATCAGCTGAGCGCCTCGTGAACGTTTGGGTATTTCAGATATTTGTTCACTAAAATGGCATAGATGCGATAAACGAGATTGATACATGGAGAGCGCTTCAGTTTGCCAGCGTTCAGAGGGTTTGCCAATGGCGCGAATCTGTAAACTCAGCATGGCTTTTAGAGATCTTTGCTCCAGAGTTTTTCAATAGCATAATAATCACGCACATGGGCAAGCATGATATGGACAATAACATCACCAAAGTTTACCAGTATCCACTCATTATAATCGTCACCCTCAATAACAGGTTTGCCACATGTCAATGATGGATAGAGATCGATAAGGGCTAACATCATACTGCGTGTGTGACGTGTGTTTTTTCCAGTGACGATGACCATATGGTCTGTGATGGACGTCAGTGTTGACACGTCAAGTGGGGTGATGTCTACCCCTTTCATATCGTCTAATGAGGATAAAATATGCTCAAGGTCGGTCATAGGGTGCTCAATTACTCATACCATGATCACTATAGCAAAAGGAGCGGTTTTGTCAATAAAATCATATTATATAACTGATTTTTATGAAAATAATAGCATAAAGTGCATATCGATGCCGCGGATGAGGGAATGCCAATATTGAGATCAGATAAAATCATGCTATAATGATAACAATTTCAACGAGGTAGTCGATGGCAAAAGAGTCAAGGTGGATATGGTGTGACCTGGAAATGACAGGCCTCGACACGAGCAAAAATCACATCATCGAGATAGCCACAATCATCACAGACGATCAACTCAATGTGATTGCTGAAGGGCCTCAGTTAGTGATACATCAATCAGAAGAACGACTGAAAGACCTTGATCCGTGGATCATCAAGCATCATGGCGCATCTGGCCTACTGGAATCCGTTCGCAATAGTCAAGTGAGTGAACCCGAAGCGATGCATGCCACGCTGGCATTTATCAAGGCCCACGTTAAAGAGAACCAAGCGCCATTGTGTGGCAATTCCATCGGCACCGATCGCGCCTTTCTGTCTGCGCACATGCCAGAGATAGAGACTTATTGCCATTATCGAAACATCGATGTTTCTAGCATCAAACTACTCTATGAGGCATGGTACCCAGAACGTGAGCGTTTTAGTAAAAGTAATCAACACCGTGCATTGGATGATATTAAAGAATCCATTGCTGAACTCAGTTACTACCGGGGAAATATGTTCAATCCTGCAAAATCGTAGCATTAAACAGCGTTTAGCCATGGGATTTGGGATGCATACCACTTTCATAGCGGACACGATCAACTCACACAAGCATTCTCGACATGGAAAAAGCATATAGTATTCAGAGCATACAAAACTACGAGGCGACGGTGCTTGAGAAACACGCACCAGAAGCACTTCTAGATGCTGCTAGCACTGCGCTGCATGCGGTCTGCAAGCAAGAGATAGCAATCAATCAAAAAGTCCTACTGATCTGTGGAACAGGGCACAATGGTGCCGACGGTTTGTTGCTTGCCGTGAAGCTGAGTAACGACGGCTACTCAACTGCCATTGTTTTGGTAGAGACGGGAAGAGCGCTGAAACCATTGACATCAGATGCGGCTGATATTGCCAGAAAAGCAGGTATACCTTTTGTTGGATTAGAAGCACTTGATCATACCGATGTCATCATCGATGGCTTACTAGGTATTGGGTTCTCTGGTACGCTTGATGGATCAACAAGGCACGCGATCGAGTGTATCAATCAGAGCAAAGCAAGTACCCTAAGTATTGATGTACCATCAGGTCTATGCGCTGATACTGGGTGTGTACAAGAGGTCGCAGTCGCTGCAAACAAAACCCTCTGTGTCCTTGGTGGGAAACGCGGGTTATACACACACAATGCTTTCGACGCAACGGGAGAAATAATCCATGCTGACATCGATATGCAATCAATGCCACCAATGCCAGATGCAGATGTACATGTTGTGACAACACGTGATCTATTGCCGTCCTGTGGCGCTCAAGCACAAAGTGTGCACAAGGGAGATTTTGGTAAGGTTTTGGTGATTGGAGGAGCGCAGGGGCTCGAAGGGTCTGTTTTACTTGCTGCACAAGCAGCAGCTCGCTGCGGTGTCGGGCATGTGATCATATGCACGCCTAACAACAGCAGTTACATCAATAAAAGCCCGGACTTCACATCAATTGAGTACCATGAGATAGATGAATTTGTGAAAAGTCACCGCAATCTCTGCATCATTCTCGGCCCTGGTCTTGGATCTGATCCGTGGGCAGAAAGTGTTTTAAGCGCAGTATTGAGTGTCGATTGTGCAAAAGTCATTGATGCAGGCGCACTGAGAGTGCTAAATACATTGAAATATAACCAACTCTCAAATGCAATACTCACGCCGCATCCAGGTGAAGCAGCGGCTTTACTAGACACCACAGCGGATGCTGTCAACCAGGATCGCTACGCGGCGACGGATGCAATTCAGTCAAGGTACGGTGCCATTAGTTTATTGAAAGGCGCTGGAACCATTATTCACCCACCAGGTAGGATGCCTTATGTAATACATGAGTCGTGCCCTGAGATTGCGGTTGCTGGCGCTGGAGATGTCCTTTGTGGATTAATCGCAGCATACGTTGCCCTTGGCGAAACACCAGAGACCGCTACGGTTCAAGGCGCACTGCTACATGTAGGTGTCGGTCAAGCCATTCGTGATCAAATGAATGGTCGAGGCATGATGGCCAGCGATATCATAGAAGCAATCCCTGGGTTCAAGAACAACATACCCATAGATTATAAAAAGATCAATAATCACAGAAACGATGAGTGAATCACTAACAATAAACACGAATAACCTCAGCGACTTCAAGCACACGGTCGAGTTGATCGCCACTGCGTGCTCAGCTAGCGTGCGGATCATCTTTTTGTCAGGTGAGCTTGGTGCTGGAAAAACTGAGTTTGCAAGATCATGGCTACGGCAACGAGGTATCCAAGGACAGATTAAAAGTCCGTCTTTCTCTATGGTTGAGAGTTATCTAGATCATGACGGGCAAGCTATTCACCACATGGATCTATATCGAATCAACGCTGTAAGCGAAATACGCTGTCTGGGACTAGAAGATTATATCGATGATCAACTCATCATTGAGTGGGCAAACAAGGGTATTGCAGAACTTATTACCTGTGATTTATCTATTACCATCACACCAAGAGGATCGGATGGTAGAACATTACACCTAGAAAGTAAAAACAATGCAGTGATCGAAGAGATACGCAATACCTTGCATCATAGATCAGCTTGAGGCTGAGGACTGCTGAGCAAGATAATCGATTACAAGATCGATATGCTCTGCTGGCTTGACCTTTCGCCAAGCTTTTCGAATGATACGATCAGAGTCTAATAGAAAACTACTGCGCTCAATACCCATATAGCGTTTGCCAAACATACTTTTTTCAATCCATACACCGAAAGCTTGGCAAATCTCCCCCTCTGGATCAGAGAGAAGCGGAAAGGGAAGTTGGTATTTATCGATAAATTGTCGGTGTCGCTTTGGCGAATCACGTGATATCCCAATTACCGAACAGCCAAGTTTTGTCAGCGTTGACCACGCACTTTCTATAGCACACGCTTGGGTGGTGCAGCCGGGCGTCATATCCTTAGGGTAGAAATAAACAAGTACATGCTTGCTAGTGAGCGCATCCAGTGTGAAGGGTTGGCCGTCCTGGTCGAGTAGTTTAATGGTTGGTGATGGTGTATCAATCATAACGAGTCCTTAGCTGAAGGTTGAGCGGAAATCATTTCCTTTGCGGCATCAAGTGTTAGAGGCTTACAGAAATAGGATGTAAAACCAGCACTCAGACAGTTCTTTCTATAATCTTCATCGTTGTGAGCAGTCAGGGCAATAATGGGTTGCTGTTTATACTTAGCATTGGTCTTGAGCAAACGTTCTATGGTCTCAATACCAGACATATCTGGTAGACCGACATCGACAACAAGCAGAGAGTAATGATGCTTTTGTGCCATTTCAATACCTGCCTGGCCAGAGTTGGCAATATCAAGCACGCAATCAAGTTTACCAAACACAAACTTACCAACCTTCTGGGCAATTTGGCAGTCCTCAATCATCAGTACATGTCTTATCTCATGCGTCATTTGATCCCTCCTCCTCAGGTATTGGAATTACACAGGTAATACGTGTGCCTTGGTCAAGCTTTGAAGTAACACCGATACGACCACCAAGATCATGCACAAAGCTCTTAACAATAGGGAGGCCTAGACCTAAGCCTGGGAACTTTCCTTTATTGGAGTGACTAACCTTAGTGAAGCGTTCGAAGATATAATCAATTTTATCGTCAGGTATGCCAATACCACTGTCCTCAACAGAAATCTCTAGTTGAGACTTTTTACGCTTTTGAATCACAGAAAGCGATATCTTTACAAAACCTGACTCGGTGAATTTAACAGCATTACCGACAAGATTGAGTAAAATTCGCTGTAATCTGAAGCGGTCGGCGAGCACAGAAGTGGATTTGTCCGTCTCTACATCAGTACGTAACTCAAGCTGCTTATTTTTCACGGCAGGTATAAACATGGATTTGACTTCATCAGTAATGTCATTGAGGCAGACATTCTCGTACTGCACACGCATATTGACATCTTCATTCTTTGATAACTCAAATATGCGATTACAGTAATCCAGCAGTTGAGATGCACATCCCTTGATATCATCGGTGAGCTCTTGCTGAGTATCGTCATCAAGTAGATCCGCAAGAACACCAGAAAGACCAATCATACCAACTAGGGGTGTGCGTATATCGTGCTCCATATTGCGAAGAAACGTCGTCTTAGCAATATTTGCCTGCTCAGCACGATGCTTTGCATTACGCAGTTCTTCAATTAGGTGTGCCTTGTCAGATATATCAACCGTATTACCAATGATACCACTGATGTTTCCGTTGCTGTCCTTGAGGGGTGTCTTGGTAGATAGTTGGATCACATTACCGTCGTCACGAAACTTCTCTTCGTATGACAGCTGCTTGCCGATACGCATGATTTCAAGGTCATTATCCCTGTAGGCATGTGCAGTGTTTTCATCAAAGATGTCAAAATCAGTCTTGCTAATAATGTCTTTCTTATCAAGTTTAATACCAACCTGCTGCAGACGATTTACCGTAAATTGGTTAAGACCGAGGTATCGCCCATTAGTGTCTTTCCAGTAGATACAACCTGGCAAACTATCAATAAGGTAGTTGAGTCGGAAGATCTCTTCATCCTGCTGTGCAATACGATCTCGCAGTGTTTGTATATCGTCGGTGGTCATGCTGTAATCTTACCATAGGTAATTTGATATGCAAGGTTGCTTCAAGCGCCAGTAGAAGGTCCTGGTGGAATTAAAGATAGCGCAGATTGGTTGCTTTGATGTTCCAGATAGATGGGTTCGTGTCTTCAGTCCAGCGCTTAATCCAATCAGGAAGCATTGCATGATAAGGTGCTACATCAGTGCTGAACTGATGACGTTCGAGCAAATCTGTCAACCTGGTGAGTAAAACTTGATCTTGGTTGCCAAGGCAATGCACCTCAACATGTAGCTGCTTGACCAAATGTAAACGATGTGAAATCTCACTGAGTATATCGGACTCTGCTCCCTCAACATCAAGCTTGAGATAGTCAACAGGCCGATTGATGAAAGTCGATAAACGACGTAGAGGTACTTTGATTGAAGTGTCATATTGAGACAAGTGTTCTTGAATACCCCAAACAGGCTTGATTGAGTTACCAAGACCACCAGAGAGATGCTTGGCTTTACTGGTGTAAAAATGGGTGACACCGTCATATGCACCGAGTGCGCAATTGAAGGCTTGAACATTCAAAAGCTGATTACGCAATATATTACTCTGAAGCAATTGAAAGATATCATAGTCCGGCTCAAAGCATAATATATCTGCGTGCGGATAAAGCTGCTTCAGGTAGAGCGTCACGCAACCCGTGTTGGCACCCGCATCAATGACATAAGGCGTTTTGGTTTGCGAGACAAATCGGTGCTCATCAGTTTGAAAAATATCTGAAATGAAGCCATTCATTGCAAAGTCACTGACATATGATATGTCTAAGCCGTTATGCGAAGTCCAGTGGACCGGCGTGAGTAGCTGCTTACGCATCTAAGAGTGCCATTAAGGATTTCTTATTGTAGCAGCTAGTGATCGCCAGTCAACCATAATATATTAGAAATGACGTTGACTTGTAGTACATTAGCCAGTTATGCCGTCAGAAAAAAACTAATCGTCATCGAGGTGTCCTACTGGACGCCTCGGCGCCTGATTGGCAGACCGCGGACGGCGCGCCCTGTTGCCACTATTCCGACGACGCGGTGCTTCAGACGTATTGCCAACAGAAATGGTAGACTGACCGTCATGATTATGATCAACACTATTAAAGTTTTTATCGCTAGCAGGTTGAGCTGGGCTGCTGCTGTCGGACTTTTGGGGATGTTCTGCTCTGTTGGGCCCAGGTCCGCGACGATTGTCAGGTCGACGACGATTGCCTCCGTCCTGTCTATTGCGTTGATCATTGTGACGACGTGGTCGTTGTGGACCGCGTCCACGTGATGGTTTGTTGTGACGTTCTGTTCGAGCGTGAGATGATGAAGCAGTATTTCCCGATGCTTCTTCTGATCCAAAAAATGTTTGCCAGATACTTCCTAGAACACTTGCTTTTTTGCCTTGGTGATGTTGACTCGAAACGCGTTTACGTTGTACATGAGGCTTATCCGCTTTGCCAGTTGGAATCCATGCCTTCTCATTTCCCTGAGAAGACATCAGCGTATGGCTTGGCTCTATGACAGCGCCAGCTTCTCTATGGAAACGCTTTAACACATAACGTTGGTAGGTAAAGTGTTCATTTGGGATGATCTTGATGATGACCTGATGATGAGTTTCCATTTGATGAAGTGACGTTCGAAGCTCATTAAGAATATAAGTCGCAACTTCAACCGGTAGCTGCACCTGTATGATGTCGGTAGTTTGTGCTGCAGATTTCTCAATCACCGACAACACATAGTTAGAGTAGGACGGTACACTGCGTCGCTTTCCAATAATGAGCATTTCGTCATTCTCGATTGGTTCTAGAGACGACTTGAAGAATACAGTTCCGAGACCCTGACGTAATAAACTCATACAGCCGGTTAGGAGGCTGATCGGTTCTGTCCGTATTTTCGCGCGGTCAAGAGATGCGCGATCACTAAATACCTTCTCAACGGTTGTACGATTGGCTTCATCATACATGTCGATGAAGTCAATATGAATAATACCGCTAATATCTCTGAGTCGAAGCATATCAGCAATCGTAACAGCCGCTTCACGGTTAGTATTAAGTGCATTTTCTTCAACATTCGTGCCAAAAGTCGATTTACTTGAGTTGACATCGATCATATAACCGGCCTCTGTTCCGTGAAAAACAACCTGCCCGCCTGATGGCAGACTTACACGTACATGAAATATCTGTTCAACTTGCTCTTCTAATGAGTAGTGGTGAAACATCATGTCATGATCGAACAAGGTAAGAACATCATCTTCAATATAAGATGGTCGTACTGTCTCTAGGTAGTTTTTCACTTCATCGAGTGTAGATTGATCGTTACATGATATTTTCTCAATAGACCCAGACATATTATCGCGGATCATTCTCGTGACAATGTTCTCGTCTTCATGAATAAGACATGGCGCTGCTTCAGACTTATGTGCTGCATCAATCATTTGCCACTGCTGCATAAGCGCCTTATAGTCCCACTCTATATCTGCATGATTTGCGGATAGGCCAGCAGTACGTATGATTAACCCCATAGACTCGTCGACATTGAGGCGTTTGAGGTTTTCTTTGATGCTGTCACGCTGGTTACTGTCAGCTTTGCGCGATATGCCCTGCTTTTGATTGAGAGGAAGGAGCACAAGATAAGTGCCAGCAAGGGAGATAAAGGTCGTGAGTGCAGCACCCTTGGATTCATGATGAAGCTGATCTTTTTTGATCTGCACAAGAATTTTTTGTCCGACTTTGATCTGCTTGGCGATTTCGGTTTCCGAAGCCTCTTTGCTACCGCTAGACAGGTAAACTGACGCAATGTTACTGAATGGCAGAAAGCCGTCCTTGATATTTTCCCCATTATCCGGGGTATATTGAACAAAAGCTGCACCTAGTTCAGGTCGGATACTTTTGATGGTTGCGTTGTATATCGCATTTTTAGCACGACGATAAGTGCTTTCAGATGACTCATCGTATTCGATGAGACTGCCTTTTTGTGTCACAGCGACACGCACACGGCTGTCAGCCGAGCGCTCGATGATTATTGATTTTTTCATGTAGTTACCTAGCAGATTACTGCTTTTATCAAAACGTTTAGATAAGCCAAGCTGAGTGCGATATTGATTGATCGCAAAAATAAACACGTTCAGATTGCTTGGCGCCGCGCAGCTCATGCACAATGTTGCAGAGCATCGACAACTGTTTACTCTGTCGATATAAATGCTCCTTATAATAACCCAATCAGAGCCATCTTGCAAGCGTGCATAGTGATGTCGAGGCAAAAGAGGGGAGGATTCGCAGTTTGATTAGGTGGTAACTATAGAAAGGCAGCGGCAGACCGATGCCTCATGGTATCTGATTGATACTAATGCAATTATGGTTTAGAATAAGTTATAATTTATAGGATAACCACATGGCTCGATCAACCACAACACCCGTGACTGAGAATGATTGCGGCCAACGTCTCGACAATTTCCTACTCGCGAAAGACCGCTCCATTCCAAAATCGAGAATATATCGAGCGATAAGATCAGGAGAAGTGCGCGTTAACAAAAAAAGAGCGAAGGCCGATTATCGGCTTGTACTTAATGATGTGGTTCGACTACCACCACTCTTTTCGGATCAATCACAGAATGTCAAACGAGCTGCCAATCATGTGTCATCCCAGTATGAAGTTGAGATATTATTTGAAACAGAAGATTACCTAATGGTCAACAAGCCGGCAGGTGAAGCGGTTCATGCTGGGTCCAAGATTAATAGCGGCATCATCGACTATCTTTCACATCATCGTGGTGTACAACTCTACCTAGTCCATCGTTTAGATAGAGACGTGTCTGGCTGCCTACTGATTGCCAAGTCAAGAAAAGCCCTTAACCTTGCAAATCAGGAATGGCAAAACAACCGGGTGACAAAAATTTACCACGCATTGGTTTTTCAAGAGAGCGGGGTGCACGAAGGACGTATTGAAAAACCCTTGGTAGACCAGTCTGGGCGTGAACAATCTGCCGAAACGATATTTATGACAAAGCATTCTTTTAAAGATAACATCGCGCTACTATCCGTACGGATAACAACAGGTCGAAAGCATCAAATCCGACGACACCTAGCATCGATCGATTGCCCAATCATTGGCGATAAAAAATACGGTGATTTTGAAAAAAACCGGTCATTTAGCAAAGCGTATAAGCAGACGAATACTTTTCTGCATGCGCACGAGTTACGGTTGACGGTGTGTGGGACAACAATAGACTTTGCTGCGGATTATCCAGATTGGTTCAATGAAACGTTGGCTATTTTGGGCCGTTAGACGGCATTCGAGATGCAGACATCTCGTTGAGGATCCTGCGGGCTTCCGGCATCATCAGAAGTGACTCAAGGATCTCGGAGGCAATCTTACTGCTGTCTATTTTCGGTAGCGTGGTCAAATTCTCTTTATCGCCTGGCTGGTGGAGTTTGACACTCTGCTTTAAGGTGTCCTTCTTATGTTCAGCGGTATTATTGGTCTTTCCACTGGAGATTTCTTGGCTGGTGACTGGTTTCATAATACTGCTCACGTTGGATACTAGCTGATAATGTACAGTGAAGTTTTCTATTGGTCAACACTTGAGTAACGGCGGTTGATGTCCTGTAGTTGCCTAGTGCTGAAATTAAGAAGTATACATCCACAAAAACAGTAAGAGGCACAACCAGGGCTTCGCACAACTCCGGCACCAGTGTTGTCCATAAGTTAACACAAGTAGTAGTGATCAATGAGCCTTGGTCAAACAACAATCAAACATGTTGACAACGAATGAAGGGTCGCGTTCATCAAAACAATCAGACTATCGGACCGGTCACATGGCTTCTCGCCACATAGATGAATCTACATTTGAGCTGCCCTCAGCGAAAGGCAAGCTAATCATGCCAATCATATCTAATTTGTGACTGTGCTGGTAACCATCGGCTCGTTTCCATCTATGACTACGCCTTCAGTTGAACTGCCCGCTACTGCAGCTGGGTTACGTGTTGTATTCGTCTCAACTACAGCAGCAGGATTAACAGATGGGAGAGGTAAAGTAACATCCACACCCGGTTTGACTTCCTTGATTTGAAAGTTTGCTTTTGTCAAAGATTCACACTTGGCATTTACAGGGTCTTTAGGTGTTACACTACCCGAAATGATCTCTTCATCAGGAATGCCAAAAAGTATCCTTCCCAGAACTATTTGAGACCAGAGAACAATAATAACTATAGGAATAATAAAATCATCGTATGTGGGCGATGAAGAAGAGGGCGAAGAATGGGTATCATTACGACGTTGATCAATCCTCCGGTCTTGCTTGGAGGTCTGAGAGTGCTCAGGATTACTCTTGTGAGGTCTAGGTAAACCAAATAGTTTATCTGACAAGGAACCAAATAGTGTGAGCAAGAAATCGAGTGAGTTATAGATCAACAATCTCCGCGTTGGTCCGTTTATCAATGAAAACAACAAAAATGTGGCAGCTGCCCATGCAACCGATCCAATTACTACTGCATACCCAGCCACTGCTGCCACAACTGAAGCACGAACGTAATCTTCGAGTCTACACTGTCTGATGTACTGCTGGAGCTGATGAGCAGGCTGCAAACAAGAACTTTTCACGTCAGTCATAGATGGAATATATTTCATAATCATAATCTCCAGATAAATAAAAGATTTCGTTTTGTGCTGACCACTCTGAGACTACCAAGAAGTCTGGCCCTGTTCAACGTGCAAACATGCTGATGGTTAAGCAAGGTCAAATTGTGTCAGTTAGACCAATCAGACTACCGGGTCTGTCGACTCGACTTCTCGCATACGGATCTTAGCTACATTCAACAAAAGCAAGTCTAGCACGTCAATGATATCTAATTTATGACCTAGTCAATAACGCCGAATTCTCAGGTGCTATATCATGGCCTTCGGTTGCCCCTGTCGCCACAGCATGTGGGTTAGGTGATTTTTTCTCCAATAAAAAATCGGCAATAACTGCAAGTGGGGGAGTAAAACGAGGTTTTAGAAAGTCATAATGAGCTGCTTTATAGTCAGATGCATAAGAATGGTCAAGCGGTTTTAATTTATCCGAGACAGCAAGGGTGCGAATGCCAAGCAGGGCCTTTATCGGAAGATCAAATTTCAGATACAGAAACAGGTCTAACAAGGTTTGAAAGAAGCCACCGCACAGAAATATTAAGAAGCTACCCATTGGACCATACGAAGCACCACACTTACCCCCCGTATAGATCACCATGTAAATAAGTCTGGATAGATCTGTGAAGAATGTCCGCGTTGGTCCGTTTACCAATGAAAACAACGCAAATGCTGCAGCTGCCCATTGAGCTGAACCCATCACAACTGCATACCCAACTACTGCTGCAACAACTGAAGCACGAACATAATCAGTACGGCTGCACAAGCTGATGTACTGTTGGATCTGGCGGGGTAGTTGCAAGCCTGCGTCTTTAACACCAGTTATAGAAAGTCTAATCGCGAAGAATGTCCGCGTTGGTCCGTTTTTCAAATAAAACGCCATAAATGCTGTAGCTGCCAAATAACAACCGCCCCAAACAATACTGCAGTTCCGTTCTCTTACTGCCACAGTCGTGTATATGTGCGCTACAAACCACGCTCCTAGTGCCACACCACAGGCAAGATAATAAAGTGCGCGGCTTAACTGCCTGATATAATTCTGAATCTTGCGCGGCAGCTGAAAAATCG
>PBLX01000054.1 GCA_002722435.1 Legionellales bacterium | reverse complement strand
GTGGTTCAACGTATTCGCAGCCGACACCCGATAGCGCGTGACTCCGACCTCTTTCGTGATCGACATGTAGATAAAATTCGGCAGTCGCTCTCGAATGTTTCCAATTACGCCTCTCATGTATTACCTCGCTTTTCCTTACGGATCAGAGCGTCATAGGTCTTTGTGACCTTTCCTTTCGACGCTGCCAGCTTCTTCGCCTCCGACCATGAGGACACCCGCTCACCGTCTACGTTGGGAGCCAAGGTCACCATAGGGGCGTCTTTCTTGCGTTCATTTTGCTTGGCGGTGATGCGCTTGTTCTTCGCCGCCATTTGGTCCTTGATACGAATATTCTTCCCCGGCCACGCATCGCCGCGCAGAACAAAGCCCACGTTTGCAACACGCTTCTCTGAACCCGACCCACACACAGGACAAACCTGCGCGCTATTGAACTCCGACACAGGGAGTTGTTTTTCAAACGTCGCAGCGCATTCCGTGTTGACGCATTTGTATTCGTATATCGGCACCTTAGACCTCTCCCAGATACTTCTTTGCCACAATACCCGCACTGGGCGTGCTGCCTTGAATACGACGCTTTCTTTTTGGTGCTTTTGCCCTAAAGGTCACGTTCCTCTCGCCCAAAGCGTTCAATACAGCCACGACGTGTTTGCAGGCTTTGTGCTGCCCGTTGGGATCCTTGACGTCGGGTTTAGTGGCTGTTCCGCGTGGCTTCCCATACAAGTAGCCCCCAACCTTCGCCCAATGCTCTGGTCCTTGCCACTGCCAAAAATTGCAGTCGCACGACACCCTCACGTCGGCTTTACTCAGCGTGCGTAAGTTTTTGTTTCGCATGGCTTTCAATCGAACGCGGTGGGTATCCTCCCCGCCACTGACATCATAAAGCCAAACGGCATTTCGAGGATCGACGCGACGACGCTTGATGTTTAGAGTGTTGGCGCGCTCATGAATCACATCAGAACACCCCGAAAGAATCTCTGCCATCTTCGCGGCAACGATAACTCTATTGGCGGTTCTGCCAGCGAACCCCTTGCCCCGTGGGATAACCTTCGCGGAACCCGGTGCACCTGGCATGTCGCGCTTAACAGGCATGCCTTGAGCAGGTGTTTGGTTCTCTCGCTCTTCCTTCAGTTTCGAGGGTCCGACCCATGTTGGTAAACCCCCATAGGAAGCGTCCTCATCGCTACCGTCGGGAAGGCTCGTTGGTGACTTTTCATTTGGTTTGGTTTCGCGACGCACCAAGTCGGCTTTGTCGTAGACCCCAATGTCGGCACATCGAGAAGCAACTCTTGCTGGCATACTGTTTTGCATCGGCTTCGAGTCTTCTTCAGGAAACGTGACCTGTCCAAAAAACATGGGTGTTTTTCCATGATCCTGTTCATCGCGGTCAGTTTCGTCTCGCGGAAACACATCGCCATCGTCCTTGAAAGTGATCTGCCGACCCCCGCCCACCAAGACTTTGTTCATCAGAGCAGATGCGACCGAACCAAGCTGGTCAGCGGTCATTGCACTGATTGATGCCACACCTGTCTCGGTCATACACAGCTCGCGGAACTCTTCGGAGTTACCTTCATACTCAAGCAACTCGATGCACATACGCATTTGGTCGTAGTCCATCTCCAAGCCAAACGCTTCGTGACCAACTTCAACTTCAATCAAAGCGAACATGGCTTCCACGTCTGCTTCCGAGACCAAGACAACGGAATGCCAGAACGCGGGAAGGGGCATCGACGCCACCCGCCCATTCTCAAGGCGGTACGTCACCCAACCCGTCATCGTGGAGATGTTGCGAACAAAACCCAGTGTCAGATTTGCGCCCGTGACAAAAGCGATCTCGTTTGAGGTCAACACCTCTGCCTTACGGACACGGAATCGACGCGGATTGGCTTTCTGCATCTTGCGACGCAGCTTTTGAATCCGCTTGAACTTTGGGTTTCGCTTCAAGCGTTGGCGATACAGTCGTTGCTTGGCTTTGATGCGCCCACGGTTAGCCATGCGGTACTTCTTGGACTTCACCCGAGCAAGGCCACGCTTACGTTTGCGTCTTCCCCAACTCTTTCTTTGAGCTGAGTATGCTGTTTTATCCATAGCTTCCACCTCATCATCATCGAGGTATAGGCAATCCAGTGTCTCGATCAGCTCAAGCAAATCCGACGAATACAAAAACGTGGCGCGAGTAAAGAAATCATGAAGCGAGATTTTTCTGAAGGTGTCTTTGTATCGGTAGACAATGATCCCCGAACTGTTGATCCCGCGCAGTTCACAGACACCTTCACCCTGCATGTAAACAGGCATGTCGTAGAACACCACAAAAGCAACATTCGACAGCCCTTGGGCTGCCCTCCGCTTGTGCTTGGTCTTGGTCCGCGTTTTGCCTTTACGAAAATCGCGTGCACGTTGAACGCTACTGTTGTACCCACCACCTTTCTTGCGAGCAAACCACTGCGGGTTCTTTCGACGCAGCATCTTATCGCGCTTGAACAGACCCTTTTTCCGAATCCGTCGATACCGAAGCATCTGCTTTCGGATGACCTGCTTACGGTTCTTCAAGTACCAGAGATGGGACTTTTTCTTGGCTGTGCCTTTTTGCTCTCGCTGTCGGGCTTGACCCGAGGGCTTCTTACCCAAGTTGCTTGCAGCGCGTTCTTCGCTTGTCAGCGTTCTTCGCTTAAAGAGTCCACGGGACTGGTCAATGGGTTGGGGCTTGTATTGATCCCCAGGCTTTCCTTTGGTCCTTACACGGTCTTCGTGCAGGTTTCCCGCAGGATGGGAACCTGAGCCACCCGGCGCGTTGTGAACGGGCTGTGCAGGTCGCTTGATTTCTCGATCCGTATTGCGCGTTCGTGGCAGGGCTTGGGTTCGTTGGTCAGGCTTTGACGCTGGACTCGACGGACCACCCCCTGAGTTCTCAGGGTTCTTGGTCTTATGGGCATCAGGTGGAATATTCTTGGTGTTATCCTCGTCAACCCACGTTCGGATACCTGGAACGCTGTAGGGATTTCGGTAGCCCATTACCCCTCCGACGTTTTCAGACCATTTCTTCCAGCGGCACGTTTGCGATGCTTCTCCACGACGCTGTTGGTCGATGCTTGATCCTTGACGAATCCAGTTGCACTGACAGCTTCCTCGACATGGTTCCTGTCGGAAACGGGGATTCTTCCCTTGAGAAAGTCTTGACCCATCTTGGAGAGTGCAAAGCTCGTTCTGTCGAGAGTTCGCTCCAATGAAGCAACGCGACTCGGCAGACCCTCAATCACATCGCCCAGCACAGCATAGATAAATTCGCCAACATCAGGGTGGTCTGCCAGCTTTTGCAGGCGATCTACCAGATGGCGAATGCGGTGGGCTTCAACACGAGACTCGCTTACGCCACAGGTAAGCAACGCCCATGCTGCTTGGCTGCTTGCTTTTTTGTCTGACACGTACCTCTCCTAACGCTTGCGGGTCTATCCTTGGCAGTCAATAGGAGAGTTATCGCTTAGGACTGAGCCAACCGCTTCTCGATCATCTTGTTTACCGAGGGCACTTCAACCTGTTTGATGAGCGAAAGGGTTTCCGCATCTTCACCGTATGTTCGGGTTGCATCCCGCCCACGGGTACGCCAGTGGCGTCCCATGTCCCACTCGACACCGTTGTCGAGGGTCACGATTTTGGTCTTCGCATCCGTCGTCAAGGGCTTTGCAGTGGTCTTCGTCGTTGGGGTTGGCGCAACCGCCGCATCGGGAAGCATATCTTCGAGAGCTTCAGCTACGATGGCATCTTCAACATCACCTGTTGCAACCTTTGCGATTTTTGTCACTGAAGGGGGAGGGGAGTTGTCGAGGGCATTGATAGCACTCTGTGCCGCCGAAGAGTCTGTAATCTTGGTGCGCTGTCGTGCAGGCGTGGCGATCTTAGCGATGGTGTGTCCGTCGTCGCCGTCGTTGTCTGTAACCGTGTCCTCTTTCTTGGAGATGCTGCCGACAATACGGTTGTCGTCAATTGCGCGCTCAACCTTCATCGCCTTGCCACGATCATTGATGTTTGCCGCCTGTGCAGGTCGAATCTTTATGTTGGAAGACTTCGCCTTATAGACCGTAGTGGTGTCCGAAGCGGGAACCAACCACCCTTGAAGCACGGCACCTCGCAGTTGAGGCAAGCTGTGGTCACTACCCTCAAACTTTAAGGTGTGTCCATCAAAGTCAATGATGTCGCCTTTCTCAAGGTTACGCTCAAGCCGACCCAAATGGACTTGGGTGGTGACGCGAAACTGCTGAAACTCGCCTTTGACAAACTCAATCTTCGTGGACATGGTAGGACCTCCAATAAGCGTTCGGGATACAATACCCGCCATTTATTGGGAGTTGACGACTGTTCTGCGTAAGTCGCGAACTTCTCTTTTCAACACCTCGATTTGAACTTGCTGCTCTTGCACAGCCTTGACCAGCGGTGCGATCAGCTCCGTATAGCGCATTCCGATACCGCCAGGTGCATCGACGACACCTGCGAAGGGGCGACCCTTCAAAGACTCAATGACTTCATTGCCCAGAAAGCCGTAGTGCCGTGCGCCTTGGGTTTCAACACGCCACTGGAAAGACACGGGACGTAACGATTGGATAAAGGACAACCCCAGATCGCACTCACGAACAAACTTTTTGTGTCTGGGATCAGACGTGTTGATGGTTGGGTTCTTGGCATAGACTTCTTCCCAACGCCGAAGAGAAGACCCCAGTGAGGCTTGCAGTACAACACCGCCAGAGGGTGTCGCCGTAGCCCAGCTACCCTCCATAGCAATTGCTTCAGGGATCCCCGCACCGATAGAAGAGGCGCCGTAATAAGTGGCGACGTAATCTGTAGCCATGACTTACTCCTTAGTTTCCAATTGGGTTGTTTGGATCGGCTCCACCATATGACGGCTGAACGATGCCCGTGCCGCTCGCAGCAACCTGCACAACAGGTCGAGAAATCGCGATGCCGTGTTGGTCAGACATGAGATCAACGACATGATTCGCGTGCTTGACCTGCCTGCCGTATTGCTTGTTCGGACCCGACTCAACCACCGTCGTCCAGAAACCGCGCGTTCCTACAGAATGTCCACCAAGTGGTCCAAAAGAGGTCTGCTCAACCGTCTCTGCTTCTTCGACGAAATCGTAGGCACCTAAGCCAGCCAGCCCGCCAAGGGCAGCCCCACGGCTATGGGACAAAACAAGCCAGAACGAGATGAAATCTGCGCCCGCCAAATCCGCACCTGAGCCACCGTTGAACGGCTTCTTACCAACCTCAAGCGTTAGCGGGATACCAAACTGGTCGGTTCCAGGAATTTGCTGGACTGAGAGGTAGCCGGGGAGCCAAGGCTCGAAACTCAACCCAACACGAACGACTCGACCCAATGTATCTACGCTTGGCGAATAGCCTCGGTCTACCCAAGTGGTGAGGTTACTTACAAGTCCCTCGTTGGAACCCGCTTCTTGGTAAGGCCACCACATCGTTGAGTTATTGGTTACTGCACTTGAAGGTGGAGTCACGATGTGACGATTGACCCGCCAAGTATCCCCAACTTGGTTTGCCTGATCATGGTTAATAAAGTAGTAATCGTTGTTGGAATCTTTCCAGTGGTTGATCTTTATCGGGTACGGGACACCATAAAGGCGACCGCCAACCTCACCGTCATACTCCTTGTGGTCGAGCTGACCCGCATAGTTGCCCTCGGTCATCCCCAAGAAAGACAGATGCTCGCCATGCAGCTTGACTTCCAGACGACCTAATTCCAATGGATCAACGTAATGAAGCTCCAAGACAAATGAAATCCTCGTATCTTCTGGAACACGGAGATGCCTGAAATCAAAGTCTCCATTGACCTGTCCCGTGGCTCCAACAGCCCCAGCACCCCCATCATAACTCAAGAAATCGCGTACGAAAAAGTCAGTAGGGTGGCTGTTAAACAGTGCCTCGTAACTGCTTGTCCACCAACCTTGATCCCAGAAAACGCTCTGTTCTGGCTGACCCTCAATGGACTGCACATAAACGGCACCCGTGAAGCGACCTTGATCAACAATCGTCCCGTCATCGCGAACGACATGCTGCTCAACATCAACCAAGTAAGGCACGTCATGTTCCAAGACTTCGAGGCGAAGCCAAGGCCACCCTTTGCTTGGGACCGACGTGTCTGCGTTTCCGTTGTCTAAGGTATCGACAACATTCGTGTTCCGAAACAACAGGTCGCAGTTGTAATAGGAGCGGTTATTCTTCTTCCACATGATTGCGCTTTTCCAAGCATCCCAACCAGCGAAGGTTCTCGGATCAGCCAAATTAACTGAGAACACGTTCTCCGCAGCATCCCAAGCGTAGCCACCAGCCAAGAGCGAAGTGTCGCTGGTGTATGAATCAAACCAAGCGGCATTGAGAAAGGCCCCCATGTTCGGATGGTTCTTACAATAGTAGTAGAGCTGGATTGGCGTGGCTTCTGTCACATCAATCACCAGATAGCGTAAACGGGTTGTTTCAACGATGGTAACGCCATCCGTATATTCCACCCCACCACCGTGAGTCCCATCCACTGTAGTAGAGAACGCAAACGGGTGTGCTGCCGCGCTGTCTATAGTTTGCCAAAAGACGTACTGTAGTCCTGGAAGCAATGGCATCGCTTGCTGAGTTCCATTGATGTAATACTTACCGCCCACCACTGTAACAGAGCTATAAATAGCAGAGCCAGCTTGCGCTCCATCATCGAGTTGCGCCTTCGATACCCGTTTTAATGAGTCTGACGGCAATGGAACTGTCTTATCAATGCCACTGAGGTCTCCCCCGT
This sequence comes from Legionellales bacterium, assembly GCA_002722435.1. Lineage (GTDB taxonomy): Bacteria > Pseudomonadota > Gammaproteobacteria > Comchoanobacterales > Comchoanobacteraceae > UBA7916. Next base: position 7,744 of record PBLX01000054.1, on the reverse strand, counting down.
AAGCGATCTGCAACGTGTTCTCTGCTGCATTGTAGCTTTGGTGTGAGGGGTCCATCGATTTCCACATACTGATGGTGTATTTGGGCGTGGGCATTTGATAGCGAACTCTGTTCGCAGGCGCGGCGTATGACCCAAAGGAATAATCAACTGCAAGACCCCGCACTGCACCTGTAACGTCGTCGTACATTGGCGCAGCCCAATCAATCGTATAGGGTCCAAGTGTTTCAGTCTCAGTAATTTGATTGCCGTTAAGGACACCTCTGTAATCTAAGAGAAATTCGACTTCACTATACAAAACTGGCAATTCAACCTCAAAAGACTGCCCACCTGAGCCGTCCGTGTTGGAAAGACCTGTTCCGAAGGTATTAAAAGTGGTTGGGTGCTTTGCGACCCAGCGGATTTGTGGCACCACATAGCCTTCGCCGCTCGGAAACTCGAAAGTGTACGACTTTATGTTTCTCTTGCCCGAAGGTCGGGTCACCGCAGCAGAGTAAATCTGAAGCTGATCTCCCTGTCCGTTGAAATGTCCGTGAACCTCTGCCCAGCTATCTGGGCTATCATTGATGGTAACGGTTGGCGTCGGCACGTTGTAGGTCGCGGTGTCGGGCAGGCTTGCCACCAACTCGTACTCACTGTTCCAGACTGAAATGGAGGAATCAGTCGCGTCGAGAATGGTCAGCCTCAATACATAGGTTTGACCATCCTCAACGGTCACAGCGGTGTTGGTCGTAGACCATTCGCCAGAAACATCGTTGTACGTGCTTGATGTCGCAATCTCGAAGCTGCCATCAGGCAAACGCTTACCAATGTCGTAAACCCTCGTCCCAAACCCCGCATCCGCAGGTTCGCTAAAGGTTGAGGTGAACGTGTTATCCGTCTGAGTAAACGTAAAGTTGTGTGGACGCTGATCTTTCAGCATGAACCCAAAACGCTTTGTCTCACTGACACCATCGTCACCTGTCCAAGTAATCTCTCCACGGTAAGAGACAAGCAAATCCAGCTTGGTCAAAGTGCCACTAAAGTCAGACCAGTCTGATGGCGTCCAAGTATCGTCGGCTGGATTCTCCCAATAAACAGGTCCGTACTCGTAGCGTCGCATATTGTCGGGTAGATCAATGCTATTGTAGAACGGAATCGAGCCACCACCCTCCAAGGACATGCTCAAACCAGTGGGGAGACCAATATCTCTCGAAATCGTGAAAGTAACCAGACGACCGTACTGAGTTACCACGTCCTCAGCGAACGCTTTGTATACATAACCAAGTCTGAGGTTCCCAAAAGTCGAAGAAGATTCGTCCCATCGCCGTCGAAGCCAATAGTGTCTAACGTGAGAAGTGAGATTGACAACCAAGTGTGCCCCGTATGCGTTATCCGTATCGCTGTAAAAATCAAAACCCGCGCTCGCGTTATCCGCCGCCGCCGCCGTCGGCAAGCCTTGAACAGTCGTCACAGGGGGAGTGGAATCCAACCGGATTATGGGGTTCACCATGTTGCCGCTGAGAGCACCTACATAAACCTCAGTATCGGGAAGTGAGCTTACCAACGTATCCCAAGGAAGGATTGTCGTAGGCAACGGAGACGGATAGAACACGGTGGAGTTGTCGAGATAAGAAAACCCGCTGCCCAAACCAAGGATGAGGTGTAGTCGGACGGGTCTCCAAACGTCTACTCCGTCATCCGCCGTATCCCAGCCAAACTCATACCCAAAGTATGCGTTTACAGAAAGATCAATACGAACTTCAACAGTATCCGCTGCCACCAAAGTGTCATTGGAGTTGAAAGCCTTGAAATCTACCAAATAAACCTCACCGGGATAACCGATTGTGGCGGTAATCGTTGTGGCTGAAGCGTCCCAAGACTGATCAACGTAAGTCACGCCCTGCGAACTTGCGTGTGGCGGATTCCCCCTTTCATAGAGGGTTGCAGTAGTCAGATTATTCCCACCACCATAAATAGTTTCAATCTCGACGAGTCGGATTTGATCAATGTTGTAAGAAGCAATGTCATCACCCGCAGTCACATTGAAGGTCACAGTGCCGTCATCGTTCTTGGTGCCCAACTCAACCTGAAACGAGTGGTCAAAAGAACCCACTGTGTATTGAAGCGTGATGCGCTCAGGGTTGGTGTCTCCTTCAATGTCGGTCACACCTTCCAATCGAATACTCATGTTGCCTGGAAGCAAGAGATCGGCAAGCGTGATCACAATATCAGTACCAGAAACAACCACCGAACTGGGTGTAATCGGATTGCCGCCGTCGTCTAACAACTCAAGAAACCCATAAGGCGAATCTGATGACAGAGATTCGCTGAAGGTCAACGTAATCGTGTTCAAGTCGGGATCAACGCTTGAACCGTCGGCTGGCGTAGAAGACACCAGCGTTGGCGCTGTGATTTCTCGGTTGTTTTGCACCACGAAGAAAATGTTATTTCCAAAATCATCGCTGTAGACCGAATCGTTATCCGAAGCGGTAAGCGGATTCCCCCAACCACCACTGTAAGTGGAGGGGTTCTGTGTGGCTGAGTTACCGCTTGGGAAGCCCATCGGCATTTGCGGGAGGTCTGTAAGCTGAGGCCCGTTGATTAGAGACGGAATCTGAGGATTCAAGAAAACCCGAAACAGCTCAGAGCCTTCAGGCACCGTAGATCCTTGTCCCGTTTCCAAGTGGAGGTTCAATCGGTGAGCCAAGATGTGTTGTGGGTTGGAAGCATCCAAGCCGACAACTTCCTCAATGCTGTCAATCACACCAACCACGTCCGAAGACTCCCATGTCTCCGTGCCTTGATATTGAACCGTTTGACTCTTTCCGATCCCCCAGAATGTGCCTAAAGCGGATTGAGTCATTGTCTTCACAGGCGTGTCGAACAGAATGTCCATTGAGAAAGACGTGCTATGCCCATACCCAATCATTGCCGTGCCTTGTGTCACGCCACGGTTGACCAACCTTGGGTACTTGCGTTCGATTGACTTGGTGACAGACGACATGACGGCATTACCCGAAGCATCAGCAAGCGAAGGTGTCACTTGAACGGTGTCTATTGCTGTTCCCGATTGACCGAGAATGCTCAGGACATAGCCGTCAACGACACCGTAGGTAGAAAGCTCTGAGGCTGTCAGTGCAGCAACAGCATTCACGCTCATGCCCGAACCGCTGTTCAAGCTCCAATTCGATAAACTTGTCCCGTCTACTACAGCTTCATCAAACCCGACAACCAAGCGTCCTGTATTGCTCGTGCCGTCTGGCATAACGAGCGGGATATAGTCAAAGGTCGCATCGGGATCAATGAGCGTTAGTGTCGGAGCTGTCTGGTCGGAACTCACATAGTTGATGTTCCACTCATAGTAAGTCATTTGAGGCTGTAGGCTGTTGTTTGCACGGTCCACGATAGAACTTGGATCAGCAATTTCTAACCGCAGCTTCGTGTAAGATTGAGCCTCGCTCTGACTCATTTGCAAAAACGGGTTCTGCGTTTCGATTTGAATTTGCAGACTGCCATCGTCGGCACCGTAAGAACCCCCATCGACCGAAGTTGAAAACACCGCCGTTACCGTGACAGGGATAGGGGCGTCGGTCGGGTCGCTCTTCAATAGCGTATAGGTCCACTGGCTGAAATCTCCCCAAGACCCCGTGACGACTGGAAGGTTCTCAGAAAAGGTGATGTTGAAAACCCAACCAACCACGTCTGTCGTGAGAACGTCGGCCTGTGGAGACGGCTCAACGGTTTCAATCCAAGGTTGAATCAAATCAGCATACCAACTCAACGTGTCTTTTACGGTCTCGTTGCCAACACTGTCCTGAATCTTGTTCTTGCTACCATCGGGGTTGACGAGAATATCTAATGAACCACTCTGTGCCATCGACCCACGGAAGACGACCTGTACCCGTGTATTGCCGTACTGACCGGGGGAAATCTCAAGGACCTGAACGATCTCCAAGTCACCCATATGAGAACCTGACTGAAGTTGGTAGTTGTAAACCTCAGTGTGATTGATGACCGTCTCACTGTATTCAATGATGACGTATGTGCCTGTAAAGAAGAAATCGATGCCCAAGTAAGAAGAAACTTGGGGGTCTGTCGAAATGACAATCGGTGGGGTTAGGTCTTCTTCTGGCTTTGAAGGTACGAGACTCGAATAAAAAGTAAGCTGTCGCTCACCTTTAATCGCATTGAACGTATCCCCATCAACACCCGCCTCTTTCTGGACCCGATTCATGGTCTCCTTGGTGGGCTTCAGAAAATTGGGGTTGAAAACGTCGTTACTCATCGCTGCCTCCATCTTCGCAAGCACGGTCTACCGTAGGTTTCCTATAGACCATCCAACGGCTGACCCTGACCTTTATCGGCAAATGGCAGTAAGACCCCGTGGCGAAACAAATCGCAAACAATGAGGTGAACCCATGATTGGAATCTTGTGTAAGCATTGGCAGATCAGCCCTGAAGAGTTCGGGCGTCTGTTCAACATCAGTAACCCCGAACCCTTTTACAACGGAACAGCCACCCTTTCGGTCCCTCTTTACGAGCGGTTCACGAAAGTCATGAACTTGGCGACGAAGATGGAAAAAGAAGACTCTATCGCTCTTGAGCTTGAAGCCTTTCAACAGGAACATGACCTGTCCATGAAGGAGTTGAGCAACGGAATCAAGGTGTCCACAGACACCATTCAGCGTTGGATGAACCTTGAAGCCAAGCCAAACCGTGCCAGTACCCTCCGAGTCGCAGCCTACATCAACCGCTCTCCGTTGGAAGAAGAGTGGGGATACCAGTTCGACCGCTTGAGGGGATACATGAAGACGCTCGGTTTGCGGAAGGGCCATGTCGCAAAGCAGATGGGCGTGACTATGGCGATGTTCTCATCCTACATTACTGGGAAGAGTAACCCGCGCACCCCCTACATGGAGCTGTGGTTGCCTTGGTTGACCGACTTTAACGACAGCATGGATAAGGTTATAAGGGTCTGGAAAAACACGCCAAACAAGCACTAATGGCTTGGGTTGTCACACCCGTTGAAGACAAGGCTTGCCCCTACCTGTGGTCACTGACTTGGGAAGGGGATGCCCTTGCCTACTTCCAGCACCAATGGATGGCAGAACAGGCGTTAGACGCTGCCGTTGAACACATTGGGAATCCGAACCTGTATGTAGGAACGAAGCTCAGTGAGAACTTCCAGCGTCGCGTCAATCGCATCATCTCTCGGACAGTGCCGTGTAAAACATGCGGTGCAAAAATCGGTAGCCCCTGCAAGCGCCCATCGGAACATGCAACCACGTATGAGAACCCGCATGAAGACCGTCGGGATCGGATGGACGCTTATCTGTTGAGCTTAGGTGATTAGACACAAAAAAGCCCCCCAAGGAATCCTTGGAGGGCAATTTTGTAGACCTATGGTCTGAGGATCAATCGCTATTAGCGAGTGATGCTCAAGCGAGTCAGACCGCGAGGGTTGAACGCTCCAAGACCCAAGTTCTCAAACACTGAGAAACCAATGGTACGAGCCTTCGGATCATCAGCACTGAGGACAGTCAGCTCTGTACGAACAGGGATACGACCGAACATCTCAGGCTCACAGCAGACGTAAGTAACGCCGTTAGGAACCAGACGAGAAACGATGACCTGTGCGCCCCAAAGGGTACCCATAAGACCAGTCTTCAAGAGAGCAGCCTGAGACTCAATGTCCAGGATGTCCCGACCGAACTTACGGAGGTCAGCGTAATCGCGAGCGTTCATGAACACGCGAGCAACACGAAGATCGTGACGCTCAATCAGGGCGTAAGCATCAGCAAGGACGGAGCCGCTAATAGGAGCGACAACGGACTGCTCTTGCTCGACCTGAATGGAGTCAAAGCCTTCCTCGGCAATGGTGTCAAGAACTGCGAACACTCGCTCGTCCTCAGCGGCTTGGATCTGTGCGCGAGCAAGGTCCTGAGCACGCTCGATGAGGTCGAACCGACGTTCCTTGATCTGAGTCAATGGAATCTCGGGGTTCGATGCGATCTCGAACAGAGGGAAAATCACACGACGAGGCTTGGTGACAGCGACGATGTTCTCGCCTTCCTCACCAACCACATATGCGGTCACGTCAGGATCTTTGTCGTAGATTGGAAGTGCGCCGTCTGGAAGAGCCTCCACCAAGAAGGTCTTACGACCGACTGCGGTGTAGTCACGACGAGTACGGAGCGGCTGAGTCATCGAAGCAGCGAGCTTGGCACGACCCTGTGGGGTCTTGATGTACTCGCTGATGATGCGCTGCTTTACTGCATTTGATACGTTAGACATTGTTCAATCTCCTTCAGATTCGCTGATCGTAAACGATCTCGTCTTGGGTTGCGTCCGAAGGCATCTTGAGAATACCGATGAGAACATCGGTGTCTTCGTTCAAGAGAACCAGAGTAGCTGCATCAACTTCAGCAGCGCAGTGCGAGTTCTGAATCGCATTTTCGCCAGCAGCGATGAAGCCCTGAGTCGAAGTGAGGTAACCGTTCAGAGAAGCAACGAGGTTATCGCCAGTGGTGTAGGTGATCTCACCTGCACCTGCAAGAGCATCAGTCTCGAAAGTAGCGTTAGCGTAGCAACCCTGCGCCGAAACGTATGGTCCCTTACCGCTTGCTGCACCGGGGGTGTTCTCGAAGCTGTTACCGTTAGCGGAATTGATGAAGCAACCAAGAGGCTGTCCACCTTGTCCAGCAAGAGGTCCACCGATTTCGTTGGGGCCACCTGTGGTAGCCTCACCTCGGCTGAACGCTACAGATCCGCTCAATACGCCCAAAACGGACGGATCGATCTGATCAGAAATTACGGCGCCTTGTGGTGGGTTCGACTGAGTAAAGGCATCTGCCGTAAGTACGCCTACCGTGTTGCGAATACCAACATGGAGGATACGCAGCGCAGAACTGCTCTCAGTAAAACCGCCACTCGCCTGTCCAAGTAGTGCCATGATATTCTCCTATGACATTACTCCCTGTTCGGGAGGGGGTTAGTTAGACGCCTCAGACCATCTGAAGCGGTTGCCCTTTCACAAGGACGGGCCGCCCTTACTAAATAGACCTGCCGATAGACGGGGTATTGAATAAAAAACTCCCCTGAATGAACTCAATCAAACAGGGGAGTTTCGTCGAGATTGGATGTGTGGGCTTACTTGCCGAACACGTCCGAAACGTCAGGAGCCATCGTCCACAGCTTGCTAAGGTCATTGACCTCAGAAGTTGCAGCCTTGGTCACGGAGCCAAGAGAGCGGGCGCCCTTGCTTGCCTTGCGGACCTTGGGACGACGATTGGAAGATGCTTTCTTCTCAGCTTTCTCGTCCTCGTCCTCGTCCTCTTCTTCTGCGTCCTCTTCTTCTGCGTCCTCGTCCTCGTCCTCATCGTCGCCAGCAACTTTGCCGCCGAACAACTGTGCAAGAACCTCATCGCTTGCTTCAGCGTCTTCGCCGTCTTCTGCGCTCAGACCCATTGGATCGTCCTCGGCCATCATGTCGAGACCGATTTCTGCATCCATTGGCTCTTCCATCATGCCCATGTCGGAAGGATCAGACTCAAGCTCGTCCATCTGTGGAGCGAGATCAAGTGCAGGCTCAGGAGCAAGCATCTCAGCGAGCATCGCCTCAACTTCCTCGTCGCCAGCTTCCATTCCCTCTTCGGCATTCATGGTGCCACAAGCCTCGGGATCTTCTGCCATGTGGTGACCAGCCTCAGCCTCATCCTCTTCTGCCATCAAGCCAAAGCCTGCCTCGGCTTCGTCCTCTTCTGAC
>PBLX01000053.1 GCA_002722435.1 Legionellales bacterium | reverse complement strand
TTGGCCATTTATCTTCAGATTTTCGTGAAATCAACCTCTTCCGAATTTCAGTTGCACCGGGATTGTTGAAACCCATTTTATTCACTAGTGCTCTATGTCTATTTGCACGGAACATGCGAGGCTTTGGATTTCCATCTTGCGGGTATCTTGTAACTCCGCCATACTCTGTCCATGAGAATCCCATGGCAGACCAAGCCATGAGCGCCTCTGCACCTTTATCGAAACCAGCCGCTAAACCTAGAGGGTGTTGGAACATCTTTCCGAAGACCTCAATTGGGACTTCTGGGGGACTGTATAGGGTGTTCAGCATGTTCTGACCCACACTAGTTTCTCCAAAACCCCTCATTACTTTCATGGAAATAGTGTGTGCAGTCTCGGAGTCAATGAGTCTAAGTGCGGGACTTCCCAAAACCCTCCACGCTATTCCCATCACCTACGCCATACGCACCCATTCTTCAATCGTTACGTTTCAAATCTAACAATTACAGCCTTTGACAAACAACTTCGGTTTCGCGCGCGCTCGCGCGTACGCGTGCGCTGAGGGTTCCACGGCTCCACCTAGTTTATACAGGTCATGTTACGGCCGAACATATCCAGAGGCATCATATGAAACTAGTAATTCTTGAATCCGGTGCTAAGGCTAAGACTATCAAAAAGTACCTCGGAAAGGGTTGGATTGTAGATGCTTGCAATGGCCATGTTCAGGATTTACCAGTTAACAACAAAGCAATGTGGGCTTACAAGGAGGGGGAGTTGCCCAATCCCCCATGGAGTTGGACAGACGAAAAGGCGGAGAGGAAACTATCTGCGATTATGAACAAAGCATCCAAGTCCTCCGTGAACGAGATTTTTATTGCTACTGATCCTGATAGAGAGGGAGAATTCATTGCATGGAGACTCAAGGAGATTCTTTCCGGATTTGACTCGATACAGAGAATCTCGTTCAACGAGATTACGGAGGACGCGGTAATGTCTGCAATCTCCGAGCCACGAGATGTAGACATGGATCTTGTCAATGCAGCCATAGTTAGGAGGCTGATAGACAGATTGGTAGGCTGGAGGTGCTCAAAATTCTGCAAATCATGGAAATTGAAGTCAATGGGGAGGGTTCAGACTCCAACACTTGGCTTCATTGTAGAAAAGGAGTTGGAGAGAGATAACCATGTGCCCAAAAAGTACCATTCGGTTTCGACTACTTCTAATGGGATTGAGATGAATGTTAGGTTCCACGAATCTGAGGATCCCGATGCTTGGTTAGATGATGATGGAAAACATCATCCGAATAGAACCTCAAATACTAAACTCGCTGAACTAACTGTTGAACAGATAAACTCCTCAAAAAAATTGATTCTAACAGCGTGCAAGGAGGGAACGGTCAATCGAAAACCAAAACCACCATTCACAACTGATACTATGCTTCAAACTGCTAACTCTACTTTAGGCTGGTCCATATCAAAGACTAGTGGTGTCGCCTCATCCCTGTATAATGCAGGATACATAACCTATATTCGCACCGATTCAACTAGAACTAATGTAAAGGCCAGGGAGAGTGTAAGAGACCATATATCCAGTAAACTAGGAGAAAAATATCTGGGCCAAGGAGTGGGTGACTCAGGCAAGTTGAGCAGCAATGTTCAGGACGCTCACGAAGCAATAAGGCCGAGTGATCCGACGATTGAAAGGGCAGGGAAGGATACAGACGAAAAGAAATTGTATCAATTGATTTGGTCAAGGTTTGCAGCCAGCCAAATGTCAAATTCCGTTAGAGAAAGGAGGACTCTGAAATTTACATGTGACGGGGTGGAGGTACCAATCACTGGAACCGCTTCATGGAGGACGCACGACGGATGGGAAAATGTATTCTCGTGGTCCATGGGTGAAGTCCTAACAAAACCCCCAGAAGTCGGATTTTCTATAGGGGAATCCTGGAATATTGATTCAGACGCGGAGATAACTGTGGATTTCACTAAACCACCAAGGAGATTCACAGAAAGCTCGATTATACAAGAAATGAAGAAAAGTGGCATTGGACGACCATCGACATATGTTTCTATGGTCAAAAACCTCGAACTGAAGCATTATATCGAAAAAGACGGAAGCTCACTGATTCCGACAAAGAACGGCAGAACCTTGTGGTTAGACGTTGCTCCGCATTATAACCAACCAGATGGAGAATTATTCTCCGCAGACTTCACGGCGATAATGGAATCTGATTTGGATTCAATTGAAGATGGCTTAGCCGAAGCCCACTCAAAGTGGACCGAATTTGAACAACTGTTTCGTAAGGTTCACCTTCTTGCATTGGAAAAGAGAAAACGGAAGCCCACACTGAAGCAGATGGAATATCTTCAAAGAATACTGGCAAATATGACCGAGGAGGAAGTTTCCGAGATATTAGGAAATAAATCACTAATGCAACTGTCCGGGGATGATGTGAAGAATATTCTTGATGAAATCAGCGAAGAAAGGAAGACTAACATCGCACCGAGTGAAAAGCAAATAGCGTTAATCACTAGAGTCTCGGATAGATTAGGTCTAGAATTGGAAATTATTCTGCGCGAGATGGGATTAACGGATCTTTCCGAACTTTCCGGTGGGAAAGATGGCAGTGCCAGTGAATTGATTGATAGGCTACTAAATATGGATAGGAATAGCCCTGCAACAGAAAGGCAGGTAGCTGCAATAATTTCTATGGTTGAAAAACTAGAGATGCCAATTGAGCAGGCTCTTGAGGCAGTAAGAACAGAATCAATAGAAACAATCACCAAATCTGATGCAAGCATTCTGATTGGAAATCTTAAGAAAACAATAAATTCCAAGCGTAGAAGCAAAAAATAGTACTGTATGGGGATAATATGATTCGTGAGTTCGATGTAGTCGTGGTTGGTGCAGGGCCAATTGGCGGTTACCTTTCACGAAGGTTCAACGAACACGGTAACAGCGTACTCATGATAGAGGAACATGACCAAATCGGAAGGCCGTTCCAATGTGCCGGTTTAGTGAATCCCGCATCAATGAAGACTATAGGTTTGGAGAATACGATTCTAACCTCGATCTGGGGTGCTAACATCCATAGTCCGACAGGGACAAGAGTCACGATAGGCGATCCAAGCGTTCCACGAACATTCTCTGTCTGTAGGAAACTCTTTGATGAAGCAGTTGTAATACAATCGATAGCAACCGGAACAGAGCTCCTCCTGTCATCAAAACCGTATTCAGCAGTAGTTTTTGATGAATTCGTGGAAGTAAAGATAGATGGTCCGAATGGCGACGAAACCGTTCATTGCAAGCTACTATGTGGTGCCGATGGTGCACACTCATGGGTCCGTAGAAATTTCCGTATGGGGAATCCTCGTGAAACCATGATTGGTTTCCAGATTGAAGTAACGGGCTACAACGGAGATTCAGGGATGTTAGACATGTACACTGGAAAGAATATTGCACCTGGATTCTTTAGTTGGGCGATACCCACTGGAGATACTACTAGAGTAGGTACATGGACAAAGGCCGAGTTGATGAATGGCCTATCCAGCGAACAGTATCTGGACCACTTGTTGCAAGATCAGAAAATCAACTCTAGGTTCGAGCTATGTTCTGAAGTAGCCAGATTCTGCGGGCCGGTTCCTAGTGGCGTTGTTAGAAAGCCGCTAATCGAGAGGGTTGCACTTTTCGGAGACTCTGCTGGGGTGTGTAAACCAACAACTGGGGGCGGCATAGGCCCTGGATTCAAACAAGTAGACCTACTCGTGCCTAGACTCAGCAAATGCATGGAGAATAACGAACTAAGCCTAGGCACAATGAAATCAATATCTGCATTGCTAAAGGAGATGGCTAGGAATCAGAGGAAGAAGAGAGCATTAAGGGATGCATTTTTGACTGAAATGAGTGATGTGGAGCTTGAGAGGATATTCGATGTCTGGGCGAGGCCCGAGGTTACTGACCTGATAAATGAATTCGGGGACATTGAGAATCCAATACCACTAGGAATCAAGATGCTCAGGGAAGTACCGGAGTTCAGAAGGCTTGCAGGTAGAGCCGCCAAAGCCGTGTTGTGGGGATAGCATGGATAGGTACGTACAGAGCATCAGGTACCCCCCATTTGAACTGGAACACGTGAATCCTACAAACATACCAATTTCTATGGCTACAATCGATAGTTTTGGCATGAGTGTGACGAGTTTCACAATTGGATCAGAAGATGACTGGTTCGTTCAATGGAGACAGCAGGAAGAATGGGATGATGGGTTGCTAGAGCTAGAGTGCGAAATCACGGATTCTCCTCCACGTTTCTTGACTGATACAAGAGTAGGTTGGTTTATCAAACCAGACAGGCTTCACAACATCTCTAGAAAGTTAATCATCCCTACAGTATCATTACTTATACTCTCTTTGTTTGTTCATGCTATAGAACCAGGATTAGTCGAACAGGGAATAATCGGTGAAACTATCGCAGGCTCGATTTCCATAGGTCCGTTGGACTATCCTAGGTTGCTATTCTACACCTTCCCACTATTCATCTTACCACTTGTATTCAGAACAATTGCAAACTTCAGAGATTTCAATAGGCAGAAAGAAATCTCAGATAGCCCATACGAAGAACCAGAAGTTAGCATAAGTGCTGAGAGGGGAGGGATAGATATCGAAGTACAAAAAAAAGACAAGAGTCTGCAGTTAATTCGATCTAGAGTCCAAGTCGGTGTAGCTATGCCGGAGAGGAGTTCGGTACTATCGACACTAGGTAGACATGAAGCTGGACAGCCTGCTCCTGGAATGTCAACTAGGTTACCCGAGAAAAGACTGGCCTCTGGAGATGAGACTGGAACAGGTGTTGGAGAATCTATTCCGATGCAACTATCTTCGAAGAAATCAGTTATTCTTGAACCCCTCAGGATAATGGAAAAAGGCGATTGGACACAGACCATTGATTCTACAACAGAATTCACACTGGAAATGCCATCAGACCAATGGCCAGGTACCGTGTATTCGTCACTAGTCGCTATCCATTGGGAGGTTATTTTGGAGTTTCTTGAATCCAACGGTAGGAGGATTTTCTGGGTTTTACCAATAATTATGCCACAATCCGAGGAGCCGACAAAAATTCTCAGGGCCCCTGTGATTAGTGGTAGAGCAGAACTATCAGACCTGTAATTGAGCCTCGTCCTCTTCTAGAATTTCCAGAATATTGTAATCTGAATCCCTTCTAGCTGGAGTGAAGCCACAACTTAGTATGGATTGCTTCAATTCAGAAATAGTAGCCATCGTCTTTGTAGTTCCAGAAGCGGAGACTACATTCTCTTCCATCATAGTTGATCCTATGTCATCTGCACCTGCCGTCAGAGCGATTTGAGCCACATTCAATCCCATAGTTGGCCAAGAGGCTTGAATGTGGTCAATATTATTCATGAATAATCTAGATACGCAAACATGCCTAAGGTACTCCACTGAGCCTGCACCAATGTTTGTCGCACCCCTCCTCATCCCAACTTTTCCGAAAGCATTGTTCTCCAGCATTACTGGCCATGAGATAAATGATGTGAATCCAAGGTAGCCATTTGACAATGAGTTCTCCTGTAATGATCTAATCTTTTTCATGTGCTCAACCCTATCTCTGATACTCTCGCCGAAGCCGAAAACGTTGGTTGCAGATGTTGTCAAACCCAGCGATTGAGCCTCCCCCATCACCCTAATCCAATTCTCAGAGGACCCTTTCTTGGGTGAAATGCCACTCCTAACGGTATCAACGAGCATTTCGGCGCCTCCCCCCGGAAGCCCGTGCATACCAGATTCGCGAAGTCTCGATAGGACCTCGATCGTGGATAGGCCAGAGACTTCTGATATTCCCTCAATCTCAATGGGCGAGAAGCAGTCCAAAGCTATAGAAGGATGCCTCCTAGAGAGTTCTGATAGTAACTCAGTGTACCATTCGAAGTCTAGTGAGGGATTAACTCCCCCTTGCATCAAGATTCTCGAGCCGCCTAGTTCCTCTAACTCTTCAATTCTAGCGCTAATCTGGTCAAAGGTCTGGGTATATCCTTCTTCATGACCGGGTGAACGGTAGAAGGAGCAGAAATTGCAGTTAATTGTGCAAATATTGGTGTAATTTATATTTCTATCAATCATAAAAGTAACGATATTTCCAGGTACTTGTGACTTTCTCCTCTCCGAAGCAGCATACATCAATTCACTTAGTGGCGCGTGGAGGTATATTTCCTCAGCGTCTTCTACGGTTATAGGAGGGGAATTCGCAGCAAGCTGCGTCTCAAGGATTTTTTGCCAGTCAGTCATGTGTATCCTTCCCTACTATCTGCTCAATTTCGTCTAACAGCTTCGGACACGATGATGATAATACAAAGGGTCCTTGTTCCGTTACCAAAACGTCATCCTCTATTCTGATTCCTATACCTGCGTATCTTTCTGGGATTAATATATCATTTCTCCAAGATCCGAAGTAAAGTCCCGGCTCGATTGTCAAAACCATCCCAGGCTCTAGGAGGAAAGAGGAGTTAGGGTCGCCCTGGCGGCCTCCTCCAACGTCATGCACGTCCAATCCTAGAAAATGCCCAGTACCGTGCATGAAGAAATTTCGTATTTGGCCCTCGAAAACACCGGGTTTTCCCGCGACTCTGCCCAATGCATCTTCTAGACTGCAGTTTAGTACTTCAAGTTCTATCAGTCCCTCTGCTATAGTCACACATACTGCCTCATGCATGGAAACCCATGGCATTCCCGGTTGACAAGCCTCTATACCTGCTAGTTCAGCCTTTAGGACGAGTTCGTAAATCTCTTTCTGGGGTTGAGAAAACTTCCCATTCACTGGCCATGTTCTAGTAATATCTGACGCATATCCGCTGACCTCACAACCTGCATCCACTAGTACAAGATCCCCGGAACCTATCACCTGGTTGTTATTCTTGTAATGGAGTACAGTCGCGTTATCCCCCCCGCCTACTATTGATGGAAAGCTCCATTCGCTTAGTGAGGACAGGAAGTGTCCTTCGACCAGGGACTGGATCTCCCATTCCCCCATGCCGGGTCGAGAATGGCGCATTGCCTTCTCATGCGCGGATGACGCAATGGATGCGGCCTCTTGCATGTATTGGATTTCATTTGCCGATTTGACCCTTCTAATTGTGTCGATATAGGGGCGTAAGTCATCGCTCTCGGTTTTCTCATCTAACAGGATGTCCATTGAGGAGGATGCGTCTGGAATTGTGAAAACTCTAATTCTATCCGAAACTAATTCTTTGATGCAGGAATCAAGCCTTTGTAATGAATCGGTATGGTCAACTGGCCATGACTTCGCACCGTCGACACCTGTACGTATCCCTTCCCATATTTCCTTGGTTGTATCCCTATCTGGTACAAACAGTGTTGTTACCCATTTTCCAGACGAATTCGTTGCTAGCAATACGCCCTCATCTTCTTCCCAGCCGCAAAGATATAGCATGTATGAATTGGCTCTAAATGGATATGCGACATCATTAGATCGTATTTTTCGATCATTTGTGGGTATGATTGCTAAGCTCGACTTGGGTAATTTAGAGAATACTGATTCCTGACGACGAAGGTACTCTTCCCTATCGAAAGGCAAACTCATACGAATCCCTGTAATTACTGCCTTTTGGTCTTTTCAGGATTAGTTCCACTTGGGAATTTCTGAATCCTCTGATTTCGATCTTCTAAATAGAGAATATGACAAGAAGCTACCAGAAATAATCAGAATTAGTATTGAAAGGGGAGGATTACCGGATACACTATTATCCACTACGGTAACTGAGATCATAGATGACTCAGAGTCGTCGTCAATTACTTCAATCGATAGTACGAAGCTATTGTCATCCACCCCATCGGGCCATGATATAGATCTAGAAGAGCCCTCATAGGTCGGGACATTGTCAACTCTCCAAACATATCTGAGTCCATCTATATCGTTCAAGGTGTCTGTGGACGACGAGGCATCGACAAAAATCGCAGAGTCTGGATATAGAGTAACTTGATCATTATCAAAATAATCCTCTCCATTAATGGTCAGGCGTGCTAATGGAGCCATGTTGACAATTTCCAGCGTAGTAGTTGAGAGGCCCATATTCCCAGCATTATCAGATACAGATAGTGTAACGTTGTAAACTCCTGAGCTAACTATATCGAGTTCAATTGACCGGTAATCGGGACCACTGAAAACCTGATTTGTTCCTTCACCTGAGCCTCCAGAATTCTTTATTGACCAGGTGTATGTTAGTCCTTGTATTCCCCAGTATTCGTCGAAGGTCGAAGAGGCATCTAAGTATATCATGTCCGTACCTTCGGGTAGCTCTTCTGGAACATTCAATACTATTCTAGGAGGGGTGTTATCGATCCTAATACTTATACAATCGTGAGAGTATGTTGAATCTTCGATTTCGGATTGAGCGAATATTATTACGTCGTGCCATCCATCATCGAAGTCGACCAGGTCTATATCGAAAGTTAGAGTATCGCCATCCCACGTGATTTCTGATAGGCTTGAGTGCAGAGTTGAGTTATAATTAACCGCATAAAGTGAGTCTTCGTCCTCAATCCCCCCATAGGTGCACTTGATCGTACTTGAAGGGCGAATTATTGTAGAGAATGCTGGTATAGTGCCATCTATAGTTGAAGACAACGCGTCTAGGGCATATGATTCACTATGCCAATTATCCAATCCAGTTTCATGGATATGCAGGGTTGGAGGAAATGATTCATCGTTAACACCAAGGATTCGAATGAAAATGCTTACAGACTCTACAAGATGGACCCCCCCCGAGTCAATTATGCTCACGACCAGGATGCATGAGCATGAGCCTATAGTTTCGGGGGAGATGACGATATCGAATGTCCATTCAGTTACTGGGCCAGAAGTAACACCTTGATGGAATTTAGATACCGAAACGTAGTGCCTCGTTGAAGTAGAGTCTGACAACTCCCAACTTGCGGAATGGGGTTCCAATTCATCAATAAATAAAGCTGTGAATAAGAATTCTTCATCAATGACGGAACCGTCTTCTACATCTATGCTAAGCGTAGCGGGAATGTCATTTTCCCCCAGGGAATTTAATGCTGGTGTATTCAAAGCAAGTAATAGGATCACTAAGACGGCAAAGCCTCGATTGCGTATATTCAACATGGCTCTCGTGGTTACGGCGTTAAGCAACACTATTCAATCTCATGCAATCATGTTTCTATCTGTCAGATATTCTCATTTGCCATGAAAGCTCATCGAGCCATAGTCCTAGTGTATCTCGATCAATATACTCTTTTGCCGTACTAGCTGAAAGGACGCATTCGCAGGCTGCTGATGCTAGCAATGCCGCATCATAGAGGGTTAGGCCTGAGCCCAGAGCTGCTGCAAGAGATGTTGCAGCTGCATCATGCATTCCGATCTGCTGTTCTGCAGCAGGTGCCATGCATGGTATCAGTATCGATTCAGAATCACGCTGGTACAATTGGACGCCGTTAATCCCTCCGAGTACAAGGATTCCATCCCATGAATACTCAACCAACATATTTTGCGCCGCTTCCTCTATGTCTGATCCGATTCGGCGAGATAAAAGGGACATACCCCTCTTCTCAAAAATCACAACCGATGCGCCTCGGCTCTTTTCCAGGCCTGTTAATTTGGGATCGACTATCACTGGAATCCCAATTTCATTAGCCCTGGAAATTAATTTAAGAGATTCTTCGATAGTAACGACTCCCTTGTCGTAGTCAGAAATAACCAAGGCACAACTATCATCTAAATCTTCTATTGCAGAAGCCGCGAGCTCAGAAGAGATTTCGGCATCTACGGGTTCGTTGGTACCTCGATCCGCCTGAAGAAGTATTTGCCCTCTTTCGAGAAGGCTCTCTCTGCTGCCGAAGAATCGAATCTTTGTAAGAGTCTCCCTGGATGGGATGATGCTTACCTTATCCGTCGAAATATTGAATTCTTTGAGTTTAGAAATTATCGACTCGCCCTCAGAGTCTTCGCCCAACGCAGTATGGAATGAGACCCTCATTCCGAATGAAGACAGTCCTATGGCTATATGTGCAGATGCGCCCGGAGACTCTTCGGAATGGGTTATCTTTAGCACTGGAACTGGAGCTGTGGAGTTCAAATTATTTGCAAATCCGTGGTGATATCTATCGAGCATTGTGTCACCAATAAGTGTCACCTTCTGTCCATCTATTGATTTCAAAAGATTACGCAGAGTCTTGAGGCTTTCCTGTCTTCTTTCGTCAGCGTCATCGGTCACATTGATCCCACGGAGGTCACACGGATGATATTTGGGGATAGCGTCTAATTTGACAGCGTCCCCGTTCATACATGGAGTGGACCGGGAAATGCTGGGTTTTCAATGGACCAGCGTATAGTAGATTATGGGAGAAATCGGCTATTGGGGCACTTGTCGATGGAGGTGGATTAGCGCTTTCTGACATTGAAGTCATATTCTCAAGGAATCACAGGGGCATTTCCTTTCCTTTTATTCCAGACGATAATGCCATGTTGGAATGGGTAAATGAGAGATTAATGTATGAACCGTCAATAATACAAGAATATGCGATTCTAGAAGCATTAAGAGTTCCGGGTAACAAAGTTGTACTCCGGGAAAACTTCTCTAAATTGGGATTAGATGATTCTAATTCATGGGGCATAAGGTGGGCATCGGATAAACACCCTTCTAGAGATGACCCAGACTCAGAAGTTATTTGGTTCAATTCGAGTGAATTATTGAGTGGTAATTCCGATCAATCTCATTCGTTAGAGTCATTGCTTAAGTGGTCAAATGAGGTATATTCGAAGGATAGGATCTCAGAGGTTCTTGTCGTGGATGAGGAAAAGTCTGTAGTCACTTATCGTATATCTGAATCTAATCCAACTGGAATATTGCGTCCACCAGAATTTAATGATTTTCAAAGAATTTCGAGGCTTAAATCAATTGATTTAGGAGAAGATGGAGTATTCATTATCCAGGACGGAGATTGGGAATTCGATGCTATTGGATTGCCAGTACATGGCGGCAGACAGCTCGATAATATCGAATACGAGGTTGTCCAGTCCGTAACGAATCAGGCAACTGAGAACATGTCGCTATCGTCTAGTATAGTTCTCGATCTTTGGAAAAGAGGTCTGAACACTAGGTCTGGTTTCAAGTACGGGACGAAGTGGAGATGCTACCCATCAGATGTAGGGGAAGGGCACGCTCCTTGGTTAGTAGTGGACCCATCATCTGATAATCCGAAGAACTGGGCCGAGGCCTGTCTCTCGTCGAGGTTGGCCTCAGGCGTAAACAAGCATTGGCTATACCCAATATACGAACGTGGAAAAAGGTGGAGATACCTGCAAATATCCAGGCCTCCCTCCGATTCAAGATGGAGTAATCCTGTCAGGAACTAATTTTGCCTGTTCTGCCTGTTACCAGACGCTAGGGATAACGCCATCAATATAAGAACGGTTGAAATTGCATTGGAGGGAATTGCCAGCCAGTTTAATGGTCCGAAAGGCAGATCTCCTTCTGCAGTTAATTGGAAAGGGACTCTTTGTTCTATGTTATCCGAGTCTAGAATGACAAGCTCCCCCTTTGCAATCATCCTCGGCTCCAGAAGTCCATCGGGGGTAATTCGCAATTCGACCGCGTCCCCGGGGTAGAACGTACCTTTGGTTAGTGGTTCAGCAATTCTTCCAGCGGCACCTTCGATCGTGATGCTGCTGTATATCCTAGGACCGGAACCGATTGATTCGGGATATAGAGCAATGGTAGATTCTGAGTCCCAAGGTACGGTTGATACTATATCATCTGTGGATAGCCTATGGTTTACTACGATCCAATCAATGGAAACTGTGTTCTTCGGGCGATCCTGGCAACCAATAGTCCCTTCAATCGTCCCCTTGGAAGTAGAAGAGTTTGTTATTTCGATTAATTGAATCCTGGTAGAGTTGCTATTGTGAGGAGGGACGACAACTCCGCCTGTCGATGAAATATCAACTTCAACTACACATTTGTCGGTGGTTAACATATCTGCAATGATTGGTTCATCATTTAGAACCACTATAGGATTCCGGGGCATGGTCAGTGTAGAGTTCACATCACCAACGTAATCGAAATCGATGACTGCCGCACTCTCACTAACATCTATGACATTGACTGTCCATTGGACAAGCCTCCCGTGATTGTCCCAAATCTTCTTCCCAGTATGGCCGAATCTATCACCAACATCGAAAACATCGCCTGCTGAACCATAGTCTCTAGCCCTCAATAGAGCGTCATCTCCATCTGCTTCAACGATCTTAACCCATGGTTTTGTTGGATCGGTATTCACTAGGTTAGAAGACACGTCTCCGAAGTTGAGATCCTGCTGTTCGACTAGTATGCCGTGCCCAGGCAAACCCTTGTCGAAACCTGTATTCGACCTGAGTGTAATCCAGATATACTCTTGCGGGGCTATCTCAATCTTTAGCGGATTACCGCCATTGGACAGTGGTTCCAGGGAGAAGTTTCCATCAGAGATTAAACTGGGCTCAATTGGATCTATTGCATCAATTAGTTCGAGTGTGGAAGATGAGGGTAGCGTTGGCTTAGAGCCATCCTCTACCCAATTTCCACTGGCCATTACGTCCCAGTCACCTAGTCCATGCCAGTTTCTCGTAGGTGCATCGCTATGGACATCGTACAAATCTACGGCACCCATCTGATGGAGCATCTCATGGACTAATACTCCGAGGCCCCCATGTATTGAGGCCATCGTGTAGTGTTCGAATGTGTACTCACCGATCGCTACGGGTTCGTAAAATGCTGAGAAGTGGCTCCAAATGCTTGTTGATGGCCCGCCCTCTTCTTGAGCTTGTCCAGAGTGAAGTATGATTAGCCTATCAACAATGAGATCACCATTAAGATCCCACTGGGAGATATCTCGGTCCTGAAATGTACTGATTATCGCTTGTCTTGCTAATTCTCTAGCCCCTCCTGAGTCTGCTCCGGTGTCTCTCTCAGTTTCGGAATCTGTTCCCCAGTGAGACTCCAAGTATGGTGATGCCCACGTCTCTCCCACTACAGTCGTGGTCAATTGAGAATCACCGCCGCTCATCTCGGAGATGTATTGTTGTGCTGAATTATTTCCTTCAAACAAATCCCCCAGTAGTGAGTTGGGAAAAGGCTTGGCGGGGAAACTGACTCTTATCACCGGCCAGAATTCTTTTTCTGAGAGTCCGATTAATGGATTTTCATTATCATTTCTCGTTTCGACTGTTGATGATATGGCGTCATTTACCGATTCAGAATTAATGTATACGAACGATGAAGATATCAATAGCACGGTAACAGAAAGAATTCGGAAAATATTACCTATTGTTATTTTGCTCACGCCTTTTGGCCGGTACCTAATGCTTTCAAGTCAATCCCCAGATGTTATCTCGTTGAGTCAAGTTCGATTGTCATTTTAACTGATGATTCTGACGGGCATGGAGTTTGATACGAAATCGGATAATATCGCTGAAAGTATTGCAATCATAATCTTCAATCCATCAAATTCGATGGGCAAAGTTAGAATTATCACACCTGTTGAAATTGCTAGTAAGCGCTTCCTGAACCTAATCTCGCCGTTGTTTACCATGCCATATATTCTCGTTAGAGAGAGAAAAATAGTTGTCACCGACCAGATCACAAGGACCCATGAAAGTGCCAAACCTATGGAGAAGATAGAAGAGGCGTCGTATCTAACAAGCACGCCATCTGGCCTGCCAGACGCTTCAGATAACTCAAACAGGATGGGTAGACCCTGATACCATATTAGGAATATGACCATTGGGGTGATAGTTGTCGTGAGGATAAGTACGGATATCAGCCAATTGCGCTCTGATGGATACAGTCCCGGCCTAGCGAACAAATAAGCCTGTATCGAGATCAATGGCAACAATGACAACAATCCTAGGAGGATCACAGCGGCCCACCTCAACTGTAGCCATTCGTACGGCCCATAGATGGACATGTTCTCGTTGTTTGGACCGGTTTCCAATGGTAATACACTTAACCAGTGAGTCATCATACTATCTATCGATAAGGACAAGAAGATACAGATGATAATCAATGTAAATGAGATTCTCCGGGCTATTGTGTTGAGCTCTCTTAGGTGCTCTTGAATATCCCAGTTAGGGAGGACGTTGGCTAATTCGCTAGTCACAATACATCCTTCGCATCGGGTAAGGTTCTGGCTGCAAGAACCGTTCTATACACGCCATAAGCAGCCCATGCACTGACGAAGAATGCTGTACCGGTGGCAAAGTCTGTGAAATCCACACCCTGGAAAACAATGGGGCTATCGGAGCTAGCCCATCTGACGCCTAGGTAGAACGATAGCAAGCAGCCAAACAACCGGCGGAAACCTTGGGGATAGGCGAGTTCGCTCGCCAAGAATTCTGGTCCATCATCATATTTACGTTCGAGAATCTCCTTTTGGAAGACGGCCCCTACTATAAGTGCAGTTAGGCTAGTCCAGTAGAACAGGTTACCTTGTGAGAACACCCTTTGAGATATTACGTCCTGGCGTTCCTTCTCGAGTTGATCTTCGGACACTTCTAGCAGGAATAGAGAATCATAGGTACCAACAGAGATAGTTCGGGTTTCCAAGGTTGATCCGCTCTCATCTGTGGCAATAGTGCCAGGTGGGTTGATCGAGAATGACAAGACGTTCCAGTAATCCATCTCGTCGGGAATCCCCCCTCCATCTACTGAATTTCCGGCTATCCAAAATTGTACTATACCCATGTCGTCATCAGGGGCTGTCCATGTCAATACCCATGTTCCATCGGGATCCGTGTCGGAGTGTGAAACGTCATCGGCTCGGCCCTCTGCGTAACGAATTTCTTGGTCGTCCTGCCATGTGAAGTTGCCAATTGAGTCGGAAGAAAGCAGGAAACCAGC
>PBLX01000052.1 GCA_002722435.1 Legionellales bacterium | reverse complement strand
TTCTCGTAGTAGGATTTGCTTTACGATGCGTATACCATCGTTGGCAGTTGTTTAGGTATCAGATTGTCCTTCATCGCTTCTTGGTGGCCGCTCTGGTGGTAACTCAGGGTTGCGATACGCCTTCGGCAACACTTCCTCCACAGAAGGGAGACTACCATCCACTTCAGCTCTGCTCTTATTGATGATTTCTGTTATGTCTGTGTTGTACTCTGCATCCCTGTAGGGCATTACGTATTGTACTGGATCTGCTTGTTCGGTACGGATGTCACTGCCAACTTGACGTGTTACGCCAAGATCTTTCATATCGATATTATCACTCGTATCTTTGATCAATAACTTCCTGTAGGCCTCTGAAGTTTTGTCAGGTATCCGTTTCATGACTTCTCTACGAAGCTCATCATTACCTTTGTCGTCGTTGTATGCTTTAACCAATCGCTTGACAGATTCTTGTGCGGCCTTATTTGCTTCTTTGGCACGATCTTCGCTTAAATGATACCTACCTTTGTCTGAACCTGTCAACGATCGGTAGGCCTCAAGGAATGGAGATTTACCATCGACAAGCCAGTCATCGTAAGCTTTTTCACGCAGCGCGACAAAGAAGTTCTTCGCAGAGTCTCGATTTTGTATATCGCTCATGATTCGATCTACTGCGCCCTGCGCACTTGCTGCACCCTCTTTGACCAACGAGCCTATTTTCCCTGATTGGTCTAGCGTTCTTCCAATGGCGCCGGCATCTGATTGCACTTGCCCTTTTGTTGCAGCCAGAATATCTACCGTGCTGACAAATCGACTGTCGCTTCCTGAACTTACCCATGCCAGCACCTCATTGCTGGACTTGATCATGGAAACACAACAATACGATAGAATCTGCCATGATACCGTCGCATATAGCATCACCAAAACCACCATAATGGCTGTGAGCACTTCCCAGCTATTGTATGATGACATTGCGCTGGCCAAAGGCCCCTGGGTGCCGCTTGCTATTGTGTAGCCTGCTAGACTGTTGTAGGTGGTGGCGAAGCTCACACTGAAAACATAAAAGGCAATATTGATCACACAGACCGAAAGGAAGACCCCCAGGACAATAAGCACTGGCCTGAGAAATGTCTGGAAGAGTATGCCCATGCCCATCTCCGCTTTCCCAAGGAAGTCTGATCCCTCTGGATGCGCTAATCCCACAGCTACCATTGGGCCTGCGATTAATGCCTCTATAACTGAGGCCACCCAACCGAATATACCCACAATAAATATAATCGTTGGATAAAGTGGTAATAGAACCGTCAGTATGGCACCAAATGGCACGATCAGCATGATGAGGGTCGTTCCAATACTGTTGTAGAATTCAATACGGTCATAATCCACTTGCGTATAAATATCAAGGGCCATCTTTGTTGCTGACCCTGCTTCAGCAATGAGGTATTGGCATTCTCTATTACACCATGGTGGTAACAATGGGCTTTGTGCAAGTGTTAATACCGCAGCACCGGCAACATTAATGCCTGATTTTATCCCCAAAGTCACGCCTGCGAGTTCAGCATATAACTCAAAGATTTGAAAGTTGTTGACGAATAAATAGTAGGTAGCTGCAGTCAAGATGGTATAACCAATTTCAATATAATCGGCTAACGGATTGTAGCTGATGCTATCACCAAAGGCATAACCCTCTGTGTCAGAGCCAACGTTGTACATAAATGATAATGTTCCAATGAGCCCTCTGGCGACTGGTTTGCCGTCACTACCTTGATTCATAAAACATCCTGCGTTGTTCATGTCCTCAAAACAGCTATCGATTCGCGACCCTTTACAACTGTTACTATATGTGTCTTGACATGTACCGTATTTGGATGGACTGTCTTTCCCTGATTCATCACGATACTGATCACCAGTGGTCAGTGTCCCCGGAGCATAGAAGTAAAAGCCGATCATTCTTTGCATCACCATCATCATTGACGTGATAAAGCTGTTGGATGACACAGCAAGGTTTTTCCAGGTCAGTATGTGCCCTTTGGAGCTGATAAAATCAACCGAATAATTCCCAAAAAATGGCGCCAGCATACTCTGTACAAGCCCATTCAGAGCAGCTTTATCCATACTAGATGACAGTTTTGGTGCTTGACTGGCTTGAGATGACGGTACAGGCGTCATGATGTTGGTATAAATGTTATCCGTCACTGACCCATCTGTTATTAACGCCCATTGCATGATTTTATAGGCCTGAGTCAGTCTTAATAAGTCAGCTGTATAAGGTGCGTCCATATACTGGCTATTTGTATCTACCCATTTGTCTGGTGAACCAGCTTGGGTACTGCTTACGAAATTGAACGTGGAAAGCTGATCTGTATCCAACGCAATGGTGGAGTCATACTTTGTTTTGATCACGTCTGCGACATCCGAGATGATGCTTTGACTCAGTTGCTTCATGCAGTTGCCGCTACAGCCAGCGACCCAGGCTATTTGGTTTGCTGAAGCATATTTTGATGTCGCACTGACGTACCCATTGATGGCGTTGACACGATTTTGTGGGGCACTTGAATCAAACGTACAAACGACCGCAATGGGTGTTGCCTGTAGTACAGGTTGCCCATTGTTGCCGCTGGCCGGGTCATACTGGTACATATAAAGGTCACTACCTGTGAAGGTCTTGTTTTCTAGGCATTTTAAATAATTATCTTCTTGTTGCGTTTTTTCGTCGCTTAGCCAGAACTGTGTTGCTTGGAACATTGCATTGGTCGTTGCACTGTAGAGTTTATTAAGCATGAAGTTTGCTGGATCACTATTGAAGTTACTGTTGCTATCAGCAAGTGTGTAGGTGATTTTGCCGCACGAGGGCGTGTCGCTGTTAGTGTCGCTGTTGTTGTTCTCACTGAAATCACCAAATGAGATGGTAACCTCTTGACCGTTCTGATCTACTTTCATCACATCATTGATGGCTACTGCATCAGCAGTGCCATAGATGCTACTGAGGCCATTGTAATTATCCTGATCGACTGCCTTGTTGAGGATATGTTTGTACGTTGCACACGCAAACCGGCCCATAATGGCTGCATACTTCTCGCCAGATGGTTGCGTTTTTGGGTTGAACAGTGCTTGGACGTTTGTCAGTGTATAATCCATTGTGTCACCACTTGTGGTTGTGTTGGTGTCAGATTTGATACCGGTATAACTAAAAATTGCTCCATACTGTACAAACGCATCAAGCCCCACACGAAACGTTGCGTCTGCTAATCCAACACCGAGGAGTACGATATACATGATAAACGTTTGCATCGCTGAATAGCCGATGCCAGGAATCGGAATGATGCTGAATATGGACACTGCCATTCGAGTGGTTGTCATCAGCGTGAGGTTTTTCTGCAGGATGTCGCCCTCAAAACCACCTTGCAATACGCCCTTGCCAATAACCCCATAACCAATTACAACACACACCACACAGAATATACCCATGTTGAATAGGCGTAATAAATTGTTGATTGTTTGCGGTCCTATGTCGCTGACCACCCCGCACTTGGGTGAACCTGCTGCGTAGAATATACCTGGCATTTGACCAAAGATTTTTTCGAGAATGCAGTAGCTCATATCACATGCTGCCAACGTAAATAGACCTGGATTGCTGTTTGCTGGGTTATTAGCTGTATCATCAGGAAACATTGGTGCACCAGGGTTGCTGTATGCGCTGCTATTGCCGTGAAGTGCCTTATACTCGTTAAGTGTAAAAAGAAAGCCACTGTAAAGAAAGCCTGAATAGAGCCAACCACTATTCTTAGCAGTTGTGTAAATATTCGGGCTACCAGCAAGGCCACCACACTCATAACCAGCTGGTAGCTGGTCGGTAGGGAGCGCGAATGCGTTGAATTGCTCTACTCCCTCTACTTGCGACTGGTATTGAAGCTCCACGCTGGGTGGAGGAGCTGCTTCTGAGGATTTTTTCTTGCCGAAAAAGGACGCCGTTTCATTGGCAAGATTTTCTGCGCCTTGGGCAGCACTTTGGCCAATATCGGATGCGCCTTGGGCAGCACTTTGGCCAATATCGGATGCGCCCTGGGCAGTACTTTGGCCAAAATCGGATGCATCTTGGCCAACCCCACTTTGGGCAGCACTTTGGCCTACATCGGATGCGCCCTGGGTAGTACTTTTGCCAAAATCGGATGTGCCTTGGCTAACGGTGTTTGTTCCATCTGAAGCGGCTTTACTGACACGATTAAGCTGGGCGAATGCTTGCGGTCCTCCAATTGTCATGCATAGGCACAAAGCATAAACAAGCGCACGCTTTACAGGGTAACATCTTCTCTTGCTAAGCCAGAACATCATGTGTATCGTTCCCCCCGCATGTTGTTCATCGTTTCGAATACTGGTGTCAAGGCCCTCATGATTCGCCCCTGTTATGTTTTGCATTTCCTTGACTTTCTCTACGTGCCTCGCCAGATTCCATGTCCTCTTTGTAAGCGCTTTTTCCTTTACTGTAGCTCTGATTTGGATCAAGCCCGCCGCCGGGTGAGCTTGCGTCTCCTTGAGTGGTCGCTATGGATGTGCTGGCCTCTGTCAGAGACCCTGTGATGTTGTTGATTTCTCCAGATAGCTGCATCATGATCTCTTCCTCTTGTGCGTTGGTCATCATGCTTAGACCAATCCAGTTGGCTATCCCATTGGGTAATTTATAGATAAGGCTAAATGCATTC
Organism: Legionellales bacterium; assembly: GCA_002722435.1. Lineage (GTDB taxonomy): Bacteria > Pseudomonadota > Gammaproteobacteria > Comchoanobacterales > Comchoanobacteraceae > UBA7916. The sequence continues at coordinate 32,478 of PBLX01000052.1, read as the reverse complement.
AGAAGTAAATAATAAAGCACCATACTAAACATAATTAATGCGACGACGGTCATCACAGCTTGAATAGTGACCTCCCCACTATCAAATACTGGTGTTACACCCCCAGCGCCCGATACCGTCATCAAGGCATAGCCGGCTGCCCACTGCCCTATTTGCATGTCCAACATTGGTATTATCACATGGCAGAATATGAAAACACTGATACTGGCTACAATATTTGCTGCGACAAAACCCATGACAATGGTAATCGGACGCACAAATAAAACCGCCAGCAACATGATCAATTTCTCTGCTTTACCTAGTAATGGCGAATGCCCTTCAGGGTTTGCCATACCTAATAATATGATTGGCATGGCCAAGAGGGTCTCAATATACTGAGTTACCCAGGTTATGATTGTTAATGTATAGACCACCAGGGGATACAGTGGTAGGAAGAAGGCGAACAAAGTCGAAAAGGAGATAATCGGTGTCGCAATTGCAAGATACAATGGGTTATACCGTGAAATGATGAATGAATTGAGTTGTAATAGAATTTGAGCAGGGTTGAAAATCTCTGTGATAGTCCCTGCTAATGACACGAGCAATGAGAGCGCACCAAATGGTATGATTGCTAAACCAATCATTAAGCCAATAGGGATTGGAATAAATAAAATAAAGATCGTCCACCACACTGGCAATGGCGCATAGATACCTGTATCCTTAGCTAATTGTATATAATCAACCCATATTAGTGGTAGCGTTGGCGATGGAAAAATGACAAATATGTTTGCTTGGAGCCAATACCAGCCATACCGCCAGGTGAACGTTCCGTAATATTGTGTCACGGCTATGGCCGAATCAATAAGCACTTGACGAAAGAAATAACCAAACGTCATGCTCATATTCGCAGCGAAGGTTGCTGTGCCGACATTGAAGACAAAAGCGACTGTTTGTAGCAAAACGCGAAACCCAAATGCACTGAATGTTTGCACTGGAAAGACAAAAAGATAGTTGCGACTTGTATCAAACGTGTCAAACCAAGCCTTCACGGTCAAATAGGTAAATGATTGCACACTAAATGCCAGTGTGTCGGGATATAATTTAGTCGGGTCACTGACAAGATCGTACAAATCTGTATAGTTCTGGTACCACGCAATTCCGCCGTAAAAAGCGACGAATGGTGATACGATTGCCAACCAAGCATAGCGCGGAAGCAAAGACAGCACAGCTCCAGCAGCGATTGCAGCAGGCAATAGCGCCTCTGTGCCTGTTTCCGGAGTTAAAAAGCTACCCTCGTCTTCGCAACTGTTGAGCGAACTTGTTGCAAATGGCACATTACAAAGCTTGGTCATCGCCTCGATCTGTGCAAATGACTTGACTGAGTCCATATCTGAAATTTGCGTGCTAAATCCTTTGTAAAACACTTTGATGAAATCTTTCGGCTTTACCACGGTTTGGCCGCCCTCTTCTTGGTTAGCGATAAGATATTGATTGATGTTTTTGCAATTATTGATATTCAGTGCGCACTGCTGCATTGACCCTGAGTATGTCTCCGTGCTGCTTGAGGCGCCAGGACAGCCACTTGCAGTGGGTGTTGTCGCGCATTGTGCAGATTTACCGACATTGCCAGACGTGATCAGACTGTTGCACATCGCATTCATCACACTGATGGATGCATTGGTTGACGTGCTTGATGATGCGCTGGGGCAAAAGCTAAAGTTTTCGCTTTGACTTCTAACTGGTTGGACATAAATATAACTGTCATAGTTTGGTGACTGTGTATTTGTATCTAGATTGTTCCAGTACGTGTATGCATAGTAGAAATAATTATTTGCAGCCATTGCCCACCCACCTTTTGTCAGGTTTTTGATGATATCTGCTTGGGACGTCGTTAGCTGATCGGGGTTCTGGACCATGTATGAGGTAATCATCGAAACGAGACTGCCGCTTGTCATGCTGTATAATTCATTAGCAATCGTTTTAGCAACAGTATCAGTCACCTGTTTATTCGAAGTCGAAACAGCACTTTCGTAATACATGCGAGCCAACCCATTTAACTGTGATAGGGCTGGTTGAATGACGGCGCCGGCATAGCTCTGGTAGTTATTAGTCACCGTAAACTTCACCGTGCCGCAGTCATTTGTTGTTCTGCTGGGCTTTGGTAGTGTTAGGCTGATATTCTCGCTTGGGTTGGAAAATGGGCAGTCGTCTCCGGAGCAGAAAATGCTATCATTGATCGCGTTATAAGCATTACTGATTCCATCGCTGTTGTTGCCTTGGTCGTAGTTTTCATAGACGCAGATCATTTGTGCGAGTTGCCCCATATAGATAGCTTGGGAGGCAAGTTGCGATGTCCCACTGGCAATGAGATACAGTGTTGTTTTTGCAGTCACAGTCGAGTCGACACTGTTTGTTGCTGCCTGAGTTGCCTGTTGTATGATCTGATCTTCATCGCCAATGTAGGGCATTAAGCTGTTGCCAAACGTTCCACTAAACATCGTGACCATGATGGTGACCACAGTATACCAGGCGACATTTGCGACCATCACTGAGGTGATCACAATGGTGGATACCAAGGTCTGTAAAATCGAGTATCCACTTTGTAGAGGAAAATACAGCGTGATTGCTATCAAACTGCGAAATAAAACAAAGAATGTCTGAAACTTACGGCCCATGACCTCGCCCTCATCGGCGGTGTATATTGTGCCCATGATGGTTGTATAACTAAATAAAATTAATGCAATTGAAAACATGCCACGCGTAAAATAGTCGACAAGGCTCTGCGTGACGTAGGCATAGGGTGAGGTTCTACCTGCTAGCGTACTAATATTACTCAAGGTGCCGGTGACATCATTGAGAATGATTAATGATTGGTCAGCCCCTGCTACCAGATACCGTGCAATGATCGAACTGTCCAGCCCGGGGATTGTGTACATGCTGGAATCTGCTGCGGAAGGAGTTGAAGTTGAACCTGTCGACTCAGCCGTCGAGCCAAGTGGAGGAGCTGCTTCTGAGGATTTTTTCTTGCCGAAAAAGGACGCCGTTTCATTGGCAAGATTTTCGCTTCCCTGGGCGACGGTATTGGCTGTATTTGTTGTACCCTGGGCGACGGTATTGGCTGTGTTTGTTGCACCCTGGCCGACGGTGTTGGCTGTATTTGTGATACCCTGGCCGACGGTATTAGCCCCACCTGAAATGGATTTACCAATACCACCGAGCTGGGCGCTTGCTTGGGTCCAACCAATTGTCATGCATAAGCATAAAGCATATATGAGCGCATGCTTCGCTATGTACGATACTTTGTTGTAAACCCGGAACATCACACGCAATGGTTCTCCGACAAGCTACTCATCGTTGTAAACGCTAGCTGTAACGGCCAGCTCCATAGATTATCATGATATAATCTCATTCTCATCGTCTTTCTTCTCTTCTTTCCGGGTAGCACCGGCAACACTAATACCTGTTGAAGCTGGCTGTACTTGTGGTGCCCGCACTGTCTGTCCAGCACCTTGAGCACCTTGCTGTGCAGCCCCTTTGGTTTCGTCTTTGATTTTGCCAGCCATTTGCGTTGCTTGACTTTGTGTCTCTGGACCACCAATCCATCGCAGAATACGATCAGGTATACCGGATATGAGACCATAACACATTTCAAGGATTGAATAGCAGATGTAGGTGTAGACCAGCAGCAAGCCGATGGATGCGACGGATACGACTTTGCTGTAGGTTGCTCCGACGTTTGCCCCAGCAGCCCCGGCAGCCATTGTCGTGTTAAAATAATCGCTGGTAACAAATAAAAACCCTGTGTTGACTAAGTTTAATATTGCCTGCGATACGCTGATGGAGAAGAAAAGCCCAAGTATCATGGCGACAGGCCGTATGAAGACGCCAAGTAACAGCATCAGCGCTTGTTCGGTTTGTCCGAGTAGGTCATGGCCCTCTGGGTGCGTTAAGCCCATAGCAACCAGCGACGACGCCACCATGCCTTCTAAGACAGAAAACAACCAACCCAAAACCCCAAAAAGATAAATAATGGTTGCCAGGAATGGCAAAAAGACACCAAGTACAACGCCTTGTGTGAACAAAATGCCAGCTATAGCTGACCCTAGGGGTAAGAATACTTCAAGTGCAAACTTATCGAGCGCAAACATCATCTGTAGAAAAGACTCTACTAACGCTGCCATTGACACAAATACAGGCTCGAAACTACCAAGGGAGGCCAAGTTTCCGATCGCCATTAACATCTTAGCCAAGACCAAATAAGTGGTGTAAAATCCACTGATTGTGAGTAGCGCCTCGAACAACTGTTGCATCGTGACCATATAATAAAAAACGGCTGATGAGATCATGGTGACGCCGAGATTTGTCAGATTTGCTAGCGGATCGGCATACACATTTGACCCAACATCTTGTAGACGTACCATACCGAACAATCCAGCTCTTGTTGTATTTGGATTACTATCTGACCTTCCCATCACCAGGAGGCTTCTACTGTCTAAATTCTCCAAAAAGCCGCTACCATTATCACCATCGCAGCCTTTAGCAAGACTCGCCACTCCAGTTGTATTGCACATGGAGCTTGATGCGGACACACCATTCGAGATACCTTTGTACGTACTTGTATCTGTGACAGGGCTGGAGAATAGTTTCATGCCGGTTAGGGATTCCAGTGTCATATATACGGAAAGCATCATGTTCGTCGTAGCAAAGTCGGTTTTTTGGTATGAAATTGGTGCTGTAATACTATCTGCACCAGTGCTTGTAGACGAGGCGCCAGATGATATCGTACTGAGATTATTTGGACTCATCACGTTAGACGAGGTTAAGTAAGCAGGCATGTCACTGTTGAGACTACTACACGCACTGATAATCTGCTTTGCGAGTTTGCATGCGGCCTGGCTTTGGACGCTTGATGAGGTGCCAACGGCAGCACCTTCAGGTGAAGTCTGGAGACTTGTTTCTGCTTGTGCAGCACCTTCAGCCACTGTAGCTGATGCTGCGGCTGACCAGTAGTTGTATGTCTTCGCACCTGTAGGGTTACCCTTAGACGTTGGTAATACAGCGTCATAGAAATTAGTCAGTTTTTTTCTATCGTCTGAGCTACTAGCACCGGCGACGTCAAAACAAAGCACCTGTTGTATACAGGTGGGCGTATTGCTTAAACTGAGGTTGCCACTGACGATGTCTGTGCTATTAGTTACCACGTTGGCATCCCCCCCGGGTGTGGGATTGAAATTATATTTTGGCATCGTACCTCGCTCTTTCAGCAAACTCTGTGCTTGGCTGGTGAGATCTGCAGAGGCCGTATCGGCACCTTGCACTTGGTTAGCTGCGAGGCTTTGTGACAGTACTTGAAAATATTGTCCAGCAGTGGCCCACCCGGTTTTGTAAGCCTCGTCACCTGAGTCATCACTTGTACCAGATGAATCTGATGCATCTGACATGGCGGTCAGCCCTTGTGCATAGGTTAAGGCAATTTGACTGATATAACCTGAAACTTGACACTTGCTCAGGCCCTCTTGATTTGCGCTTATCCACGAGTCTGGCCATGTAAGATCGCCACTCATTTCGCTCATAGCAGAACAATCATACGCATCTTTACCTTCTGGAGTGAGTGTGCCACCTGTATCTACATATTGTCCAGACCAGGCTTGACCTGCTGCTTGCTCACCAAACTTCATTGCGGTGCTTACTGCACCTGTAATCGCATTAAATTGTGCTTCGTTTGCAAACTTAATAGAGCCACAGGCAGTGGCCTTGGTTTCTACTGATGCACCATTGCCAAAACAAACATAATAACCATCCTCGTCACTACATTTCCCCTGATCTTCGCCGGGTATTTGCGTCCAGTTTTGGTACTGCGCAGTAATCTGGGTATCAGTGCTGTTGTCATTATTTTCATCTACTGCTTTTTTCGCAATATTGACGCAGGTTGCCATGGCAAAAAGATCCGTAGCCGTGACATAGGATTCATCAGTTCCACTACAGCGCGGGGTTGTACTCTCCCAATTGATAGGAGTTGGATTGGCATTGTATGTGTTGGCTAGACCATAGGGGTACATCTGGTACTCAATGCCTTGGTTTATATTTTGAGTAATCGATGGAGGCACCATCTCGCCCATAGCAATTTGGTAGGTTTGGGTCCACGCATAGTTGGCAAACGCGATGCCATAAACAACCACATTCATGACCATCACTTGTATACCGTTGTATCCGCTGTTGAATGCAGGCAAAAGAAGACTTGAGCCGATGACAATACGAAAAGCAAGAAAAGCCGATGACTGCTTTGACATGCCTTGACTTCCATCTTGTGACACCGAAATCGCTTGAAAAAGCATAGAGTACATGACCAATAGCATGACCATGGTCAGTACACCAAGGTTGAATATCCTAAATAAGTTGCTGATGACTGGATTTTCTACCGGCGCGATTTGTGTCATATCCAATGCGGTCCCGACCTTGCCGAATAGCATCTGTAACATCTTGATGGAAAGGTCTTGGTCTGGGTAGCTTAAGGTGAATATGTCGGTGTAGGTCATGCTAGACTGTGCCTGCGCAGATACAGCAAGCGCCATGATGACCAATACCCAGCAGGTCATGCGCCTTAAATGTGGTAACAGTTTATCCACGATCGCCCTTACACTTTAGCGTATTGTCAGCTGATTACCATTTGTCACTGTCGTATGCCAACAACAAACTTGACCCAGTCTAACACCCCTCTCCCAAGCACACGCTGTTTGATTTGCATGTACCAGAAGCTTTCCCGAAAATAAAATCCAAACATTAAAAACGAATACGCCAGCGCCATTAGACACGTTGCGTAGTCGCCATTGCGATATAATAGGCCGCAGTATATTAAGCCGAATACGAAAAAAAGAGCAAATATGCTGCTGGTGAGACGGTACTGTTGTTCTTTATTGGTTATATCTTGTGGGGTCAGATTGAGTCGCACAACGGCTTCAGCGAAGGTTTCCCTGCGGGTAGAGCGCTTGATATTGACCATGCCGCTGTAAAGTTGTTTGATGTTGCGGCCGCTGTCTACAAGTGACCGCGTGCCTGCCCACTGGTAGACATTGAAGGTACGTGCTATGTAAGCGCGCAAACCTTTTTTTTCGGGCATAAAAAGTCCGGGTCTCTATCTCCTTAGCATAGTGGTTGTGGCGACTAAAATCAAGATAATGGGTACATCCTGGCAAGGCTAATTTGTGTGTCGATACCGGTTTATGAGTGTGCGCAAAACGTCGTTACCTGAAACACGACTGATATTGAATAGGCGAATTACTGATACACATTACACGCGTGATATGGTAGTCTAGGTCTCAGAATTTTCTTATATTTCGACCGCCACTAGCACTGATGTCACAAAAGTCATACAAGATCAACGGAAAACCATTAGCTGAACGCCTGCTGAGTCGCGTCACAGCGGATTGGTCGAGTCGTGTTTCGCGTACACACACCCCGCATTTGGAAATACTGCAGGTTGGTGAGCATGATGCCTCCGAGGTATATATCCGCCGCAAAGTTCGTGCCTGTGAACGGGTGGGTTTTTCCACAAATCACCAAATTCTCGCAGCAGATATCACGCTGTCGGCGTTGCTTAAAAAAATTGATGGCCTCAATGACGATCCTAAAGTAACTGGCATTCTTATACAGCTGCCATTACCACCTAGCCTGGATGCTGGGATCGTAACGGCACGCATACAACCTGGTAAAGACGTTGATGCATTGACCCCAACTCGCCTGGGTGAGTTAGTGACTGGTCGATTCGATCTTATGCCATGTACGACAGCCGGTATTCTCCAGCTGCTGCACGAGAACCAGGTTCAGCTCAGCGGAAAATCAGTTGTTATGGTTGGCGCATCTGCACTGGTTGGCAAACCGACTGCGATTGTGTTACTGCATCATGATGCCACCGTGACCGTTTGTCATTCGCAAACCATTGATCTTGAAAAGCACGTACGCGGTGCTGACATTTTGATCGTCGCCATTGGCAACCCCAATGTCATTCAAGCAAACTGGATTCAGCCAGGCAGTATCGTCATTGATGTTGGCATCAACCGCTCAGATGATGGCCATATTATTGGAGACGTGCCCACTGAGGCTACTGCTGCTCGCAAAGCCTATGTTTCGGTAGTTCCCGGTGGCGTTGGCCCGCTTACGGTCGCCCACCTGGTGAATAATTTATATCGATTGTATTGTATCCAACATCCATAGGGGCACACCATATGCACTGCTATGCCACTCATGAGCAAATAGCCTTTATAGCGGATGTGCACCTGCGTGATGGCTATGACCCGCTTGTTGACCAGCTAGCTGCTGTTTTGCAAACCCTGGCTCGCTCCGTGCGTGCAATTTATATTCTTGGTGATTTATTTGACTTTTGGATAAGTAATGACTGCATGCAGACCCATCAACGTATTCTTAAATGCATTTTGACGACCTCTGCAAGCTGCCCTATCTATTTCATGCCTGGTAACCGTGACTTTCTGTTATCCTCAGCTGTTTGTCGACGCTTCGGCATGACCAAAATTGCTGATCCATTTATGATACAGCACGGTCTGCGAAACATCCTCCTTACGCATGGTGATTTACTCTGTACCGAGGATCGCTCATATCAGTTATTCCGCCGCATTATCCAAAGCCGTGTGCTGCGAGGACTTTTTGCTATTACCCCTAGACATCTGCTTGAACGAATCACCCGATCTAGCAAAAAGGCGTTGAAACAGACTAAACAACGAAAAACTCGCGCCAGTATGCTGGCGAATCCATTGACCATTTCGCGCTGGTTTTCTAAGTACCGGCATGATGTTCTGATTTATGGACATGTTCATGCCCCTTCTCATCAGCAGTCTGACCAGCGGGAGATCGTGGTGCTCGATTCTTGGGAGCACCAAATAAACTATTGCCTACTTAGCCCATCTGGCGTAGCGTTGCATCGTGATGCAGTGGAGCATGTCTAATATCGACGTTGATACTCGATTGCAGTGCTGAGATGTCACCTAACCCGGTCCTCAGCAGTATGACAGCGAATGGCATGAGTTGATTTTTCTGACCGAGCTTTTCCTTAAGGATGTGTCAGATGGCTTATCATTTAGCGAACTAGACCTGTCCCGCCTTTTGTTCTTTCTAAAAAGCTGATAGCGAGACCATCTCGCTTCATCGTTCTCATGATCACTACCAGAGCTGTTACCATTACAGCTCCCTGGACTGTGCGTTGCTAGCTTCGCGATCTTTCTCATAAATGTGGGGGATTTTTGCCTAGGCGTACGCATAAATTGACTGACCGAGGGCCGTATGGCTGTCTCATCCAGTTCATTTTGGCTACGCGTGCTATTGCTCTGATGTGGAGTGGCTATGGGGTGTCCATGGTTGCTTTCCACGTTACCCACTGCGCCAATTTGATCAGATGCTTGGCTGTTCTTGTACTCTTTCCCTACACATGGGAACATCATAACAGGAGAGGCGTAATGCGGTGATACTTTAGTTGATCGTCTTGCCCCATCATTGAGACTCTCCGATGATGTCTGACTCGTCAAGCTGGGATCATTTTGCTCTATGCGTAGTTCGTCATCTGTGGCGCTACCTTCAGATCCAGTTTGATAATATGACGAGCAATCAAGCTGATCTGCATCCAGATCTGCTGGTCCGTGACTGGACAAGTCTACCTCATGATCCGTATCGTTAGCATCATGTGACATGATTTTTTGTTGCGGCTTTCTGGGTGTGCCGCGCGACTTATCCGTTAATGGGCTATCGGTGAATCCACTGTGAGGTGTAAAAGACGACCCTAAATTACCTTGATTGCCTTCATTTCTATCCGGCGTTCTCATCACATTGTCGAGTGTATAGTAACTACCATCGCCTGGATGTTGTCTCTTTTGTTTACGTGGCGCCGCTGCTTTATCCACTAACTCAACTTCATCATCTGACGCTGCTGTATCATTATCCAGTGACTCAACATCACTTTGCGGATCTTCATAATTATCATCTGTCGGTGACGGTATTGTGGGGAAGGTATTATTGTGACTTGTGTTATCGCTATCAACTATCGGCACCGGTATTATAGGGGAAGGATTACTGCGATTTGTGTTATTGTTCGCAATCACTAGCTCTCGCTCGTCGTCCTCACCATTATCATGATTTGGCATCCCACCATAAATGGTTACAGGCTCTTTGAGCGCTGTTTGATTATTTTCCGCCCCATCATCACTTCCGTTGAGATCCGTAATGACCTCGCCAGTGCTAATCGTATCTGTTGGTGCTGTTGTCTGCACAGTCTCTGAACGTCGTAGTGCCTCTTGTGATATTCGAGGTGCTGCGGCGTCAGTCGGTGTCTCGATCATTGTACGCAGCGGCTCAGGTACTACAGCTGTTGTTGGTGCCGTATCTGGTTTACTGAACCAGGCCTGGTATCTCTCTACGAGATCGATTGTGAGCGGATGTTGCCACTGATTATAAAGGTCAAATGCACTTTCAATATCTTTACGGTTTCTGGCTAGGCAAATCGCAAATACGCTTGGCATCATCGCCAGCAACAGCCATGGCCCCATTACACTAGCTGCGGAGACAATGAAAACAATGGACTGCGACAACGCAACAATACTTGCGATTATCTTCAAAATTTTGCCAACAGGGTGCCGAGTAAGATCAAAGTTATGCCTCAATAAGTAAGACCAGCGTGCTATGAATGCTGTCTGCTTGTCTAATCCAACCTTTGGTTTTGGGATACGTTCAGACGAATAATATTTTGTTGTGTAATTGTATGTTAGAAAAGCGCTAAGCGCTGAAAGAAGATAACAAAGTGGGATAAATATTGGCTCCAGCCACGGTGCAACATGGTTGAATAGCAAGTTCAGTACATAGTGTGCACCAACATCGCCGGGCGCGCTGAGAACTTTTGTGATATTCAGAATCATAAATATGGTCGCGGCCACTGTCATTGATGCCGCACATAGCACCTGCAGCACTGTAGTGACGCTAGGCCACCAACTCTCATTGTTGATTCTCTTGATAGGTGTGGTTTGATAGACTAGGTGTCGATTGATATATCTGCAGATTTTTGCACAGACTTTTCGAATATCTTTTTTCGTTGATGTCATAAAGTTGGTCACACCGCAAAACCAGAACCACACGCACACCATTGTTTCCCAGCTTTTTCCGGTGTACTTGACGAACGTGAGCACTGGCGATGAGGAAAGCATGCTTAAACCACCTGGTATGAGTGCAAAGGACGTACTAAAAATGGGCACGAAGTACTTCATCAGAGGATGGTTGGCGGTGACTGCATCTGATACTTTTTGTGATTGTCTGCGCATGTATTGAACCAATGTCCAACGAAATGCTTGTAATATTTTCTGATCTTTATCTTTTTTATTCAACTTCACCCATGCTGGATTCTTCTCTCTTTCCAGTGTATCAGTTACAGCTTCAATGTGTGCTCGCGCGAAATACGCTATTCTTGCCAGCTTAGTCATTGTAATAAGCTTAATATAGTATTGTTGGCTACCAATATCTTCTTTGTTTTCTGTGACCGTTATGCTTCCTTGAGGTGAAATTGCACTTCTATATAGGTCGTTAACAAACGGATCTTCAACAGCGACATCTTTTTCGAAGTTTTGATTCTTGTCTACCTTACCGATCAGATCTGCGTACTGATCGATGAAGCTACGAGAGAGAATCTTATGGTTAACATTGATATCTCCTGATGTTCGCGCCACCATCATAAGGATCATATGTGCTCTAAGCTCGATGGGCATCTGCTCTGACGTCAATCGGTGATCATCAATCCAGCGATTGTTTACGACTGCATCGCTAATTGCTTTTTGTGCACTCTTTTCATAGGCATAATAATTTAAGTACTCAATCACTGGCTTTGTTTTGTCACAGTGCGGATCTCTGTTGGCACACATTGGATCTGGTATGAATGGTGAGCGAAATAATTTGACTTCGATCATTCGTAGCCTCTGGAAACGTAGATAGCCAATACCCTTCATGCCGAAGTACACATTTTCAAACATTGTCTGCGCGCAAGAGATCGTGCTCATTAGCCATATACCAAGGATCGACGCATTGTAAACAAGTCCTTGAAGACCGTATGCCGTGAGGTTGACTGCTGCTGAGGCGCTTAATGATATTGCTGCAAACAGGACAATCATGATCTGTATTCCACAGAGGAACCAATGAACTGGCCAAGAGTTGACCGCATAATTGCAGAGAATTTTACTGTTCTTAACTATCCATCTGAACCATTCCCTGAGTTCTTTCTCATCAATAGAGAGTTCTTTGTTTATTTTACTTTTCTCTTTACTGACTCGAGACATGAGTAGACGCGTTGCATCCCAAATATCATCTGTTGTGTTTGTTCTCACAAAGCCACCTCTCACTCATACAAAATGCACTGATTTTGATTTTTTACGTGATTACTACTTTATTATTACTCCTATCTATTCCAACAATCAATACTTCATTAAAAATAAATGAACCAACAATCAAAGCTCTTCACGCTTATTGTTGCGGCGGCTTTATGATTACACCGACATGCTACGCGTGACGTGCCTCCGTAGATAAGCATGCCTCGGGGTTTGCGGATCGTTGTTTTCGGATCTGTTTTCAGGCAACTCACCCACAGTATCCTTCTGTACTGCTTTAGTATCCTTCTTTACTGCTTTTTTATGCCAGCCATAGGGTTTGATATGCTCTTGTGCAGATTTTGATATCTGCATGAGCTGCAATACCCTTTCGAGCAAGCTGTTCATTTTTGCATAATTTGTGAGAAATACCCCCAATGGTAATGCCGCAACCAACAACTGGCTTGTCGTGGTTTTAATGATCGATGCATAGTACATCATGCTTTTTGAAATTGCGCCAACGAACATGGCCAACGTGATGAATGAGCGTGGAGAAGGGATTATCTTACGAAAACTGGCATCTGAGTCTTTTTGGGTTTCGCCTCTTTGTATGAGGCTACTGTCTCGATTAAGATTCTTAATATTGTAGATTCTGAAATCTCTATGAACATCAACCAACTGAAAAAGCATCCATGCTGGTAGGATGATTTGTACTGAAGCACCCTGTATTGCCAAACTGAGACCCGGCCAGACATAACGCATTGCCAATCCAATGCCATGTAGCGAGGCACCAATAATACATTTCCGCGCAAAGACTGAGAGCATTCTTTTTCTTACTTGTGGCTTGCAATCACTGTTAGTTCTGTTTGTGGCGACGTTTTTATAGAATAAGTGCCGAAGATAACCGAAGGCAAACCATGCGCCTAGGCTTACTGATATCAGGATGGGTACAGCCAACGTGGTCCAGCTTCCACCCAAAATCGTGGAGACACTCTCGATTACTGTCGGAAGAATCCTTGCTAAATTGAGTGCGCCACTGGCTGTATAACCCAGGCAGATCCCCGTCCAGCCGATGACCTTCAGCTTGAGTCCGGATAAAAAGTCCACTTCTGCTTGTGGCGTTTTACCGTGCTTGACTTTATGGATATGGTTCTTTGGTTTTGCGATGGCTCTCAATAAATCGAGATTCTCAAGATTGTAGAACTTAGAAAGCTCGTATAGATTCATTGCTGCTGTGATGACAGTGAAAGTGACCCACAGTGTTGTCATGACAGGCCCACACAATGGTACGATCAGTAAGCGCTTGATACTGTAGTAACTAAAAATACAGGTGGAGATAGCTGCCGCCATACTGATTGCGATTCGAAAACCCCAGTCAATGTATTTTGACATCTTGATTTGTTGTAGACGGGAAATACACTTCTTCCACTCATGCGTAAAATCAAATTGATTCATTTTGACCAAAAAGTTTTTGATGCTGTCTGAAGAAACACCCATTAGGCAGCCTACAAAATAAAACCAGATACGCAATGGTAATGCGCAATTCATTTGTAGCCACTGACAAATGAGATTGATCGGCGCGTTGGCAAGCACCTGGAGCCCGCAAACTAGAAGTGCATTACCCCAAACAATGATGAATGCCAGCCAACCAATTGGATGCGTCGCATTGAGTAGACTTGACTCTTTCTTAATACGCTTGGCTAGAAATTGCTGTAGTTGCCACTGCATAATACCGAGTATTTCATCCTTCTTCGTTGTGACACCGGGCATGCATGCCTCAGCATAACGCGATGCAAAATACGCAAAGCGCAGTGTCGTGAATAGCGCAACGTCATGGGTCCCGCTGCGACTGTCCGGGAAGGCCAGATTCCCAAGCGCATTGATTGCTGTGTAATTGCGCTCAAATGCTCCAGTTCTCATGACATCATTGTTGCAGATAATATCGTGTAGTTTAGCCATAAAGTTTGAATCACTTCTTTTCGTCATGTTAGCAAGGCATTTGTACGCTTTTATCATGTTAGTAATTCGCGTTTGCTGCTCGACGAGTGCATCATAGCTTGCATCGCGAGCGACCGCCATACGATATTTGATTTCTACAGGATATTCGTTGGGTATGCTCTGTTTGAATAGACCCTGTTTTTGGGGATTGAGAAGGGCTTTTTGTGTGTCCTCGCGTGCAGATCGTTCGAGGAATAGATAACTGGCGAACTCTTCGCACAATTTATCGTGCAATGCTACATTGGCATCACAGAATGTCAGTTGGGGTGCGCGCAAAAACCGCCTTTCAAAACTCAATACTTTTCGTAAAGGAAAGTGATTACTCACACCATGATGCTCTATGAACCAGTCGATCATGGTGATGCTGGTATTGGCACCGCTGATCAAGCGAACGATCAACATGTGCATCATTTTGGGGAGTGACAGAAGTCCGACATTGAGCACCGCATTGTATGATGTGATCGCGGCATAACTCAAATAGGCTAACGCAATGATACAGTGCTTCAGTAACGGTAGTACAACGTAAAGACAATCAGGGATTTTGCTTATTACATCTGTGATTGCTTTCGTCAGACGGCCAATGTATGTGCTCTTGGTTCGGTGGTCTGCCACGACCTCAGCCATTCGATGACATTTGCCTTCTCGTGCTTCAATTTTCTTAGATAGAATGGTAAATCGATCCCATAGATCATTTTCTGCGGGCCCCTTAGGCGGCGTTGCGGGGTAAAATGATCCTTTTCTTTGTGGCGTGCGATTTGTTTGCATATGATCAGATTACCTCATGCTTTAGCTTATAACAAAGTCGCTGGCCAGATTTCCGCAGTGGGAAGACTTGGGTGTACCTAATTTCAAGCTACATTGAAATTGCACCATGTACAATACCATTAATGGAATTTTTCATCGCTATTCTCTCCATAACCTCTGTCACGGCGCTTCACATATTGACTATTTGTTATCTATTTTCAATTGCTTGGATCCTTGCCTGTTCTCTCCCGCCCTCTTTTTGTACTTGACTTTTTTCTGTATCTCCTGTAAGATACCAGGGTTATATAATGAGAATCTATGGAATGTTTGATTACTTGGTCCGTCGCTTTTTTAACCTTATCACTCTGGCTTGTGCTGGGATCTATGCCTTTTTTGTTCTGAAATCCGCATATATTAAACTGGGCTCTTTTGCTGAACTCCTTGCTCTGTCTAATCCATCGAGTACTCTTGGATGGTTTGTTTATTTGTTTGTATCTATGTGTCGACTTGGTGGCATCCTTTTGCCGACAGGCGTACTACTGGCTGTGGGCGCCTTTCTTGTTGTTCTCGCAATTGACAGTGCTGAAAAGTTCTCATTTTCTGAGTGTAAGCAGTGGCTGAAAAAATTTCGCTTTACTGCCATAGGCACCATCACTTTCTTATGCAGTCTAAACATGGCACTGGTGTATGCTAGTGCTTTTTATTTCGGAAAAGAGTTTATTGCGGTCCACATGCAATTGCTTGCATTCAATCCAGCTTATATGAATCTGCGTCCATGGACTGTGCTCAGTAGTTTATTCATGCACAGCGGCGTGATGCATTTTATGCTTAATATGTGTACTTTGTCATTTCTTGACGACCTTGAGCGTCACATCGGTCCTGTGAAAACCATGGTTGCATTTTTGGTCATTGGTGCGCTTACCAATGTCGCTCGTGCTGCGATCTATTCACTCCCTCTGTTTGCTGGTTCCGTGTTTTTTAGCGGGGCCAGTTGCGCGATTGCGGGCTTGATGACCCTACAATGTGTGCTTCTTGGAAAATCTCCTTTTAGTTTTAGATCTCATCTTGGCAAAAGGTCTGACTATGACCCAAATACCCCCTATGATCAATTCCTTAAGTCCAGTTTTTGTGGTCTTTTAGAAGTGATTGGGCTGGATTTATGTCTAATGCTTCTGAGTGCCTTAACGGGCGCACTTCATAGTATATCACATCTTGGCCATGCGATTGGCGGTGCGGTGGCTGTGCTTTGGCTCAATGCAGAGCGCTTTCTACCCCTATTTCCCAGAATGTTTTTACCTGAGACTCAGCTGTCTACAGCCGATCAGAAGCGCATGGGCAAAAATCTGACCTCTGAGCAGTTACAACAACCGTGCGCCAACGTTGATCCCGATGCGAAGTCGGCAACTGATTCATCATGGTTTGGTCAGCGGTTTCATTTCTTTGCCTCTAAAGAGCACGCAACTGGCCTTGTGCCCGGAAAGGCCTAACGGTGCCTTTCATCTTTTCATTAGCCTCATCTCTTTGCCCTTATATGAGCTTTGCTGCAACTGAATTAATTAGGCTGATGGGCTACGCCAGTCCAGTGCCATCACCCAAAGTAAAGCGCCATACCCAGCAAGAGAAAGGCATAGTGCCGTTGATAAATAGACCAGTTGCGACAACATGGTTAAATCTATCCACAGCGTGATCTCGGGTAACCAGCTCACGCTAGCAAATGTGAACATACTTGCTGTAGCAACTTTTGTAAGCTTACGTATGTCATTTGTTGTGAATTGGAAAACATGACTTTTGTTCAGTTGCCAATAAAGCAATGCAGCATTTGCATAGGCTGATGCAGCGACTGCATAGGCAATCCCTACATGCGCTAGGTAGTAAGCCCCAACGCAGCCGATCGCGACATTCACGCCAAGCGCAGCAGTGGCACATTGCACTGGAATCCATGTTTCTTGACGGGCATAAAATGCACCAGCAAACACCTTGATCCACATGTAGGCAGGTATGCCTAGAGCAAACACTTGCAATGCGGCGGCCGTTTGATTGACATCATGCAACGTGAACTTTCCTCTTAGAAACAAAGTGGCGACAACGGGTTTGGCGAGTATCGATAGGCCGATTGCTGAAGGTATCCCAATAATACCTGCACTGATGACACCCCATGCCACCTGCTTTTGGAATCGTTTTGTATCATTTGCTTGGCAGCTTTTGGCCAAAGATGGTGACAGCACAGTGACAATTGAAGCACCAAAAACACCAAGCGGTAGGTAGCTTAGCCTCTCTGCATAGTATATCCAAGACACGCTGCCAGCAGTCAGCATGGAAAGTATCACACTGTCTATGGCCATGCCAATTTGTGCCACTGAAGCTCCGTACATACCCGCACACATCAGCCGAAAAAGTTTGAAAATACCTGTATCAAGATTGCTCAGCATCATTTTTGGCATACCATAGAGCTTGAGGTACCCATGCCCCATTAAAGCAACCTGCATAACCCCGCCGACAAGAACCGTTACCGCAGCGCCATAAATTGGCTCTGATAAATACATGCTTGATAGCAGCGCGCCGAGGGAAAATACAATATTAAAGAATGTCGGCGTCAATGCAGCCATAGAAAACTGCTTGCGAGCCTGCAGTGCAGCACTGTAGAAACCGGTGATGGTAATCAATACCAGATAGGGAAAAGTCACTTGCAATAGCCTCAAAAAAAGAGCCATTCTTGGACTTTGACCTAACCACGGTGAACCCCATCGCAGCGCGAGCTCACAACCCATACAAACCACTACAGTGAGTAGGATGGTGACGATGCCGAGGCAGCTGTAAACCGCGTTGAGAAATTCTTTTCGTCGATCAGGCGATTGTTCTTCATACTCAGCAAGCACAGGGATAAATGCCTGACTAAATGCGCCCTCTGCAAATATGCGTCGCATCATATTGGGCACTTTGAATGCTAACAGGAATAGATCAAAGCCGGATTTCGCACCAAACGATTGTGCCAATATAGCGTCTCGAACGAAGCCCATGAGGCGTGAGAGAAGCGTCAAAGCAGAGACTTTAGAGGCGTACTTTATCAAGCTCATATTAGGGTCCGATTGCTGGCATGTTATTATCACTGAAATTCTTTTGAATTGCCAGTCCCATGATGCATGCAAGCGCGCCATTCTCTGGCGTTGTACTGCCATCAAAAAACGCTATTAATGGGCTATCTTCTTGTGTCATCTGATAGACATGCTCCCAAAAATACATTAGGCTTTCATTGATTGTAGATTACCGAGGACTTTTCTTATGAAATTATCGACCACTATTGACTTTGCCAGCTTTATGCAGCGCTTAGAGCAAAAAAACCCTGGCCAACCCGAATATATTCAGGCAGTTTATGAAGTTCTGACTGATGTAATACCATGGATTCAAGAAAATCCTCATTATGCGCAAGATAGTTTGCTTGAGCGTATTTGTGAACCTGACCGTATTATCAAATTCAAAGTTACCTGGGATGATGATCATGGCAATGTCCATATCAATCGAGGCTATCGTGTCCAAGGAAACAATGCATTAGGCCCTTACAAAGGAGGACTGCGCTTTCATCCAACTGTTAACGAGAGTATTTTAAAGTTCTTGGCGTTTGAACAGACGTTCAAAAATAGCCTAACTGGTATGCCTCTTGGCTCAGGCAAAGGGGGTAGCGACTTTGACCCAAAGGGTAAGTCTGAAACCGAAATCAAACGGTTCTGTCAAGCTTTCATCACTTCATTGCTACCTTTTATCGGCAAAGACAAAGACGTGCCTGCGGGTGATATTGGGGTTGGCAGTCGAGAAATCAGCTATATGTTTGGCCAAATGAAGCGTATCGCGACGATTGCACCGGGCACACTCACTGGTAAGTCAGTCGTTTTTGGCGGCAGCAATGTTCGCCTCGAAGCGACAGGTTACGGTGCTGTTTATTTCCTACAACATATGCTTGATGCACAGAAAGATTCGATTGTAGGCAAAAAGTGCCTTGTCTCTGGATCTGGAAATGTGGCGCTGTATGCTGCAGAAAAACTCTTAGCACTCGGTGCAAAAGTCATCACACTTTCTGACTCCAAGGGCTATCTACATCTACCAAATGGACTAACATCCCCCCAGCTGAAGGATATTATGACGCTCCGCTTTACGAAGCACCAACCGCTGGCACACATCTTGAAGCAATATCCAGACTTACAGTTTCACTCGGGAAAAACGCCTTGGCACACACCTGCTGATGTGGCCCTACCCTGTGCGACTGAAAATGAAATTGATGTTGACGATGCTCGTGCATTGGCAGCTGGTAAGGTGAAAATGGTTGTAGAAGGTGCTAACATGCCTGTCTCGCCTACAGCGATCAATGTGTTTAAAGAGAAAGGGGTTGCATACGCTCCTGGTAAAGCTGCCAATGCAGGCGGGGTTGCAGTGTCTGGCCTGGAAATGTCACAGAATGCAATGGGGTATTTTTGGACACACGATGAGGTTGACCAAAAACTACAAATCATCATGCAGAATATCCATGAACAGTGCTATCGGTTTGCAAACTCTGAGTCTGATAAGGTCGTCAATTATGCACGCGGCGCGAATATTGTTGGCTTTAAAAAAATTGCTGATGCCATGCTTGCGTTTGGCGTGTAATGCAACACCGAGCGCTTTCCCACTTGGCTAATGCCTAAAACCTGACAGCTGGCACGTAATGGTCTATATGTAATTGAGTTATTACAACATATAGCCATGTACCTTCGGATTATCCTTGCTGCTTTTAGTCTTGCTGCATCGATACAGATCGCTAACCCACGGGATGTTCAGCCTCCTCGTTTTTCG
Organism: Legionellales bacterium; assembly: GCA_002722435.1. Lineage (GTDB taxonomy): Bacteria > Pseudomonadota > Gammaproteobacteria > Comchoanobacterales > Comchoanobacteraceae > UBA7916. Next base: position 12,592 of record PBLX01000052.1, on the reverse strand, counting down.
CGAGGTGCGGGATATGATGACGATCAGCAATCGGTCTCTGAAATCCCAAAAAAGTCTGATCCATTAAATACGATGCAATCGACTTCGCAGTCATCGCCAACCGACTCGACACCAATCGATGCATTTCCTTATCAGCAAACTGAGGCGATTGATCTGGTCGATCCAAATGATGCCGTTATTGCTGAGCGAGCGCGAGCTGAGACCATTGTGACCGCATCTATCCCTAAACTGAAAGATGCAATACACCAAGAGATTCATGCGTTATTTTCAAACACCACCCTCGAAAAAGCGCTTCAAGTACTGGATGAGGATATGGATCGGCTGCTCGACTTGGATAGTAGAAATACAGACGAAATTCGAAACCCAGAACATTTAGCTAAGCTTGCCATTCAGTCTTTATATAGCGATTCACCAGTCGTTTTTTTGCGCAGTCTATTGCAAGATGTCAAACACGATAATCCCTCCTCGCCATTAGCGAAAAAGATCCGTTCACATATGATGCGTGGCACAATCATCAGCTGGCTAGAGAAGAAGAAAGACCAGTTTCAAGCCATAAGAAATGCGTATGGCTGTATGACACGGCAAGAATTCATTCAGCGAACATCACGTGACCGTGGGCGCCTAAGCACAATCTATGCTGCGTCGCGAAACTCTCTTGACGTTGCTATGGTTCGGGTCGTATCACTGCCCGGCGTTGTGCGATTTTTCCATACGCTACAGTCGTGCCAAACGAATAAGCGCAATCTGTCTCGCTAATTGCTGTGATAAGCTGATAGGCCACTAACTCTATGATAACTCAAGTAGATGGCCCCAATCTATCCTACACCCTATTAAGGCGCCACTTGTGGCGGCGCACTTTCTGCTTTTTTTGACCTAATAAACCATTTTAAGCCTGTGGCAACCGCGTAGCATAGCCCACCAAGACTGATCAACCATAGCGCATCGTAAAGTGGTAATGGGATTTGAACCACCATCTGATACGTAAACGCACACAGGTAAGCAACGAGGGTAGACCATAGCACAGAGAAGCCTGCCCAGCGCCATCCAACTTGACGTGCTGTGGCATACAGCGTACTGACACACGGAAAATACAGCAAAGTGAAAATCAAATACCCCATCACTGCTTGTGGGGAGATATGTTGTTGATTGAAATACAATGCCCAGTTTGGCGTTTCTGTCTGTATAAAAGGCAAGAAATATGCATACCACCTTTGTGCATTTTCCAGTGCCTCAGCCAGATTGCTTTGCCAAAGTGTTGCGAGCGTACCCACCGTCTGTTGTAGCGGATCGGTCATCTGCATATAGAAGATACTGAGCGTACTGATGACGACCTCTTTTGCCAAAAGCCCCATCAAGAGCGAGACAATGAGTGGCCAGTGTTCAGCTGTGAGACCAATTGGTGCGAACAGCACGCCGAGACCTTTGCCAATTGAGGCAATGATACTTTGATCACCAGGTATCTGCAAAAAGTTTCCCTGGATATCAATGTGATTGCACAGTGCCAGAATACAACATACAGGCAGTATGATTGCAAACGCATTCATGACAAATCGTTGACTGCGCTGATAGGCTTGTCTAAGACCAACCGTAAGCGATGGCCACTGATATGCCGGCAGCTCGAGCAAATATGTCTCTGCGTTGGTTGCCTGCACCAAGCCGGTGTAACGAGCAAGAATACCCGTAAACACCGCAATGGATATGCCGAGCACATAAAGTATGAATAATACGACAGCCGCGTGTTGTGGAAAAAAAACGGAAGAGAAAACCGCAAAAATAGTTAAGCGCGCACCACATGACATGAACGGCATCATAAGCGCCGTGACAACTTTATCGTTGTGATTAGGGATATGTCTTGTTGCAAGAATGCCTGGCACATTGCAACCAAGACCAAGGACCAGCGCAACCAGCGACTCACCGGGTAAATGACACCAGCGCATAAGCCTATCCATGACCACTGCGGCACGCGTCATGTAACCACTTTCCTCAAGGGTGTGTAGCGCTAAAAACATCACATATAAAATTGGAAAAAAGCTCAATGCTGTCATAATGGAAAGACCAATCCCTTGTGTGATTAAAAGTGCCATCACCTGCGGCACGGCAAAGTCACGGCATAGTAGACCAGGCACGTCAATGACCAACATGCGTAGTAATGGCTCAACGACCCCCTGGAGCAATTGCCCAACCCCCATACTTATCCAGAAGACAAGTAGCATCATGCTGAAAAATAAAGGCAAGCCCAGCCATTTATGCAGAAACCAGTGGTCCCAATGTTTATCTGCGTGTTGGCGCGTTGCGGCTTTCTTGGTCACAACATGATGCATCCAACGCTGTATAATCTCAAAACGCGTTAATGTCATCTCATCGGTCATTAGATGCTGCGGGTGCATTCGCTCTGCTATTGCTGGTTCAAAATGCCATGCAGGCGGTTTTTCACTGTAGTCGCTAGCAATTAACGCTGACCATGCTGAGAAGCGCGTCGCTTGATGCCCAAGCTGGGTCTCGGTTTTTGTCAGTAGGCGCTCAATTGATGCGTGATATTGAACTGGGTAGTGATCGTGCTTCTGTTGCTCGACATTCAGATGATCTTCTATTGTTGATTGTAATGCACGAATACCAAGACCTAGTTTTGCCGATACCTTAACAATTGGTGTATTCAAGAATTTTCCAAGCTGCTGAATATCAATATTTTTACTGATAGCCGGAAGCCGATCAATCCGGTTCAGAACGACAATCACACGCTGTTTTGCCTCAAGCAGTTGAACGGTGAGGTAGAGCTGCTTTTCGAGATGCTCAATATCGATGACGTTTAACCACACGTCGATTTGATTGTTGTCTATTTGCTGCTCAAGGTCATGAACGGAGTCTTGGTGGGCAATATCAGGTTTATATTCACGGATTGCATGGCACCCCGGGAAATCAAGAACCTCGTAATGACCACCTTGTTTTGATTTGGCTTTGCATGCTGTTTGGGTCACACCTGACCAATTCCCGACACAACTTTCACAGGCTGTGAGGCGATTGAATAGGTATGTTTTTCCCACATTCGGATTGCCAATAATGCCGACTCTGATCTCTTTACTACTCATGAACGGCACTCCTCGAGATCGAAGCAGCTCCACATATCACGATTGATTGCGAAGGTTTGTTGATTGATTTCTACAATGAGCGGATCTCCAAGCGGGCTAATTTGGCGCAAACGAATTTCTTTTCCAGGAATGATTCCCCTTGTGTAGAGTGACACGCGCTGCGATAGTGGGCATTTTCTCAAACTCAGAATACGATATATTTTTCCTATGTCCGACTCAATCTCGGCCTCTTCACTCATCTGTCTGTCCTGATAAATGATTTGTATTTGCGCTTTCAAATTGTGACTGCCACATGATGGCCTTTTCTGCCAACACTTCGTTGTGCTTTGCTCTCAGACAAAACAGTTCATACCCGACTTGAAATCGTGGTTGTCGGTATCTGTCTTCGCTAAAGGGCTTTTCTTTGGTCTCGAGTAGGAATTGCAGCATCCATAGATCTCGAATTGCTTCCTGGAGCTTACCTGGGATGGCAACGTAACGGCTTTCAAATTTTAATACACGATAAATGACTTTTTTCACACTGTAAGTTGTTTTTTTGTTGAGCTTGTTCGCGTGCGTATCGAATATTGGCCAGAGTAAAGCAGCAAAAAGAAAGCTACTGCTCAGGCGTTGATTACGTTGGTACTTCAAATCGATTGCGTGGAAAACGCTTTTGAATAACTGCTGATAGTTTTCTATTTTAATCCCCAGGCGTTCGTAGCCTGAAAACAGCGTGCCCAGGTAGTCATAGTCGACCAGTGCTTTAAATGAAGCGTATGCGTGGCCTTGATTGAAAAGCTTGGTCAGCTCAAGCAATAGTCTATCTTTGGAAACCTGACGAAGCCATCTCCTTTGGCGCTTGATTTCCTCCTGGCAGGACGAATCCATACGAAAATTTGTCTTGGCTAAAAATCTTAGCGCTCTGAGCATCCGTACTGGATCGTCTTTGAAGCGTGCTTTACATGTTCCAATGACGGCCAGTTTTTTATTTTTGATGTCTTGTACCCCACCTGTAAAGTCGACTACATTTGCATTTTTTACATCATAATAAAGCGCATTACAGCTGAAATCGCGACGCCATACATCTTGCTCAATACTGCCATAAATATTATTACGGTAGCGATCACTGAAGCACCAGCTTAACCATGGGGTAGCACCTCTGAATGTGCATACTTCCACCACTTCCCTACCGACAGGGACATGTACGATGCGAAACCGTTTTCCGATGATACGGCTGCGCGAAAAACATTTCTTAATTTGCTGAGGAAGTGCCGACGTGACAATATCAAAGTCTTTTGGTACAACACCGTCGCGCAGTAAAAGGTCGCGAATACTGCCGCCTACAATATAGGCATCGTATCCATGTTTTTGCAATTTCAATGCAACGTCTGCTATCCGCGCATTAAAATCTTTTGGGTTCAGTTTTAGTTGTTTAAGGCTGTAGGTTTTTGGTCCTTCCCAAGCATTAACATAAACGCCTAAATAAAAGACCCCTCGATAAGCCATATTCCATAAAAATCGCAATGGTATCTCCTGTATTGACACGTGCGTCAATAATGGGTTTCATCATACCGTATTTGCTACCTAATCTCAATTTTCTTTGTATTAAAAAGCGCCATTGTACAGCCTTTTACCGTCTTCGATGACTACCTAATCCATAATTACCTGTCAGATTAGACATCGTATTATGGTGCTGATTGGTCCTCTGATACGATAGAGCCAGGCATCTTTGCCAGCCAATCGTTGCGCTGTCTTGTCGCGGTGCCTGCAAGGGCAAATCCTTTGAGCTTTTTTTCGTCGTAGAACGCAGCAATCATTCCTGAGTCATCAGCATTGTCTTGAATTTCCCACTGCCCAGTTATTTTTGGCTCGCGCACCGGAACCAATGTTAGAGGAAATGTTGGCATTTTCACGACGACGGGCATTGCTGGATAATGAATGGGAGTTTTTGTTCCTGTCAGCGTTTTTGCAATGGCTTGCGCCTGTTGTTTAATTGGCGCCACATAAGTTAAGTTTAATCCGTATATCTCAGCACAATCGCCTAGGGCGAAGACATCCTTGGCACGACAGCGGCCATAGGTATCTGTGATTATGCCGCGCTTGGTATTTAGACCAGACTGCTTGGCAAGATCTGTGTTGGGGGCAATTCCAATCGCAGAAAGCACCAGATCGTATTGTTTAGTGGGCTGCTCAGAAAAGTGCACACTTAGTTTCTTGTCTTGTCGTTGCACATCGCGCACACCGGCGTCAGTAATCCACTCAAGCCCCATATCGATCAAGTGATCTCGACATTTTAGTCCAATGGCTTTTGGTACAAGTCCCCATAGTGCCTCCTCAGTCTGGGATACCATCGACACACGGTGTCCTGCAGTCAATAAATCATGGCTGAACTCAATTCCAACAAGACCCGATCCAATAATCAAGATTTCCTGGGCATGTGGTAGCTGATCGAGTAATGTTTCGTAGTCTTCTATACTATTGACACTCAATAATCCCTCAACATCTTTTACTTTTGGGATCTTGTTGGACTTAGAGCCCGTTGCAAAGACGAGCTGATCATACGCCAAGCTCTGATTGGGTAGCTGAACCTTCTTTTGCGCAAAGTCAACTTCTGTAACGGGTGCGTTTGTCATCACATGTATATTGTATTTATCCATCATTTCTTGCGCAGTGGCAGTGACGATATGATCAGGCGACTTTTTATGATATAGCGCCGTAGAGAGCATAGGCTTTGGATAAAATCGCCCGTCATTCTGGGTAACCACGGTGATACTTTTACTGCTCTCTATTTGACGGATGTTTTGCGCTAGCATATAGCCTGCCATCCCCGATCCGATAATTACAATATCTGCATGTGTATTCATACGACTTTTCTCTCCTCATTTTCTTTTGCAATCCGCTTAATATGCAGTATGGATCTCTCCCTACGTAGGCGACGCACAATGCGACTCAGTTGATTTCTATCATCAATCACAAGCGTCAGCAGCATACATGCGGTATTTTCATCTTTTGTGGTGATTTTAACGTCTGCAATATCGCCATTGTCTTTTGCAACAGCGATCGCGATTTCAGCAAGAGTTCCTTTCTGATTAAGCGTGTATAGATCCAGTTTTGCAGTGAATGTTTGTCGAATGGCATCGCCCCACTCCACCTCAATTGGATGATAACTTTGGCTTGACTCTATGCTTTTGTGGTACTTACAAGTTCTCCTATGTACATGGACCCCTTCACCAGCAATGAGCACGCCTGTTATGGCATCTCCGGGGATCGGGCAGCAGCATGTAGCGTAATTGATGGCCAGATTTTCATGCCCTGTTAATACCAACGGTGATACGTTTTGCTCACTGGGCTTGAGGCTAATCGCTGTTTCAACCTGCGCCGTAGGCTCAACCTTGAGTAATGCGGAAAACTCAACCGCTGAAGCCTTTCCCAAGGCGATGTTTTCGAGCAGCTCTGAATATGAGGGCTGATGAAGATGAGCTGCGACGTGATCAAGGGTTGTCGGTGCTATTTTACCCAATTCGAGCCCACATGCGACACATGCTTTGTTGGCAATCCTCCAGCCGAGTTGTATCAAATCTTCCCGCCGCTGTTCTCGGAAGTGATGACGAATGGCTTGTCTTGCTTTATTTGTTACCACAAACTGTAACCATGACTGGTCTGGGCTTGAATCAGGCTTGGTGACCACTGAGACTGTTTCGCCGTGGTGAAGAACAGTCGATAATGGACAGATTTGTTGATTGATTTTGGCAAGTACGCAGTGATCGCCGACGCTGGTGTGAATTGCATAAGCAAAATCAAGTATGGTTGCCCCTGCAGGCAACTCAATGATATCGCCCTCTGGTGTGAACACGTAGACCTTGTCGGGACATAGATCTATCTTCAGGTGCTCAATAAACTCGAGAGAATTGCTGATTTTCTTCTGCATCACCATGATTTTGTTGAGCCATTGCTGTGCTTGGCGATGTGGCGCTGTGAGTTTCTGCTCGCTGCTCTTGTAAAGATTATGTGCCGCGATGCCCATATTCGCGAAATGGTCCATTTCTGATGACCTTACCTGGGCCTCGATCACGCCACCAGAAGGGCCAAATAATATCGTATGGAGTGAGCGGTAGCCATTAGACTTTGGAATTGCAATGTAATCTTTGAACTTTTGCGGCATCGGTTTGTATAAGCTATGAATCACTCCCAGCACCGTGTAGCAGTCCGCTGTTTTTTTAACGCAGGCTCGAATGGCATACATATCAGAAATCTCATCGAAAGAAAGTTTTTTTCGCTTCATTTTTTGATAAATGCTATACAAGTGCTTTTTTCGGCTGCGCACGTATTCGTATGGAATGTCATGACTGTTGAGCGCTTTCTCAATACGCTCTGTGATTTGTTCAAGTGTGACCCGATGTTTGCTCTCGACTCTTTGAATGGCCCGCTTCACGGTGCGGTAACGCAGTGGATAAAGGGCATGAAATCCAATTTCTTCAAGTTCAGCAGCAATCTCATTTAGACCGAGTCGGCGAGCAAGGGGTGCGTAAATATCCAGTGTTTCTTTCGATATTCTTTTTTGATGACCCAACGTCATGTACTTTAATGTGCGCATGTTATGCAAACGATCGGCGAGCTTGATCATCAAAATCCGGATGTCTTGACACATGGCCATGATCATCTTTAAAAAGTTTTCTGCCTGATTTTCTTTCTTCGATTTGGCTGGCATACGCTCGATTTTCGTCAACCCATCGACCATGTCAGCAATTTCAGTATCGAATGTCTGTTCAATATCGTCATAGTCGCGGGTGGTATCTTCAATGACATCATGCAATAGGCCGGCCATGATACACTTATGGTCCATCTTCAACTCGCTGAGTATATTGGCCACCTCAATGGGATGCGTAATATAGGAAGCTCCTGATAAACGCAACTGTCCCTGATGGGCATTAGCGGCAAATTGCAGTGCTTGTTTGATTTTAATAATTTTAGATTCACTCAGATAAGCAAGGTTGCTCTTGAGGGTTGGGTGTTGGTCCAAATGGGTTTCTGATGAGATGGCTGAATCGACCATTTAGGCTCCTGGTAGTGGCTGAGCATACTGCCTTTGTCTTTGGACCAAAATTACGGTTATTTCCCATGGTAGCTTAAATGCTATTACCGGGTCAATTGTCTGATGTGTAGACCAGATATGGCAACCTATTTGCAAAAATAGCCGTGCTTTCCAATTACGCCAGCCCGGGATACGTTTGTGCTTTGACGACCCATCTCTCAGACGTTATTGAGCTCCCATGGGGAATGCATATGGCAGCATACGATGATAGCGGATGATGTGGCATCACGACCGAATACCGTAAGGTGCATAAGCGATTATGGAGTAAAGCTCCACTCTTCAACAACGCAGTCTTTTTGAAATCCGGCACGCTCATAGATACCTGCGCCCTCTGCAGAGGCCACGAGCACAGCAGACTCGTATTTGGCCTGCTTCGCTTCATTGACAAGATGTCTAAATAGTGCTGAGCCAAAGCCTCGTCGTCTATATTCTGGGCGAGTAGCAACATCATATATCCCTGCCACATCTGTTAAAAATAACGCGCCTGTGGTGACGGGAATACCCTCATGATATCCAATATAGTAGACCATTTCGGGACAGGAAGATCTCGAAGACTCCCCAATCTTCTGATAAAAAGCCTTGACCGACTCATCGATCGGATCGAATATTGATGAAAGTACAGCACCAAATGCATAGTAGTCATCCACGGAAACACAGCGCTTGATGGAGAAGCCCGGTGGTAAGTCTAAATCAACGTAATCATGATTGTGCAATTGACACGTCATACCAACATGTCGTTCACTCAGGGTAAATCCACATGACTCTAGTATGGTTTGATGTTGACTTGTTAGCGAGCTTGGTCCAAGCCACCATGCCATTGGACTGGTAATGTCGTGATAATATTGCTTAACAGCCTGAACGACAAGCTCGCTAATATCACCACCAAATGCGGTATTGAACGTATCTGATGTAAACCCACTATTAATAACCTGAACCGTATCCAGAGTTGCAATAGTCGCATTTGGAATTTGCCTAGAAACAGCACCTAATTTCTGTTGAAGATTATGTTCGGCAAGAGTAGGTGATAATGTGGGCATCATACTGCTCCAAGTATAAACGATCCGTTGCTCGGCGCGATAATATCCCACTACGAAAAAAGGTGAGTAGCGTGTTTGCACCATACTCTTGGCTTTTTCCTACAGAAAAGCCATGCTCCTGGGCATCATTCTGCATAGCGATTTCAGTGTGCAAACTACGAAGATCACTCACTGAGACGTATTGTTGTAGAGGCTTTGGGGTGTACAAGGAAACTACTCGCCGGTGCTGAGGTCATCTGCCTGGGTTTTAGTGGCTCCGATGTTGCTATCGGATGCAACCTCTGTGCTGACACTTTCGTCCTCATCATCTTCAAATAAACTGAACTCATCAAATTGATCAGCGGACTTGGTGGTTTCGTTGTACTCGCCTGTTGCAATTTCACGTAGGGCAAGCACAGTGACTTTATGATCGATCGCTGTATCGCCGTCCACTGTGGTTCGGGCTCCGCTTGCCAATTCACGGGCACGCTTGGCGGCCAATTCAACAATTTTGAACCGATTGGGGATATATAGTAAGCAATCTTCGATGGTAACTCGTGCCATGTGGGCTCCTGGCGATCAATGGTTGCTGATTATACACCTATCTTTGTGTTTCTTCAAGCTAAATCTGCAGGAGGTCAATACAATTCTTGTGCCGCAGCTGTTGCTGAGATGTTTTCAGCCGCTCAGCTCGAACAATTGACATCAAGTCTGCTACAGCATCCTCCTGACAATCGTTAATCACTGTATAATCATAGTGCACATAGTCGCGCATTTCATCTCTTGCACTGTCGAGACGTGCATTGATATTCACGCCGGCTGCTTCAGGACGTTTGTGTATTCGCTCGACAATTGCGTCGCTTGATGGGGGTAGTAAAAAAATACTGATTGTCTGAGGAAACTTTTTCTTGATTTGGCACATCCCCTCGTAATCAAGAATCATCAAAAGGTCGTTTCCTTTGCTCATCAGCGCCCCGATCTTTTCATAGGTATGTCCACATCGGTGTCCAAAAATTTTTGTTTGCTCAACAAATGCCTCCTGGCTGTCTAGTGCTTCAAATGCTTCCAGGGTAATAAAGTATTTGTCTACCCCATCCTTCTCGCCCGGACGCTTTGGCCTCGTCGAGTGCGAAACGGATAACACCAATTGTTCCATCTGAGCACAAAGTCGCTTGGCACAACTTGTTTTACCAGTGGCTGACGCAGCAGTAAGGGCAAAAATTAACTGTTCACTCATTGGTAATCTCTAAGGAATCTGCCTGATCTTATCAGAAATTCTACTGTTTTGTCACGGAATGGTCATATGATCTCTATCGATGCGCATTGCCAATCCATGCGCCACACCAGTTTTTGGGCCAGCAGACAGCTTGCGTGCGGCGACATAATTGTATAAAATACCAGCACTTAGTTCCCAATGAGCCACCTAATGCCCCGCAAAAGAAAAGATAAACGCGCGCATGGCGCCCTTCGTCATGTTGAATTCCAACCCTTTTTTACGAAATATGCCGAGGGATCGGTCTTAGCATGCTGTGGTGATACAAAAGTCTTGTGCAATGTCAGTGTGCAAGAAGGAACCCCTAAATTTTTGCGCGACAGCAGCTCGGGCTGGCTAACTGCGGAATACAGTATGTTGCCCAGAGCAACGCACACGCGCTGCGATCGAGAAGCAGCCCGCGGCAAACAAACTGGGCGCACAATTGAAATTCAGCGCTTAATTGGCCGATGCTTGAGGAACTGCATTGATTTGCATTTGCTGGGCGATTTCACCGTCATGATTGACTGCGATGTCATTCAAGCCGACGGAGGCACACGAACCACCGCCATTAATGGTGCCATGGTTGCGCTTATTTTGGCGATGCGCTCCCTGCAATACCGAAAAGTACTGACTGTTGACCCTATCCAACATATGATAACTGCTTTTTCAGTTGGATATAAAAACGGCGAGGTACTGCTTGATCTTGACTACGAAGAGGACGCCTCTATCGATGTGGACTGCAATATCTGCTTAAGCGATGGTGGCGGTGTCGTCGAGATTCAGGGCAGCGCTGAAGGCCAATCCATGCCAGCAGCTGTAGTTGGCGAGATGCTAAATGTTTGTCAGTCTGCGCAACCGGCATTGCTCGCGGCGATGCAATCAGCGTTGTCTGCGGGGCAATAACTCAGCTTTGGTAACCTGTTCACGCCGAGCCGTCTTCATCGGCGGCTTGTGTCGCGAGAGCAACCTTAGACCACCCCATTTGATTGACTTCTACCAGTGCTGATAGCACACTTTGCCACGAAAGCGATCGGTCTGCATGAAGATATATTGCCCGATCCTTAGCGATACCTTTATCCGAAAACCACTTCTGCATGGCATGACCATCAAGGACTGTGACGGCATTTTCTGAGCCAAGCTGTAGTGATCTCTTGCCTGTTTTATCAATACTGAGCACGATAGGCTCTTGTGATTTTAACGTACTGGCCTTCCCCACCGGCAAATCAACGGTAACACCCGTTTGGACGATCGGTGTTGTGGCCATGAAAATCACCAAAAGCACTAACATTACGTCAAGATAGGGCACAATATTTAAGTTACTAAATACTTCTTTGCGGCGACCTGTCATGAATACGCTCTCCTAGTTGGCGCTGTGCTTTCTTACCAGTACGAGAAACTCCTCCTGGAATAGCTGATAGTGACAGACCATGTCTTCAAGCCAAAGCATGAGGCGATTGTAGGCCATGGTTGCCGGGATGGCGACCACCAAACCAAGTGCAGTCATGCCAAGTGCCTCGGAGATCCCTGGCGCGACAGCGCTTAGCGCTGTGTTGTTAGCTTGTGTTGCAACGAGACCCTGAAATACATGCATGACCCCAAAAACTGTACCTAGAAGCCCTATGTATGGACTGATGCTTGCGATGGTTGCCAGCCATGTCAGTCGGTTGTGGTGATGCATCTCCCATTTTTTTTGGGCGATTGACATGACTGATTTACATTGATCTAAGCGCTCGGCAAACGATTGTTGCTGCGCTTGCGTCATATCAAATAAGGTTCTGTATCCAATTGTGAATATCTCTTCGATGGGGTCTTTTTCACTTTTTTGCGAAATTGACTCGTAGTAATCTTGTAAATTTAAGCCTGACCAGAAGGCTCGATCGAACTGTTCACGTTTGGTAGCCACTTGATTTAATGAACGATACTGGTTGATGATAATGGCCCAAGAAAACAGAGACATCACCAAAAGCACCAAGCCCAAAACTTTTACGGTCAATGGCATATTCCATAAGATCGCTAACCAATTCATTCTGACACCTCCGTTTTGAGAGACCACAACCACTCTGGGGTTTTCTTTGGCCGCATATTTTTACCAACAAACGCTAGCTCGACTCGCGCATCAGCACATAACCGCTCACAGGAAGCACTACCAGACATGATATCCTGT
>PBLX01000051.1 GCA_002722435.1 Legionellales bacterium | reverse complement strand
GCACCCATGTCTACTGTAAGTTTTTCCATAATGGCATCAACAAGTGCATCGGGGTTCATATCTTCCGATACCTCGTCATCGTCGTCGCCTTCTTCAATAGGTTTTCCAGTCTTTGGATCGCGACCCTTGCGCCCTTTCTTTTTATCAATAAGGCGTTGTTCTTCTTCTGGATCAATAAATCCACCCTTTCCATCAGGATACATTTCACGGCGCACTTCACTTTCTTCCGAATCTTCTTCATTGATCTCATGACTAGAAAGAAGCTCTTCTAGAGAAATCTCTTCCTCTGACTCTGACGCTAAGTTTTCTAAGTTTTCTTGCAATGCGCCTAAATCGATATTTAATTCTGTTTCTTCGCCAGATTCAGGAAAATCATTTAAGTTTTTGCCATCTAGATCAGAAAAGTCATCGGTTGCTGCCAATGGAATATCATCCTCACTAATCGCTGTTTGTTCTGTTTCACTTTCTGGCGCTGCAGTCTCTGTGGCAGGCTCAGCAGCGGTTGGTTCTGCAGCGGGTGCGGCGGCGGGATCCGCAGCTGCCTCTTCGCCGCCTTCAATTCCGAGTGCAGCAAGAGTATCTTCTTGCTCCAAAAGTTCCTCTAAAGTCTTTTTAACTTCATTAGAGTATTTTTCAATTACAATTGTTTCTGCGTTTTTCAAAGCAGCTTCTCTAAGCGCTTTCGCATCAATAATGGCTTCATCAAGCAGGTTGGACATAAAATGACTCCTAAATCAACATTATAGTTCAAAATAAATAGTGTTGTTTACTTGGAAAACCCGTTTTTTTTAGCTAAGCACATCTTCTGTTGAGTTATACTCCCAAATACACGTAACATTTGTGTCTCCGGGATTGTTTTTAAAGTCGATTGCAACTCCAACAATTTCTCCAGCACTAAATTGAGTTGTAGAGCCTGAAAAATTAATATTAGCATGCACAGCGGCGCCGCCCATTGACTGTGTTACGTGTTGAATAATGCTTCCACCGGCTGCAAAATCTTCAACACCGTCGCCTGCAACATAAATGCTTGCAGTAACATGTCCATTTTGAGCATTTTTTGGCCTAACAACAACTCTTTTTAGTCTTCCTGAATACGCAGCAACAAATTGTGTTTTAGTTACAGCAGTGGTTGCATCATCTGAAGATCCTTCGCCGTGTGGTATGAATGTTGTACCAGTACCGCCATAGCTAAAATAATGTCTTGTCACATCAATTATTTTTGTGGCCCTGATTGTTCCGGTGACGGTTAAATCACCTGTGAATCCCACAGCACCCGTTACTGAAAGAGTGTGGGTGGGTGCGCTATTTCCGATACCAACACGATCATTACTATCATCATAAACAAAATTTGCTTCGCCACCGAAAGAACCACCGTTGTTGTATTGAATTTGGCTATCTGAGCCACCGGGTGAGCCGCCGCCGCCACCCACTGATGACCAACTAGTAACGCCACTACCGTCTGTAATAAGCGCTTGTCCATTAGTTCCTTCGGTCGGTGGCAGCACAAAATTAACATCACCAGAATATTGAGCATGCGGTGGAGCCTTAAGAGTAACTTTATGTGCATTGCTGACTTCACAATACAATTCAATTTTTGAAGGTGAGCCTGTGCTGGTGCGCATTGTGATCGCACCATCAGAAACTGATACACCGCCGGCGTGAAGTTGGGATCCGGTAACACCTGAAGATGCAGATATATGCCCAGTGGATACAATATGCGGGGAAGAAATACCAGCGCTTGCTGTTAGGTCGCCAGTTAAATTAAGTGTCTCACCATCAAATGTAAGTCCAGACTCACCTTGAACAGTCGTCGAGTTTACAGAAGTTATAATTCTATTGTCGCCAGATGTATTATAAGTTGTGATTGCTGCAGATGGAAGGTTTGTGAGGTTTGAGCCGTCGCCTACAAAAGAAACGGCACTAACTGAACCTGAACATTTAATTTGCTCGATCGAGAGAACACCAGAGCCTGATATATTAGAATCGATAACAGTAGCAAAATTGCCAACGTGCAAAGCAGAACCTGTGATTCCGAGAGATGCAGATACATGTCCAATAACCGATAGCGGATGTGAGGGAGTATCTGTATTAATACCTACTTTGTCGTTTGAACCATCGACAAAAATCATATGTGTATTGTTGTCTGACTCCACCCTAAAATTAATTAAAGAATCAGAACTTTGATTAACAACAACCTCTGGCACTGCACCATCAATACGCAGACCTTCTTTGATTACACCATTATCACTAGTTTTAAAAACAATGTTCTTATTCTGTGAATCGTTTTGAATTAGAATATTATTAGCACTATTATAGCCAATAGTCCCCAAGCCGGTACCAGCACTATTTGAAAATTCAAGACTCGGGTGATTATCTTGCATTTTCATGGTACCAGAAAGGTACAGCAGTGAACCATCAAAAGTAAGCCGCGACTCCCCTTGAACTGTAGTTGAGTTTACAGATGTAATGATTCTATTATCACCTGAAGTGTTATAGGTTGTAATTGCGGCCGATGGTAAATTAGTTAGATTCGAACCATCGCCCACGAAAGATGCGGCCGCAACAGAACCGGAACACTTAATTTGATCAATCGAAAGAACACCGGAGCCCGAAACATCTCCTGTAATATTTAATACGCTTCCATCAAATGTTAGGTTAGCTTCGCCCTGAACTGTGTCGGAATCGACTGATGTTATAACCCTGTTATCGGATGCATTATTATAATTTGCAATAGCGGCAGACGACAGCCCAGTTAGGCCTGAACCATCACCGGTAAAAGATGCCGCGATTACAGAACCAGAGCATTTGATTTCCTCAATTGAAAGAACTCCAGAACCTGAAACATCTCCTGCAATATTTAGCAAACTGCCATCAAATGTCAAGTTCGCTTCGCCTTGAACTGTACTTGCATCAACAGAGGTTATTACTCTGTTATCTGCTGCATTGCTGTAAGTTGAGATTGCAGCCGATGATAGTCCAGTCAAACCTGAACCATCGCCAACAAAATGCGAGGCCGTAATTGCAAGTGAACAGGTTAGCGCGACAGAACTTGTAATCGCATTAGAGTTTACTATGAATCTTTGTATGCCATTAGTTTTCAGTGCGATGTAATCATTTTCGAAATCAATTTGGGTGTCTTCTGCATCGCCTTCGTATTTAACGTCGCCATGCGTTTGTGGTCCTTTTGAGGAATTATATGCCATTTATAGTGTTCTCCGTTATCTATAAGTATATTTCAGGAACCCTTAGTTCCAATAATCCACCAGTTTTCTCCGTCTGACTGAAGCGTTCTAGAAGAATAGTTCATCTTAATTGAAATTGTATCGTTAATATCAATGGTCCCCTCTTCGCAGGTAACCTCGATTTGATTTGAATTTAATTTATATTTATCAGTATTGGTTTTTTTAATTATTAATACTCTACCGCTATTATTCACAGCAGGCGGTAAATTAACTGTAATCTTATTATTGGATGCATCACATAGGATTGTGTAATCGCTAGGCTGAACAGTATATCTACTTTCACTTATTTTGTTAATATTGTGCGATACAGAGCCTCTACATGATAAGGAAGAGTCTACGGTCACATTATTAGCACCGATAATTCCATTTACAGCTAAAGTATTGTTTTCAGCATCAAATGTTAGGTTTGGTGATGAAGCAAATTGATTTACGCCCATCAGTTGAATTTCAGACTTTTTACCTGCGGGTTTATGCGCTTTATGCTTAATGTAACCATCATAAAGATTTTTAAGAGTTGTATTGTTTAGCGTACCTCTTGATATATCTGAGACAATTAATAAGTCTTGATCGCTAAGGTTTTGACCAGCAGCATTGATAGACTCGGCTCTTGTTGGATCAATAACTAAATTTTTAGATTTTACTGAGAGTCCTGAGTTTGAAGAAAGTGAAATACCCACACCATTAGTATCAGATACAAGACCATTGATTGCTTTAACTTGAAGTTCTTTTCGAACGCTGTGTAATCCGTGACTGAAATTCAAGCTTTCGGCATTTACTTTTTCATGAAATTTGTTTGCAGGTATATCTGACATATGTATGGCAGATCCCACAACGAGCTTAGCTTTCACAATATTTGCACGTAGGCATTCTCCATCATACATTAAATTTGAATTTGTTTTTATTGCACCATCAGTATCGTATGTGAGGACTCCGCCTTTCATTTTACCATTAATCTTTTTAACAGCCAAATCTTTTATTGTTGCGCATGGTGATTGGGCATCTGTATCGTAAAAAACACTTGCGCTTATTGTGTTTTTAAAAACTTTTTTGCCTTCTATCTCTTGATCACCATACTGGTCAACTGAGCCTTCTACTTTACCTTTTAATACATTATATGCCATATCAATACCATCTCCAATAAATAGGTTTATATACTTAAATAGTCTAATAAAAAAGGATGCCCCCACAAGGGAGGCATCCAAAAAGTATAGTAGGTAGTTTGATTACACAATCTTCCATTTGCCAGGACGCATGTAAACACATGTCACAGCAGCAAACGGTGATTCAAGAAGAACCTCTGTGGCACCATCAATAGTATCTGAGAAAGAACCAGTGATAGTGATCGCCTCATCAATAGCAGTGTTACCAGCTTTAACGGTTACAACAGTACCGATAGAGCCAGATGGTAATTCACAGCGTGCAGAAACAGAACCGGTGAAATAGTTATACCCGGAGCTGAGTTTAATGCCGTCACCTGCAACATTGACATCTGAAGCACCAGCACTAATGGTTAAAACACCGCTGTCACTGACACTAGCATCACCACTAATTGCACTGTAGATGTACTTCTTAACGCGAGTCAATTCGGACTTACGGTTAGTACCGCCAGCACCATCATCGACAACAAAAAGGTCAGCATCAACAAGATCAGCATTAATATCAGTAGCACCATCGATGTTAAGAGTCACAACTTCAACGTCACCAGTATCAATGTTAACATTGGTCATGGCTTGACTGTTACAGTCGAGCGATTGACCCAAACTGTCAGCGTGAAGCACATTAATGTGACCTTCAGCGAATCTCTTAGTAGCAGAACCAAGATCAACACTGTTATCAACTTTAACAATTACATCTGAAGCAAGGAAACCAGTAACAGTAACGTCGTCACTAGTTGCGTTACCAAGGGTAACAGCACCGTTAAGCAACGTAGCACCAGCAACTGTAAGAGTATCGGTAGCTTCAAGTTGCTCTGCTTTAATACCAGCAGAAGCGGTAAGACCAACAAGACCGGAAGCGATGTGCTGGCTGGCGTTAAGGACAAGAGCCTTGTTCGCTGCACCAACACCGTTAGTGATACCATCAAGCTTTTCAAGATCAGTTTCGTTGAGATCAGCAGAACCGATAACGAAAGATGTTCCAGCAGTAACGCTAGCTCCAGCAACAACAGCTCCGTCAATATCTAATGAATTGAAAGAACCTGCGCCAGAACCGGAGAAGGTAGTACCAACAAAGGAAGTACCCGCAACAGAACCTGAAGCTTTGATTTGCTCAATTGAAAGCACACCAGAACCAGACATATCGACAGCGATAAATCGAGTACCGGCACCCATTGTAAGGTCAGCACCATCAAAAGATAACTTAGCGTTATCCGCAAGCTCACCGTTAGCACCAGCAAGGACAAGACGGTTTTGCGTCAAGTCACTAACTTTGGCAGATGAAAAGGTAGCAGCACCAACATCATCAATTGTAGCTAATCCATTGGCAAAGTTTGGACCACCAACAACAAGTCTGTTAGCATTAAGATCACCAGAACCAGAGATTGCAGCACCCTGAAAGAGTGTTGAAGCAATAATAGCTGGAGCTTGAATGTGAGAATCTGCAGAAAATTCATTTGCTCTGATACCTTCAGAAGCAGTAAGGTATTTAAGACCAGATTGAATCCTACTGCTGCCATCAAGGACTAAAGCCTTGTTTCCTTGGCCAGCACCGTTAGTGATACCGTCAAGCTTTTCAAGATCTGCTTCGCTCATGTCAGCAGCGCCGACTACAAGACTGCCACCGGTGAGTGGACCGTCACAAGTAAAACTTGCAGCAGTAGCACCGAGGGCGCCTGAAAGAACACCGTCGTTATCAAAAATACCGACAAGTGTGCCAGCATCGTTGTGAATTTCAACGGTTCCTTCTTGTGTAAGGGAGCCGCTAAGAATCGCAGCACCTACTTGAAATTTATATGCCATATTATAAAACCCTCCATTTATTAGTTTTAATTAAAAGGCTTGGATAAGATACACCTATCCAAATTTGAAAAGGAGACTAGCCCCTGATCAACTATAAATAGTGCGTACTGGCCGGTATTAAACTCAGAAAATAAAGTACTTGTTGTTGCCGTTACAATAAAGCTGAATTGATGCATAGGGTGATTCCAAAATTACTTGATTTTGACCATCGATTGTTTGCGATCCAGAAGCTGCTACAGTTATATTATTGTTATTGGCGGCGCCACCTTCATCTTTTATAACTAACATTTGACCATCCAGCATTTGAGCAGCATCAGCAAGTGTAATCTGAAAAGCAGCGTTTGATGTATCTGCTCCAACAAAAAAATCTGTTGTAGCTGCTGTATAAGATGAAGACACGCTTGTTCTTCCAAGTTTTAGCGATCCACCAAGTTTCAATATATTATTTTGAAACAGTAAATTTGAAGAGCCGCTGATAGTTCCAGAGCCCTCGCTAGTCTTAAACTGCAAGGAACCATTCGGACCTTGACCTGATGCGTTACCGCCGGAACCTGATATATTGGTCAGGTATCGGCCGTCACCGTATAAAAAAGAAGCTGATAAGCCTGCACTTGCTGTCAGGTCTCCAACGATATTTAATGTTTCACCATCAAATGTAAGATTACTTTCGCAAATTAAACTGTTTGCATCACCATCAACATTGGTTACAATAGCGTTATTGGTGGCATTTGCCAGCCTGGGAACATTTAAGATGCTAGCACCATCAGAAGTACTAAGATTACCAGAAACAATCGGAACGATTATGTCACCATTCCTGTCTTTTCGCGGAATCAGTTTATGAGGCGCAAGCACTGTGCCTGATAGATTGTTATAAGCCATGATGTCGCCTCCTTAATTAATTAGAAGACAAACCAGTTCGCGCCATTTGAATATAAACTAATAGCCGGCATAGAACCAGTCAGGATATACTCAACTGTATTGTCGATTAAATATCCAACAGATGCTGTTAGTCTGATATTTGTACCGCCACGATCTGTAACCTCGTCTTTGACAACTAAAATCGCACCTGATCCATACGTAGATGCGCTTGGTATTAGAATCTCTACGTTATCAGTATGTCTAACGCCTATTATATAACTTGGTACTGAAGCAGTCGCTGTTGCTGAACTCACAATAGTATAACGTCCTGCAAATCCTCTGACATTGACCATACCGTTTGAATTGGTAACGTGCAGTAACGGTGTGCCATCAGCTTGCACAACTTCTAAACTACCGGTCCTTACGTGCCTATCATCATTAGTATTACCAAAAAAGGTTGAGCCGCTGACGTCAATCTGTGTAACATTCTCAATGTGATAATGACTAGCTGTGATAGAGCCTGAGACTCTTAGAGAGCCAGTCAGTGTCATCAAACCAGAGCCCTCATGAAATGTTAACTTAACTGAGCCAGTAGTTGACCCTTGGCCGGATGCAGTCATGAACTGCAGTGATCCGCTTGGACCTGCTGCGCTAGTTCCACCACTGCTGCTGCAGTTTACATATGCCCAACCAAACTGAGCCATTTATTATCCTACTCCTGCAGAACCCGACCAGCTTGGGCCCGTTTCGGTTGTTGTTCTCTCCGATGGAATAGTTGTAAGTCCAGCAATAATATCTACATTAGTTGAACCAGTGATATGCAACTCGGAAACTTTAAGTTCTAATCTCTCAGAAGCGGTTGGTTGGCCGGTTGCACCTTTACCAATTGTAAAAAAGTTCTGCTCGCTGTCTAGACCTCTTCTAGAAAAACCTACTTTGACTGCGTTGCCGGTATCATTGTTAATAATTTGAATCCAGCGTGTTACGTAAGGAAAGTAAACTGCATGGCCCTCGCCTGTTTCACAATTTAGACTAGCGGTTGCAAAGGGCCGACCACTTGCTTGGTATGCTGGAACATGGTTGATACCGACTTCGGCAATCCATGATTTTTTGAAATTAGCCATTTATAAATCTCCAAAATTTGTTGCTCAAAGGTAAATAGTCACCTTTTCTTTCTATTGCGTCTTTCTTCTGCTCTTTGTTTTTTTAGTGCATCTCTTATTCTTCTTCTTTCAGCCCTTGCACGGTCTTCTCTTTTTTTGTCAGACGGCTTTTTATAATGCTTTCTGTCTTTTATTTGTTCGATAATCTTTTCTTTTTTAGTTTTCTTTATAAACCTTCGAATCATCCTTTCATGATTTCCTCGGCATTCCTTAGAGGTTACTAAAACATTTGCTTTTTTCTTAGGCATATTACTTCATCAAATCCCACATCTTAGTTGCGCCACCTATTAGATTGCTGATGTCTACGCCCGAATCACCGGGGTCACCTAAATCAATCGCACCGGCGCGGGGCTCAGCTTGTGATGACATGGGTGTAGTTCCCTCAAATAAGTCAACTCCATTATATGCATCATTACCAATAGCATCCATTAGTTTTCTTCTTTGAGCAATTGCAGCTTGTTTCTTTTGTTTATTCTCGACAACCGGCTTGGGTGCGGGAGCCGCTTCAGAAACAATCGTTTGTCCTTGCATACCCTTAGCAACCTCTGACACAACATTAGACAGAAGCCCCTCTTCGAGAAGGACTTCGTTTATACATTCTTTAACAAGTGGCTTGATAAGTTTTTTAAGTTCTGACTTCTTCACAAATCACCCCTTGATAATTCCTGCAATCTGCTGCCACCTATTGACAGTCTCAGCAAGCGGATTTGCTGCAGCACGGCCGGGTGGTTGCTTACCTCCGGTAAGTTCGTCATCTGAGATTCGATCGTCAGGAATATCGCCGCGTTCTCTAGTGTCTGCACTGGCAGCGATAGCAGCTTCAAGATCTCTTTTCATTCCAGCGCGGCCATTTTTTTGTGCAGGGCTAGTACCGGGGTTTGCTGTGAGCCATGCTACCTGTGCTTTTGCGAGTGCTAGCGCTTGTGGTTCATCAAATACAGTCTGGCCTGCTGCGTTTTTAGATGTTCCATCTGCATCTCTGGTAGCAAGGTTGCTACTATTAACTGTCTTAACTTCTGGGGCCCCACCAGCGCCTGCTGCGGCAGCACCTGCACCACCGAGTGAGGCTTGTGGATCTTCACCGCCACCGAGTGAGGCTTGTGGATCTTCACCGCCGGCGGCGACTGGCGCCTCTGTGCCTTGATCGTTAGCTTGAACAGGAGCAAGTACGCCGGAAAGCTTTTTAAGAGAGCCTTCACGGGATTTACCCATAAGTCGCTTAGCAACCAACGCGGTAATACCTGCGATACCTGCGA
This sequence comes from Legionellales bacterium, assembly GCA_002722435.1. Lineage (GTDB taxonomy): Bacteria > Pseudomonadota > Gammaproteobacteria > Comchoanobacterales > Comchoanobacteraceae > UBA7916. Next base: position 11,616 of record PBLX01000051.1, on the reverse strand, counting down.
CTGGAAGAGCAAAACCTGCAACTGATTTTAAGAAGCCGGGCCCAAGCCAGCTACTTAATGTAGATACGCTACCGGCTTGCTTATAGAGCTTGCCAAGATCTTGAACACCGCCGATGTTGCTAACACTGGGACCACCGGGACCAATTTGGGAAGTGCCCAGATTTGGCACGGCACTACCTCCGCCGCCTCCGCCGCCTCCGCCGCCACCGGGAGCAGCAGGCTGGGGTGCTGCAGGAGCATCTGGTATTGCCCTACCTTTTGCATCGAAACTTTTAAACACGTCATCATTTTGACTGAACTTACCTAGAAGATCCTTTTCTTTGTTGGTCATCCCCTTTGTGCCGCCGCGGCGCGCAAACTCTTTTTCAAGACCTTTTCTAATCCTGTTGAGCTTTCTCATTTGGAATGGTTTAATTTCGCCATCTTTAGCTAACTTAAGCAATTTTGTAGCTCTGTTGAAATTAGTGAAGGCGCGTTCATTAAGTTCATCTTCCTCTTCTTCCTCAAGAACGTCATCACCATCAGCGTCTTCATCCTCGTTGAAGTATCTGTAGGAGTATGACAAATCACCTTCAAGACCATCTACGTAACCTTTAAGTTTAGAAACTAAGTCATTAGCTGTGTCCGTTTCAATGAGACCATCTTTATGAGCCTCAACAACTGATTGATACATGATACCAATACCCGTGGTAATTCCAACAAATTCTTCTTCTTTTTCATTATTGGGGTATTTGTCAAAGCCGGGTGCCTGTTTAAGCTGACCAAGCATCTCACTAAACTTTTTGTTAGCGGCTTTATCGGCTGCAGCCTCTAGTGCGTCACGTTGTTGCGATGCGCCAGTACTCTTGCTGAGTCTAATCTTTGCAAGCATAGCTTTAGCTTTCTCCCAAACACCCTCATCAAGAACAGTTGGATCTGGAATTTTCCTACCTGAAAGTTCTTCCATCATGCTAAGGAGCATAACACTTTGTAGGTCTTGACGCGATTCATAAATCGTGTCTACTTCTTGCTTAAGCTTGTGCTCAAATAATTTATTTTCAATCGTTTCCTTAATAAGGTTAGTGACTTCTTGCTTTTTCATTTGTAATCTCCGATAATATCATTAAGTAGTCTGTTAATTTTATCTGCTTTGGTGAAGACATTTGAATCACCAAACTCTTTAGCCTCTCTCATCATAAATGCATTTGGAGTAGAGGGCTCAGAAACGAAATCAAAGCAGATCAATTGAAAGTCGTCCTCAACAACTGTGGCTCCTTGGGACTCACTCACGGAACCCATTCCGCGGGATGAGATGCCCAATTTAACACCGGACTCCACAAGGGAGCGTAAAATATTTCCAGAGGGCGTGTTGAGCACTTGTACCTTGCCCATAACATCTTTACCCTCGAACCACACATCAGTGACCATGTGAGATGCATTCCTAAGATTGATCACGGAATCATCAGGATGATCTAGTTCACCAAGCGCACGACGCTCTTTAACAAGCTTTTTGTAGTTTTCTACCTCGCGCATCAAAACACGCGCAGGATAGACACGGCCGTTCCCATTTTGTGTGTCGGCTTTCTGCATAATACCAGAGAGAATCATTCCGCCTTCTGCAACAAAACGCTTTTCGGCCTCTGTCAACAAATCCTGACAAACGCCGCCTTCACATAGCTCGTAGTATTCTCTTAGAAGTACTTTGCTCATTCTTCTGCTGCTCCTGCAGTTTTTGCAATAGAGCCACCAACTGCTTTTTGTAAACTAGCAACTGCGCCTTTGACTCCCGGAGTATTTAAATCAATTCCGAGTTTTTCCAAATCAGTCACCATTGATTTAAGATGCGAGTTTAGAATAGAAAGCGTTCTTGTGGCTGCAGCCTTACCAGCGCCGGCGGCTTTTGTATCAGCAGCTGCTTGCTGTTGTGCTGCTTGCTGTTGTTTAAGCTTTGTAGTATCTGCTCCAACAGCACCACCAATGGCTGCTTTCGCGCCGGTGACTTTTGAGCCAAGTGTTTGCTTGGCCGCTCCAACAGCACTACCAACTTTTGATAATGCTCCAGCACCACGTGCCTTAAGTCGATCAAGTACACCTTCATCTATTTCTCCATTTTCAATCATTGCCATTATTTCTTCATCAATGATTTGTTTTAATTGTGATTCTGTAATTTTCATAGCTAAGATCCTTTGCAGCAACGTCTAACAGGTTGCAGCATCCACTTAGTCATTAAAATGTTTGTGTTCATGTTTTATCCCCTCGTCTCCAAAGACCATGTTCATAATATAGGAAGTTCCTGATGAGAGGCCTCCTAAAAGGAAGAAATTCGCAGCGGAGACATCAAAATTAAATAGTTCTGTAAACGGAGAAAGTAACATTAATATCCAACCGACGTGAAAACCCATGCACATTGGACAGTGAAATACTTTACCATATCCACCTAAAAATTCTTTGGATGGCCTTATCCGCTTAAAAAAAGGCATGTCGCTATAAACGATTATTTGTGTTAAACCGTAGGCGCAAAGTACAAAAGTTAATAATTCCATTAATCACTCAAAAGTATACATATAGTTAAGAGAATACGGGTCTCTTACATAGCTTTGTTTTATGGAGCCCTTCTCTGCTGCTTGTGGTACCTCTCCCAGTTCTGTTGAATGTTCCTTGTCGGGATGAACCAGTTCATCATCTTGAACAGAGATAATCGCTTCGGTGTTTTCGAAGTATGGTCTTTCTTCCTCAATAAAAGTAGAGATATTTATTAATGCCAATTTAGGTCCACTAACATCTGGTTTAGCAGATTGTTGTAGCGTACCTTCCATTGAGCCAAAAAATGAGCCGGCTTGAATGGTCTCTGGTACTAATAGCCCTTTCTTGATAAGGTGGGCCATCAATCTGTTTTGCGCGCCATAAACAAGCTCAGTCATAGTGTCCTTCGGAAACACAACAACTTTATTATTAGTGGGTGATAAAACAATGTCAACATCACCATGGTCAAAAATCATTACATCGCCAGACAAAGTTTGGCGAGCGTTCAATTCAAGTCTAACTTTTTTCTCATTAGCTTTTTTGCCAACTTTAATTACTATTGCCATTTTCGACTGTTTCCTTTACAAGTGATTGGACCTTAAGCACAGTTGATAACACATGTTCATCAATCTGTGTGTTTTTAAAGCTATCAAGCTTTTCAATAATTTTCTCTGTTTTGCTGAGCATATCTGAATCTGATTTAATTAAATTGTTATGCTTAGCTTTATTAACTTCGTCTTTTAATCTTTTAATTTCCTCGTTAAGATACATTTTGAATTCTACAGAATTATCTACGAAAGATTTAATGTAAAGATTTAATACAGTTTTTTGCTCGTCTAATAATTGTTCGTCATATTTTGTATTGAATTTTTGTACAAAAGAATTTACAACAATATCATCAACTTCAGCAATTTCAGAAGACTGCTCTCGGGATTGCATGTGACTCAATACAGAATTTTCTAACAGAACAGAATCTTTCGGTGATGTATCATTAGAAAACATTTGATAAATGCTTGCTAATGATTTATAGTTAGGAACAAAGTTGTTAAAAATTTGTGGACTAAGTTCTTTATTGACATCATGTATTAAATCGCTTTGCTTTATAAACAAACCTTCAGGATCTATAAGACGTTTTTGCAGTCTTGATTCTTTTATAATTTTTGCACAGTTAGCTTCTGAAAGACTGTTCGCTTCGTATAAAGAACGATAGCATTCTAAATCTTTCTTTAAAATTGAATCGTTAGCAAAATGTTTCTTGATCAAAGAAATAACAGTGTTGCGCCGTTTTTCGTCACCTTGTAGTATCGCAGAGGTACCCTCGCGTACTAGCGCTTCGTAAACAAAAGCTGTGTTTCTCTTTTTGTTGTGCTTAATCTTCATTATCTTGCTCCGTTAATAATTTTTCTTGACGTGTCTCTAAATCAAAAATTAGACTGTGTAAAGATTCATTGACCTCAAAGAGTTTTACCTCTTCAGCTGACTCTTTCAAAATATAATTAGAATCCTGATTCTCATAAATACCTTTAGCTATGCTTGGTATGGTATTTATTTCTGAACCAGGAAACACATTTCTTATTGTATTGCTACTTTTTTCAGCGTTCCGATGTCCAGCATAATTTCTAGTTCTAGGTCCACTAGATTTTCTTTTGTCTACTTTAACAGGGTTGTAGACTTTGTTTTTAGCACCGGGCGTCAATCGCGATGCATTTCTAGAACCGGGCGGTACAGCTAATAACATTGAGTCATCTCCACCGCCGGCTGCAGCATCAGCAGCAGGATCAGCACCAGCATCAGCAGCAGGAATTTCAGCTGGACCGGCATCAGGAGCAGGTGTATCTAAGCCAAGGTCAGCAGGTGCACCGCCTCCGCCACCTCCAGCAACACCAGCTGTTTCACCAGCAGCAGCAGCTTCAGCAACTTGTTGTAAAGCGGCATCGTGTTTGCGATCGTAATACATTTCTCTTTGATTCCTGATGAAGTCTTCGTGAGACATACCAAATATATTTTCAGCCACCCAGCGTCTGGAGAAATATCCTTCGGTGGCACCAGCCGCAATGTCAAACTTGGCTTTCCAGTGTTCGACCTCTTGGAGTTCTGAAATTTTAGAAGGATTATTTAAAACAATTTTGAAATTAATTAAATCGTCGCCGCGGAAACCAAGAGTGTACAAGTGAATAATACCAATTTTTTCAAGCTCAGATGTAATCACTCTTTGTAATCTCTGTATGGTTCTCGCAAAACGAATATCTTTTTGGGCCAACGTAGTCTTATCTTCAGTTGCACCTTCACCCATAGTGAGGTATGCTTGCGGTATTTTAAGTGCAGAAAACAATTTATCGCGAAGGTACTTAACATCATCGATTGCCGTTGTGTTTTGTCCACCCGCAAGATTTGTAATTTCAGTAGCAGAGCCCGGGCGAACCGGAATAAAATAATCTTCCTCAATACTCATAGGATTATATCTCATATCTACGCGACCAGATTGTGAATCAATAACTGAGTGTCTCTTAAGCTGAGTAACAATCTTTTCCATGTATTGTTCTACTTCATGTGGAGGGATTCCGCCGACATCAATCTTGAACAGCCTTCTCTCAGAAGATCTAATTACTCGATATGCCATCATGGCATCTTCAACAAGTGTAAGTTGCCTAAATATGCGCCTCGCTGGATCTAATATGGATGTACCATATGGGGCGTGTTTGTCATTGCCCAAAACCCTAAAGTGTGCAACTTGCCAATTTTCAAAGGTCATCCCAGCAGAATTCCACTGGTATTGGACATAGTTAGGATTAGTAGCGTCTTGACCCTCAAGTCTTTCAAGTTCAGAAATTGGCAGAGAAATTACTGATTGTACGCCAAACTTGTCATCAATATCTAGATACAGGAAAAAGTCACCATACTTGCACATGGTGCGCGCCCAGCCGAATAAGTTATAATCGATATTAAGAATTTTAGAATACAGATTATCTAACACTGCTTTAATTTCTTCATTGCCGCACTTGATCCCAAGCATTGGTCTGAGGTCAGAGTAGGTTGTCATTTCGTCTGCATAAATATCTAATGAAGATGCAATCTCTGGCATGTATTCCATCTGGTCAAAATCGACATAGCGCTCGACTCGGCGCTGGTTCTGCATTGCGTTTGCAGATAATTGATCCAACGGATTGTAAAGAGACTTTTTAAACTGTTGTCCGGAAGCAGTCTTAAACCTAGACGAATATTTATCAAGATGCTGTCTACGTATTTTTCTACCAGACTGGGACCGGTAATTAATTATAGGTCCAGAAAATAGTCTAGTAAGTGACTTGAATAATTCTGAACTTGTGTTTCTTGTGTTTCTTGTGTTTTTGTTTTTTGGCGCCATCTATAATCTCACTTAATAATCCACTTATATTGTTTATACATTTTTTCTGCCTCACTCATTTTATCAAATAAATCGTTTCTCTTGTAGCCTTGCTGGCCTTTAATTTGCGTATTCATAGTAGTTTTTGCTGTGTATATGGCACCCAAAAAAGCTTTCTGATAGTTTAAATCTCTTGAGCTAGATTGTATTGCGGTATCTCTTACCCAGCATGCAATAGCAAGAGCCATGATTAAATCATCATGATAGCCCTTCATTGCCTGTGGTTTACCATTCCTCCAAATAAAAGTTTTCATCTCATTAACAGTACGCGATGAATATACCGTAATTAGTTTATTTCTGATAAACTCTTCTAATTTAGCAACTATAAGGGGCCTAGTTTTCATAGTTGTAGAAAATCCAGCGATTGCTGAGTTTCTTAATTCTGCTTGATGCTGCTCGATATATTCATGTGTAGACTTGACAGAATGATACAAATTCGGATACCCGTATTCTAGTAATTTATCAAGCACTGTGTAGCCTACGTTATTATTTTCAACCACCAACATAGCATCTCCATATTCTCTGCCAACTTGATTTAACATATTGGCAAACATATCTAATGTTGCTTTTCCTTGGTACTCACCGATAATTTCTAAAGTTTCAAGTTTTACGATATGATAAGTTGAATAATCAGCACCATCGCCGCGCGCAACATCAGCAACTAAAAGGTAATTACAGCTTGGATCAAATTCTTCCCAAATCCAAAAATTTCTATCAAAACCAGTTCTATACTTCGGCTCTTTAACGTTTTGTAGCAACCATTCCATACAATCTGAATCTATGACAGTTTCACCCGATGTATTGAAATTGCATTCAAGTTCCTGTGCAATTTGCCGCTTGGACATATTTTTGGTTTCTTTCTTATACCACTGATCATCTCTGTCAGGGTGTACATCCCACGCTAGCGTCGTAATATGAAAGTTGTTTGATTGTGTCTCAGCATCCACACAAGTTTTATGAAACCAGTTACCAACACCATTTGGGGTGGACAACGCAATACAACGACCACCAGTTGACAGCGTGGGGTATAGACCTGTCCACAATTCTTCAAGACCTTCAATATGCGCAGCCTCATCGAGGACAAGTAAAGAAAGTGCTTCGGAGCGACCTGCATCCCCAGAGGTTGAGGCAGCCTTAATTGATGAACCGTTTGACAATTCAAAAGATGTTCTATTGTCAACTGATATCTCAGCAATCTTGATCCAGTCTGGTAGGTTCCGCATGATGTTCTTGACTTTTTTAACAAGATTACCTGCAACAGCAAACTTAGTTGCCATAACAAGAATTGACTTGTCGCGGTGAAAAAGCATAAGCCAAACAATATACCCTGCTGTAATCGTTGAGATGCCAAGTTGTCTTGCTTTTAAAATAACATTGAAACGATAATCATTGAAATCTTTTAATAACTCATCTTGAAAATCATACGTATCAAAAAGAATTAACCCCTTGAGGGGGTGAGAAATTCTAGCATATGTCTTAAGAAAATAAACAGGGTCCTTACCGCATTTTAATATTTCTTTGACCTTTTGGTTTTTGTCTAGTTGAAAACTCATACATCTTCTTTAGTATCTTTTTTGTCCTTTTTGTCCTTGGGACATTCGCAATCTTCTTTGTTTTTCTCACACTTGGGGCACTTTTTATCTTCGTCTCTTTTGTATGCTACGCCCATACCACGGTACATGGTGCCGCCGGCTTCCATAATTTTTTTAAACACTAGTTCTCTTAGTGGGCCTAGGCTGATTGTTGGTCTCCCCTCTGCGCCCGGTGAATAAAGAGTTTCGGGCGGCTCTTCCTCTGGCTCTCCCATTTCAACACCGGGGATTTTAGCAAATACTGCTTGGAATAAGTCCGATACTTGTTCAGGCGGCATGCCCTTAATCATATCAGCAATCTGATCTTCTAAACTTTCGGGTCCTACTTCCGGTTCCGGTTCTGGCTCTGCCCCAAAAGGCATCGTATCTGCGCCGCGGTCTACATCAACATCCATTGGAGCCTGCATAGCTTTACCGGCACCAGAACTTCCATAATCATCAGTCGCCCAATCAGGTCGCGGAGCCTTGCCTCTAATCCATGCTAAAAGCTGTGCTACTTTTTCTGGGCTAAGCGCCTCTTCAAGTTCTTCTTCTTGGGCGTACTCTTCAAGAATAATTTTATAAAGTTCATTTTCAGTGATTTTCATTTTACGATTCCTTTTTTCTGGTATCGTTCTGTGGGCGTTTACCGCCATCACCTGTCCAGCCACCCTGATCAAGAAATTTTCTAAAAGAATCTTCAGGCTGTCTTTCTTGTTCTGCGCGCACTGCCATGGTTTCATCAAGACCGCCAACTTTGTAGTGAAGCTTTGCATTAACCCAAGAGCGTACCCGTGAAGAGTTTTGAACATGAACGTCAATTTCGCCTTCTTTAGTTAGTGTCACAGATTCACCAGTAATTTTACGGTATTCTTTTTTAAGAAAAGAAGCAATATCTGCCATACGCTGCTCAACATCAGATTCAAAACCTGATGCATATACTTCTTTAAGTTGCACTTCTGACATATACGACAGGCACATCATGTTGCCATAGAACTTTATGCCAAAGCCGTCCATAACTCTTTTGTCAAGAATTGGATCTCCTTCTTCTCTCTGCAGGCCTGCCTTAAGTGGTTCGCCCTTGTCGTCTGTTGCACCATCGTAAGCATTTGCTGCTGCTTGTGACAGGCCTTGAATAATTTCATAAACTGTAGCCATTGCTTTTCCTCTTTTTGTTTATTTTTCAGGTCTCCAGCCTGATAGCCATCTTTCTTCTCTGCCTTCAACAAACTTAATATAGCAATTATTGCAACATTGAAATTTGACTAGACAGACATCATCCATAGTATTCTTTGGGAAAGACCCGCAGACAGGACAAGTTCTTAAAGATTCTCTATTAAGTAGTTTTTTACTAACCTTTATACCATTTACATCGATTTTATCTGAAAAGTCAGAAATTCTTTTATTTTTATTGTAGAGTTCCTTAGCTTGTTTGCTATATTCTTTTTCTTTTTCTTCGGTCCATTCAGCTTGTGGATTGATTATGGCTTCTTCGCCATACTTTTCAGATATAGCTTTTTCAATTGCGGCGATTTTATCATAATTTTTATTCATTAAGTGCCCTGTGTGCGCCATATGATACTACTGAACCAATTAGGATTCCGCCGGCAAAATACAACCACTTGTAACGGGGTGATGTTTTTTTTAACGCATTTGCTAGCAAATCAATTTCTTTATCTTTTTGAATTATAAACAAATCGTACTCATCTGTTAAGGCTTTGTGTTCGATTTTTAAGTTTTCAAGCTTAAATTCATATTCCTCTCTTTGAATCTTTAACTCATAATCTTTTTGTATGTCACAAGAGTATTTATACAAATCATAATCAGCCATGATTTTAGATATTGCATTTTCATCAAACAGCACACCGGCAAAAGGCGCCGGTGCTTTATATTCTAAAACCGTAAACTTAGCTGGCTCTGTTGCGCCGGCGTTCATCGATAAAAATAACAATAGTTTAAGGAACATACTCGATACCAAATTTTTGTTCTATATCTTTAATTAGCTGCTCTCTGTCTTGATTAAATTTGTTTTTGTATTCGCCCTTTTTATCCACTCTCAATTGATCGATCATGTCTAGGGCATCTTCATAGTCCTCTTCAATCACGGCTATTGATTCAAGATGGCTCTCCATAAGCAATTGTTTTTCTCTTATCTCTTGCTTGTGTATTTCTTTGAGGCCTTCGATCTGTGCTTGATGCGACTCGTTTTGGGTCTCATATGCTTTCTGCATAAGATTGTAGTCGTACCTGCTTTTCATTGCGACAACCAAACATAAAAGAACTATTAATATTGCTTTCCAATTTTTTATTGCAAATTCTAATAATTGTTTTTTAATCATTGTAACCTCGCAATCTACTGATGCCGTCAATCACTGTTTGGCCTCCGATGTAGATTGCTGAAATAATAACCCAGTCTTCGCTGGTCACATGCCCTGCTAAGGTAAGTCCTGTTGCAGTGAGCCAAACCATGAGTTTTCGCGATGTAAGTTTAGCAAGCCATGTATCTAAAAATGCAGTTGCCTTTGCCATCATTGTTACCTCACTTTTTGTTTGCTAATTTTTTTGCTGCATCCGTAGCTATAGCATATCTTTCGGAATCAGGCTTGTCCGGATCGTCACGCTTTATAGCTGCTGCGATTTCTTTTTTCTTTTTATACTCTGCGTCTGTAAGTTCTCTTTCTTGTAATCCAGCTTTGCTCATGTCTGCTAATTGTGCAACAACAGTTTGTAGAACAATGCCGCGGACATCCTCTGGTACTTGTTCTAATTCTTGGTTTATTACTCCAACCATAGCGTCAACTTGCGGCTGCAAATCCTGTAGTTTGATCTGCTCCATTTCTTCTTTAATTATTTCTTTAAGTTGTCGCTTGGTAATTCTCATGTCGCTAATCCATTCATACTTATTCTTGTGGTTTTTGCGTAACAGCCGCTGTTCCTGTTTTTGCTACTCTTTGGCGCCTAACTTTTGCTATTTGTGAGGTGTCATCCTTTGCTGGAGCCTGACCTTTATCTTGCCTAGTATTGCGGTCTCTTACTTTATCTAATCTACGATGTGCCTCGTCACTAGCTTTATGTGGGCATTTTTGCATTACTACCGGAGACATTCCGGGCTTACCGGATCTGTGGTGTTTTATAATTTCCATTTTCATCGCCTGATCAGCTTTTGGCCATTCTAAACATTTATTTTCAGCTTCGATTGCTTGTTCGACCATCTTTGTTTCTAAAGCGCGGCCTTTATCTGTTAATGGTTCGCCAGTAGCAGGATCAAAGTGTGGACCTTGCTGACCACCACCTTGTGCAGCTTGAGGTTGTGCTTGTTGTGCCCCTTTCATCTTTGCGCCGGGCGGCAATTGACCCTTTGCTTTTAGTGCGTTATACATCGCAGGAGCCAGTTCAACTTCATTTATAGCCGATTCAATCTCATCTCTATATGTCGTCTCGTTTAAAAAGTAACGAGGGTCAATTCTTTTTGTGTTTTTTCTTCTAGCCATTATATAATTCCTTTCATGTTGCTAATCCATTCATACTTAGTATCGCAATCAATCCGGGCACATTCTTTCGGACGTAAACGCCAGAGAAAAGTGTCTCGCATCGACCGCCGACATAAGCGATTGCCGACTCAATATTCTTACTGACCTTTGGATCAGCCACCATCTCTTCTGACACAACCAACACTCATGAGCCTGCAGCAGCCTTACCCTTGGGTGGAGGGCATGCAGAACGATTCATGCAATTGTGGAGGATCACCGATCCAAGCTTTCCAGTATTAGGATCTTTTATCATAGTTGAGCCCATGAAGGCACGACCGTCATTACCCAAACAAGTTTCTAAATCCTTACTGTCAAAAGATTGGATCGGTGAGTCCTCGGTGGAGAGTTTTAAAACTTGGGCAAATGACTTAGCAAATTGCGTGTTGGCTACTGGGTACATACCAAGCATACCAATTCTACCACGCAGCAAACGGGTGGAGCGCTCATTATCAAGGATGATGTGTGGATACTGAGCAACATCATTTGCCAGCGTTAACGCATTACGAGCGATTGTGGGATTAAGATTTTCTTGTGCTGTCGGCCATGAAACTATATAAACGACCTTACCGCTTGACTGCACAGAACGCATGTAACGCTCAAAGACAGGATG
>PBLX01000050.1 GCA_002722435.1 Legionellales bacterium | reverse complement strand
TGAAGCGAATGTCTATTAGTGATTTACAGAAAATCATGGATATTAGCACATCGATTGCTGAACTCAATCATCAGCGGTACCAAACTTATCACCCCCATCAAGTGTCACAGGGGTACCCAGCCGCGGCACTTTTTGCTGGCGATGCTTACAAGACACTCGATTACTCAACATTCACTCCAACACAAAGACGCACGAGTCAGGACTGTCTATTTATTTTGTCAGGCTTGTATGGTCTCCTTCGTCCACAGGATATGATCCAGCCCTATCGACTGGAGATGGGCTCTCGCGTCAAACCCTTCCTTGGGCATGATTTATATGCTTATTGGCGTAGTACTTTGACCGCATGGCTCAACCAGCACATCGCGCCGCACGCATTTCAGATGCACATCGACCTTGCGTCACTGGAGTATGGTAAAGTGCTTGATCATGACCAGCTATCCATCCCTACGATCCGTATTGTATTTGCTGATCAGCAAGGATCTCAATATCGCGTCGTTGGCATTAAGGCTAAGCGAGCACGCGGGCTCATGGCACGCTTCTTGATCACTCACTCATGTCAATCAGTGGATGATATTCATCAGTTCAATCATGGTTACGCCTACTCTGAGATACACTCAGATAATACACAGATGGTCTTTCCCTCGACCGATTGATTCACGTGAAACGTTTGTGCGTGTTAAGCCTGTTTCCTGGCTACAGCGCCACCCTATTAATTATTGTGTTGCCACAGCTATGATTCACGTGGAACCATTTGCATGAGATTGATGCATGCTTCCGTTCTCCGCCACATCACACGAGCGTTATGGTTGTTGACATATGTACTCAACTTTGCGCGATCTGGTTTTCCATAGAGCTCAGCAAAACCACCTGGGCCTGTATAGAAGCTCGGTTCGTCATGGCATGCTGCATGAAGCATGGATAATGCTGCTGCATCATTGCTTGGTTGGCAAATACCTAATGAGCTCGCCATGCTCAACAAAAGTGGCTTGATATTACCCCTGAGGCCCCATCTCATACAATTCATCATACCCATTTGTACAGTACTTCGATTGATGTTCGTCACCATGTAACCTGGATGAGCACCTGCACATAGAACTGAAGAACGATCGTATTGTGCCAAGTATATTGGTAGCGCTTTTATAAACAGCAAATTAGCCAGCTTACTATCAGCGTATGCAGTGCTGTTGCCTGCTTGATACGGGCGAAGGTATGAGTCAAATGTGTCAGGATGCGAAGCAGCGCGATGTGCCAATGAACTTTGTACGATGACCCTTGCTTTGAAAGAGAGATGATCTGCCAAACCCATGGCCAATGCTTGATGCGAGATATGATTCACAAAGAATACTTTATTGTAACCATCAGCTGTGCGAGCCGATGCATCATCGGCAATTCCAGCGTTCAGCATAAGAAGGTCAATGAGAGGATTCCCACGCTTGATCTCGTGAATAGCAGTAGCACACGAATCGATGGATTCAAGATCACAGCTTATAAACTTGCAACTGATCCTAGGATTGATATGATTGAGATCCTTGATCAGATTCTCAGCTTTCTCAGCTGAGCGCGCACAGAGAAGCATATTCACGCCTTCTGCGGCAAGGCGTAAGCATAATGCTCTACCGATACCATCGGTGCAGCCTGTAACACATGCAGTTAAATTAGCGTGATTATTCATTATCGTGAAAGATGAAATTTACTTGCCGCATGATCCAGATCCTATTTCGTAACATCGACTATAGCAGCTCTCGATGGATATGCAAGTAGAATGATTCACGTGAAACGCCTTATCCGTGCAATGACAAACCGTCGTAACTCGAGCACCGTCTTAATAGGAGGAGTGACCTAATCTCTTATACAGTAAATGACAAAAGAGCGAGGGTGATTCACGTGAAACTATCTATAGCTCGACTGGGTCTCTGTCGATGATAAAACGAACAGACTTTCCTTGCATAAAAGCACATGCCTTCATGAGCCCTGAGAGTAACATCGATGGGTGCAACGATTGTAGAATAACTAACATTCTATGTTCGCTATTGAGCATGGCCAGCGAGTGGCTTACTGGCCCAAGAATCTCTAGTTGAGGAACCGCTTCACGCATGAAGTCCGTAAGTTTTTTGGACCAGAACTGTGTCTTATCCTGCTTATTGGAGGCGATGAGCAATGATATCTGCTGAGAGTAGGGTGGCAATGCATACATCTTTCGCTCACTAAGAAGCTCACGTGCAGATGTCATGTAATCATTATCGAGTAATAATGACCAGATTGGATGCTCTGGATGCTGAGTTTGTATCAAAACTTGGGCCTCTTGCCCTTCTCGCCCAGATCGACCGATCACCTGATACATCTGTGCAAGCAATCCTTCATGCGCTCGAAAGTCTTTTGAATAAAGTGCATGATCAGCTCCCATCACAATGACGGTGTCGAGCCCTTCAATGTGGTGCCCTTTGACCAGCATCTGAGTAGCCACAATGATCTTTGATCCCGGCTTATGTACTTCATCTAGCATTGCGCGCATGCCTGCGTGTGTCTTGCAGCTATCCTTGTCCATTTTGATGACGCTTGTGTCTGGAAATCGTTTAGTAAGAAAAAGCGCAACCTTCTCGGTGCCTTCGCCTAGGGGGACAAGCGAAGACTTCTGACATGACTGACATGTCGATGTCATATCCTTAACAACCTTACATCGATGGCATCGTATCTGCTTTTGTGCTTGATGATAGACCATCGGCTTCTCGCACCCCTCACAGATATAATGCACATCGCAATCAGGACACCATAGGGTAGGAGAATAACCCCTGCGATTAAGGAATATCAGCACGCGACGATTATTATGCAGAGTCTCCTCAATCTTTTTTAGCGATTCTGGTGCAAAGCCTACTTGTAGTTGCTTATTGGCAGTATTGATTGGCGCTACAGAAACCGGTGGCCCCGCGTTGTACTTGCTCGACAGTGTGTGTAACACAAGCGTTCTATCTGTCATTTGTTTTAGACAAGCTAAGCTGGGCGTCGCAGAAGCCAGAATCAGCTTGACCGATTGAGATTGTGCACGCTGAAAGGCAACACCTCTAGCCGAGTACCTTATCTGAGACATTTGCTTATAGGAAAGGTCATGCTCCTCATCCATAATGATAGCAGAAAGTTGAGGCATCGGCGTGAATATGGCAGAACGAGTACCAACAAGTAGCTTCGTTTTACCAGATGCACAAGCATGCCATGTGTGGTAGCGCTGTTGATCTGCTAGACCCGAGTGTAAACAGCCGATGATACTTGGTGGGAGAAACCTTTTTAGGGTTTCCATGAATTGAAGAGTGAGCGCAATCTCTGGCACGAGTATTAATACTTGACCGCCTTGTTTGATCCAATGCTGCGCCAGCGCGCAGTAAAGGTAGGTCTTGCCGCTTCCTGTTACGCCATAGATATAGTGAGCTGATGCTTGCTCGTCAATAATCTTTTTGTATGCTGACTGCTGCTCATCATTAAGGATAATAGCATCACTGGCTACGCGCTTTGTCGACGAGCATACTGTCAAAGCTTGTTTACGTAAGCACTGCTCAATAGTGGCCTGGCGAAAACCTTGATCGAGTATAGCAGACTGTGCCTGAGGTGACTCGAGTGTCGCAAGCCAATCATATAATCTCCAACCAGACTGTGTTAGATGTGAACGTTTAAATAATTGGTCCTTATTTGCGGAATAATAGAGTATCGTTGGCGCTTCTTCTTGCCGCCACACATAACTTGGCAACGCCATATCAAACAACTCAGATAGCTGCACGGAGTAGTAAGCACAAAAACGATTATAAAAGGTCTGAAGATGAGTGATACTATGTTGGCCCATGAGTATTTCATTTATTTTCTTTGCTTTATTCAGTGGTATATCTAGCTTGTTGGTGGTTGCAACCACATGACCAATAACACTCTTATGTCGATAGGGAACCTTGACAGCTGTGCCGAATGGGTAGTCATTTTTACTTGTTTGAGGCTTGGGAAGATAATCTAGCAGTACTGGCACACGGGGTAGGGCAACTTTACAAACTAGCATTTTTTTGTGAATTATAGATAGGTGCTTATTATATCATATCTTGTAATTGCAGCATGCCCATCTAGCACCATAAACCCCTAAACCATGTATTTATAGAATACTATATCGATACCCATATGCCCTTTCGCACCAGACTTCGGCACTGGTTTAGGAATGAGCACCTGAGCTTGTAGCCTAATATGCCAATAATGCATTTAGCAAGTGACCACATAAGATGAGATGAGGGCTAAACCTGCTATAACTGACAGCGTTTTCATGTCTATTGCCTTGTATCATTTATGCGCAGGATCATGTGCACGCGGCATGATCCATCACCAGCCTAGCATAAGCTATCACCCTATCAGAAGTCTGAATCACGGTGTCGCTACTGCTTCCTGATGAATAACCGGATTTACGCAACAGAGACTGTACTTGGGACCGAAGCCGTTGTAGAACCATCTGAGTTTGGGTTCCACATACCACGGATCATGCTGACAATGTTGCTGTAAAGACTATTTGTTTGAGTTTCTGATGGGCTATTCGCGACAGACAATGCTGGCGCAGCAAATAGGCTCTCCGTGCTGATTGGTGTTGCCTGATTGATCTTGTCGACTTTCATGTGTGGTCTTGCGAAGAGCTCGACGACAGCCACTGGCACCATATCTCTTGCTTCGTAGGCAAGATGAATGACTGTACCGATAGAAAACCCTACCAGAGATTCTACATTGATTCCAAACGTCCTTGATGTGAAGTCCATAATCTGGCGTAGATATAATGGGTAACTTTCTGATGGTGATGGCGTATAGCCAACGATGATCGCTAGAAACAGATTGTTTGCCAAATGTAGTGCCCAGGATAACTCTAGACCACCACAGATTACGGTTAGTATGGCAGTGGATAGCCCAAATGAAAAATAACTTGACAGCAGGACCCCAGTCATAAAAGCATTGTTGCGGAATTCTTTGAACTCAGGATTTCCAAGGTGGCCTACGGCGAAGATTAGTGAGCTTAAGCACGTCAGCGCATATTGCTGCCAACCCTTAAAATCACATAGGAATCGCCTAAACATAAGTTCTTCGGTTAATGATTGTACAGCAATGATGACTGTTGATGCGATCGCGAGTATGGCCCATTGAGACCATATGACAGTCGGCGCACCGGCTGCCAACATCAATGGAAGCGATGCATATGCCATGACTGCCATTGTGACCGCAGTACCTCTCAGAAGCATCCACCAATCAAAAGTGGTCGCTGACATAATGCTTCTAAATTTATTCGTCGTGTAGCGTGAGGTAACGCCATACAGATAAGTTGCAATGAGTGCGACCGTTCCAAACGCCCAGAATGTCCTCTGTAAATCATTGAGCACGCCGATGCGGCTTCCAGTCAAGTACTGGCTTATCAACGTGAATGGTAGATTTAAAAATGAATGAAAGTGTTGATTGACCAAGAGCATAAATGTGGCGAAGATCGCCACGAGAAAGCCTCCTGACCACCAACTTTTTGTGGAAAGTCCGACAGATCGCCATAAACTCATAGAGAGGCCAGCGAGGGTGGTGACCCCAATCAGAGCAACTAAACCAGCCGAACTTGGTGCGATGTGCCAAATGAGTGAATATGCAACTGCTCCTAAAAATTTCACTAGGGGGTGCCCTAGAACTTTTTTTTCTATCTCGCTGCGCGGAGCGTCCGCGACGCGTTTCTTAAGGTCATTAATTATCTTGGCTGCCTTATTGAGTTCGCGCAGAAATGTCATCTGTTGTTCACATGTTTTAACATCTACACCCACCAAATCTGCAAAGTACTCTTTGTCGTGAACTAACCTGCTACTCGGTTTTGAGGACGCGTTTTCTGATTCACTAGACCTAGATTTCGAGGTATAGGGATTCATACCCAGTAGCGAATACACATTCCAAAGAAATCGCCCAATGTAAAAATGGATCGGAATAGCTACCTGGCCAATTCGAATCACTGGGCTTTTTGTATACTCACGCTGATAACGGTGAAAGTCATTGACGGCACCATTAAACTGCGCCTCCATCTCGCCGGCTTTGATTTCCTGTGGCTTTTGTGTGTGCTGAGTGCCATGTGATTCTGCATTGGTAAGGGCCCAGTCAAACCCAGTAAGCGCCTCTTGTAGTGCTTCTTTCGATTGAACATGTACGCTCGTGTTTCTTGGTATTGCCATAGTGATGATTATGTATAGGGGTTCGGTCATAATCCTAACACAACTCATATGCACTGGCAAGATACACCAACTATGCGTCTGTTTTATCCAGCTAATATTCATGTTTTGTTTGCATTATGTTGACATCGAAAACCCCCATTGGTACAATGTAACACAAAAAAACTGTGTCTTTTTTGTATACCCTTGTCACCCACTTGCTGCCTATTGCCCTGTTGATCTTTTGCTTTTACAACCTATCTCTGCTGATCTATCTTGCGACCAAAAAGCTCTTTACGCCAACTGCGGATGACCACTCCAAGCATGTAACCGAATCCAAGATATTCTCTCGACTCACTGATTTGATTCGCGCCCTGTCGTCCGACTCCCTACAGTCGATGTCGTCTATGTTTTACTCAGCATGGGTTTCTCTACACTGCTTTGTTGTTAGACTCTTTCTTAAGCAATCAGGACTCACCTTTTTACAACCCCTAACGAAACACCTTGTCGACTCTGGCGACCTATCTATCTTATCGGAACCTGGTGTGTTTCATGATATGCTACCGCGCCCGTCTTTTTGGCGACTCCTGCTCGAAAACCTCCATCGTATTTCTCTCCTTATTGTTGATGATCGACAGCAACAGGTTGCTTTTCTCACACATTGCGTCAACCCACTCCTCCAACAACTTATCCCTGGTAGCGACCTAGTGATCCAGCATGGCCGACTGCCGGATGTTCTTAACCATATCTCGGCTTGGCTTGACGTATCTTCGGCACGATACACACTGGTGTCCGAAGCGTTGGCACGGATGGCATCGGGCGCTACGCTAACGCACGCGGATCTTCGAATAATGATCGATTTTTCCGTAGACATCGTCTCTTATTGCCAGTGCCATGATATTTTCCCAACCATCGCGCGCATCGCATCTGATACACAGCTTGGCGAAGCAACATACGATCGCCGTGTACCAGGCTTATTACAACAACATGCTGAGCACTTACAAACAGACCCTGAAGGACTTGAGGACTTTGTCCTAGGGGAACTTGAACGATTCCTGAACCGATTTCCTTCTTCCTGTGGGAGACTAAGTTGCTTATCATTTACCGCTTTTCTCTCTGCGTATGCCGACTGGAGCTGCTCGGCTACGACCTTAGCTCAAAGTGACTCTAGACCCTCCATACAGCACCCGATTGCCACGCCATGGGGCATGCTATCGCACACTGTATTTTTCATTTTTCAGCCATTACTGTCACCCTTTACTCATATTTGCCAGTCGGTGCAGTCAAAACTAGTTTTATGCTCTCGACGCGAAAGTTTTTGGCGCAAGCTGATATCGCGAGATGACCTTCTAACGTCACTAAGCAAACGGGTTCAGTGGCTGGCAAATACATGGGTTTTTCGCCAGCAAATCGACTCCTATAAAACCGGTCTTTGCGCGTCTGACATTGAACACCTGCTATCACTGTTCGATATGATGATCCATATCTTGACCAGCTCGCATTTCTCCCAAGAAGAACGGATGATCATTGCCGACTTTCTTGCTGCTGTCTGCCGGGGTCAATTAGGCGACTTTTTGATATCCTTAGAGCGTAGCGAACGCGTATTTGCATCATTGTCTAAGTTGATTACGGCGCTAGGGCCACACATAACCGATGAGCAACAGCTGAGTTGGTCTGTACCCTTGTTGCACAGGACGATATATCAAGATACTGATAGTAAGATACCGTCAACAAAGACTAGCCATACTTGGCTGACTCCACTGTCGAATAGCGGGGGCAAGTATGAACTCGCACCGGTTTCTGCTGAGCTTTCTAGATAGTTGGGCAGGGGGCCTAGCCGCCGCTTTTCATCTTGTCGAGAAACTCAACATTGGTTTTACTTTTACGAAGCCGATTGATGAGAAACTCCATTGCCACAATCTCATCCATGCTTTGCAAGTATTTTCTCAGTATCCAGAGCTTGTTCACCTCTTCTGGTGTCAATATGAGTTCTTCACGCCTTGTTCCAGAGCGGTCAATAGCGATTGCGGGGTAGATTCGTTTTTGTGCGATGGTACGCGACAGCTGTATTTCACTGTTGCCAGTACCCTTGAACTCCTCATAAATAAAGTCGTCCATCTTGGATCCCGTATCGATCAATGCAGTCCCTATGATTGTAAGACTACCACCTTCCATTAGTTTTCTGGCAGCACCAAATAATCTTTTTGGGCGCTGCAATGCCGCTGAGTCAACACCTCCCGTTAATACTTTACCGGATGATGGTGTGATTGTGTTGTACGCACGCGCCAGTCGTGTGATGGAGTCGAGCATAATCACCACGTCGTGTTTGTGCTCGATCAGGCGTTTGGCTCTGGCAATTGTCATTTCTGCGACTTGTACATGGCGTGCATGCGACTCGTCAAATGTGCTGGCAATCACTTCCCCTTTTACAGACCTTCGCATTTCAGTAACTTCCTCTGGCCGCTCATCAATCATCAGCACAATGAGCTTACACTCAGGGTTGTTTGTGGTTATGGAATGCGCCATGGTTTGTAGCATCATTGTTTTACCGGTTTTTGGCGGCGCAACAATCAACAATCGTTGGCCCTTACCCACTGGCGCCATCATATCAATCATACGCGCTGTGACATCAGAGGTTGTACCATTGCCTGTTTCAAGCTTTAAGCGCTCTGATGGGAACTCGGCAGTAAGGTCTCTGAAAAGTAATTTATGTTTGTTATTTTCGGGTGCTTCGTAATTGATCTGATCAACTGAGGTGAGGGAAAAATAGCGCTCCCCCTTCTCTGGACCACGAATTGATCCTGATACCGTGTCTCCTGACTTCAGATGGAACTTTCTGATAAGGTGAGGCGCTACATAAAAGTCATCGGCCCCGGCTAGATACGAACCACTTGGTGATCGCAAAAAGCCATATCCGTCTTGCATAATCTCTAATACGCCTTCTCCATTTAATGCTGTCTCAGACTGTGCCAGTTTTTTCATGATGGCGAAGATTAGGTCTTGTCTTTGCGTGCTACGGGTTGCCTCAACAGCAAGCTCTTTTGCATAGCGATGTAGATCTTGCACGCTCATCGACTTTATGTCAGCTGTATTCTTTACAGCTTTTTCACTGGATTGATTCATTGATATCCTCTTGTTGGTGGAAAACAGTGCTTGTTTTTGGGGGTGGGGGTGGTTCGATTTAAATGGTTTCTTGGTTTACAAATGCCATAAGCTTATCTTTGGATGCAAGTCCCACATGGGTGGCACGTAATTCGCCTCCTTCAAATAACAATAATGTAGGCAGGCCTCTTACGTTGTATCGCTTTGCTACCTCCATCTCATCATCAACGTTGACTTTGGCAAGCGTAAGCTCAGGATTACTCTCAAGAATAGACTCGAGAATAGGGGTGATTTGCTTGCATGGGCCACACCAAGGTGCCCAAAAGTCTACAATGACTCGCTTCTTGTCATGAAGAACAATCCGATCAAAGGTTGTATCGCTAACGTCGATTATGTTTGGCATTTTTTGTTGGGGGGGGGTGTTATTGAAGATTCTATCAAAGCATTTGCATGTGCGCAAGCTTTATACGGGTAATACTTGGGTGTAAAATACGATTATTGTATCTTATCGAGTAGCTGCTCGATGTCTTTTTCTGCATCATACTGAATTTGCAACACACCGCCACCACTTTCTTTAGCTTTGAGGTTCAGTTTTATGCCGCTATATTTTTCGGCTATATGATCGATGATACCCGATAACCTTGGATCCGGCTCTATCTTAAAACTGCCATTGTTCTTTTTCACTGCACCGCCTAAGATATTTCTCACCAGCGCTTCTGCATCGCGAACTGGCAACTGCTGATCAACAATTTTCTGGGCTACTGCAGCCTGATCACGCTCAGGTAAGCTCAACAAGCATCTTGCGTGACCCATGTCGATGACGCCTTGCACTAACATCACTTTAACTTCGCCGGATAACTGAAGTAACCGAATCACATTTGAAACAGCTGCGCGACTTTTACCAACTAAGCGCCCAACATCGCTGTGTGTCATACCATATTTTGTGGCAAGGGAGTGGAGCGATTGTGCCAGCTCGATAACATTGAGATCTTGCCTTTGGATGTTTTCAATAATGGCAAACGCCAAGCATGCTTGGTCCGTGATTTCTTTTACTACAGCAGGGATTTTGCTCATGCCAGCCATTTGACTTGCCCGCAACCGTCTCTCACCAGCAATCAGCTCATAATCATCTTGCTTGTTTTTGCGAACAACGATTGGCTGCAATAGCCCTTGCGCCTTGATAGACTGAGACAACTGCTCTAGACTGGCAGCTGAAAAATGCTTTCTGGGCTGATAAGGATTGGGTTTGATGACGTTGACGTCAATCATTACTGAAGTGACACCATCCTGATCAGACGCTTCGCTGTCGGGATCCGCATCAGGTATGAGCAAATCTCGAATACCAAGCTCGTCTAACGGACTGCTGCCCAGCGCCTTTCTTCTGATGTCATGCATGTTTTTCTTCACCTTCAATCATCGGGATCATCTTATCTTGCGATGATCGACTTCTCCGGATCATTTCCGCAGCAAATGCAAGATAGCTGGCCGCTCCCTGAGAGCGTTTATCATAAGAAAGAATTGGCATTCCATGACTTGGCGCTTCAGCAAGACGTATATTTCTTGGTATGACCGTTTGGTATACCTTATCTGGGAAACTTTGCATCAATCGCTCAGAGACCTGCCTCGTGAGCAAATTACGACCATCATACATTGTGCGCAGTACACCATGTATTTCCAGACCGACCCGCAACGTCTGCCGTAAAGCGTCGATGGTTTTTAGGAGTTTTGCCAATCCCTCTAATGCGTAATATTCACACTGTACGGGTATAATGACTTCGTTCGCGGCAACCAGCGCATTGATTGTGAGTATATTGAGCGTTGGTGGGCAGTCGATAATGATGTAATGGTAGATTTTCTTGACTTTGGCAAGCAAGTTTTTCAGATGCTTCTCTTTGTCTTTTTTGCCAACAAGGCCGACCTCAGCTGCAGTTAAGCGATGGTTGCTGGGCAGTATGTGATAGCCGTAGTTTGTTGACTGTATTGCAGACTGTATGGATGCTTGGCCGAGCAATACTTCTGAGAGCGACCCAGCTGCTTTATCGACAATCACGCCACTACCAACTGTTGCATTACATTGTGGATCAAGGTCAACAAGAAGCACATGGTAGCGCATGGCCGACAACGCGGCAGACAAATTAACGGCTGTCGTGGTTTTCCCGACACCGCCTTTTTGATTGGTCACAGCGAAGATGGCCATTTTCCTCCTGAATTTTCGCCAGCGCATCGTTCATATTAAACGAATTTAGCCGCTAGGTCCATAAGAAAATTTACAATACTTGTAGCAGCACGAGCTCCAAGTCACCGTCAATAGCCAACTGTGTCGACTGGATAGATGTCAGCGATTCCGCCTGTTCGGCCAGGCTTTTGGCTGTTTGTATGCTGTACAACTTGCTACCCTGCTCACGCCAGTGGTGTGTCATCTTAATTTGTTGTTCAAGCTTTGCACTGCCGCGCGACACGATCGCACCAATGTTTGGGTCTACAGAGATTGAGGTGAAGTCCTCAGCGATAATTTTGATATTTTTAAGCGCAAAATCATTTATAATATGTTTCAAAAACAGCACCTTTTTTTTCGAGCGCTCGACCAGAACCCACTGCTGGCATGGTTGGCAAATTGCCAAGACAACGCCGGGGATCCCAGCACCAGTACCCAGATCAAGCACGCAGGCATACTTAGATAGCGTGGATTGTAAGGCAATGCTCGGCATCACCAGCTGGGTGACGATATCATGCGCGCTATCAAGCCCAGTGAGGTTGTGAACGCGATTCCATGCTTCTAATCGCGTGACATAATGGCACAGACGTTCAACAACCTGATCATCAAGTCCTGGGCTCATTTGTCTGATTAGGGTATGCCAATCATCTTTTTCTTGTTTTTTCTTAATGTGATCGACCTGTTTACTCATGGCCATCCTCCAGCTTAAGTAATGAAAAATAGACGCCTGCGGTGCGTGCCGATTTGAAGAGACGGAGTGGTTGTGGAACCTCTGCTTGTTGTAGCGGCTTGGGCTGTTCGATATAGATGAAACCTCCTTTTTTTAGACAGCCAGAGCCAAGCAACCAATCGAGATAAACTACGATGTGCTCATGATCAAACGGTGGATCCAGGAAAACCAGATCGAACTGATTATCCGCAGACAGTGGCTTGGGGAACTTGTGGACTTTAGCATCAATCCCAGCAATACCCATACGCTTCTTATTATCTTCAATACCACGAATCGCAGCAGGGCTTTTATCCATACATGTGACCGAGGCAGCGCCTTCTGAAATTGCTTCAAATGCGAGTATTCCGCTACCTGAAAAACAGTCAAGACATACCGCTCCCTGAATGCTTGGACGCAACCAGTTGAAGAGCGTCTTGCGCACCGTTGATTTGGTTGGCCGTATTTCTGTACCATTAAAATGGACGAAACGGCCACGAAGCATGCCCGAGTTGATCCGAAGCTTAAACGGTTTTGTCGAAAATGAGGACGACATGATTGACGATATCTTGTATAATAATCAGCATGTTAACCCAACTCTAGCGATAATACAAGGCCATCGCATGGCGAATCATGACGCCTCACAAACCTTGTTCCCGCTACGTGACTGCGGTATAATCATGCAGTTAGTGTGCGCAGCCCCCCTATGATCTTTAATATTTTCAAGCAGAAAAAAACCAGCCCTGAAGTCAAACAAGAGACCAGTATTTTTGATCGGCTCAAGCACGGTTTGCAGCGAACCAGGCGACAGTTTTCTGGAATGCTGTCAGGCCTATTGGGCGTCAAAAAAATTGACGACACCACTCGTGAATCCTTACAACATATTTTGTTGACCAG
This sequence comes from Legionellales bacterium, assembly GCA_002722435.1. Lineage (GTDB taxonomy): Bacteria > Pseudomonadota > Gammaproteobacteria > Comchoanobacterales > Comchoanobacteraceae > UBA7916. Next base: position 12,601 of record PBLX01000050.1, on the reverse strand, counting down.
CGATGTTGGGGTTGAGACAGCTGATTATATTCTTCAAGAGACGGAGCAAAAACTCCGTGTTGCAGACGAGTCGGTAACTGTTGAACATGCACTGCGCGAGGTGCTTGTTGACCTTCTTGAGCCCTCAGCCGCCCCTTGGGCGCTGCCTGATGACAAACCTGCCGTGATTCTCTTTGTTGGGGTGAATGGCTCTGGGAAAACCACCACCATTGGGCGCCTTGGCCATGCATTAAAGGCGTCCGGTAAGTCAGTTCTATTAGCGGCAGGGGATACTTTTCGTGCTGCCGCGATTGATCAACTGCAAGGCTGGGGTGGCAAGATTGATAGTCCGGTGGTTGCCCATCAACAAGGCGCGGACAGTGCCGCTGTGCTTTTTGAAGCGATGCAAATAGCACAAGCAGACCAGATCGACGTACTGCTTGGTGACACTGCAGGTCGACTGCATAATCAAACCAACTTGATGCAAGAACTGACTAAGGTGAAAAAAGTGATTGGCAAAAAGCATGAGGCCGCACCTCATGAAGTGTGGCTGGTCCTTGATGCCACTGTCGGTCAAAATGGCCTTAGACAAGCCCAACAGTTTAAAGATGCAGTAGGGGTTACTGGTGTGATATTGACCAAACTGGATGGTAGCGCAAAAGGCGGTATCATTTTTGCAATTTCGAAAGTTTTACGTTTACCTATCCGTTTTGTTGGGGTAGGCGAAAAGGCATCAGACTTACTTCCTTTTGACGCGAATCGTTATGTCGACGCGCTTTTTGACGGTGATGCGTAGTTGGTCAGTTATGCAGAATTGACTTGATTTTTTCGCATCATTTGGTATAATGACTGAACGAATAATTATGCGATTTGTGAATGTCTAAAACAGAAGCGATTGCGCTCAATCCATCACAAACACTTGCCCCGGTTGGTAACCTAGCAGCTTATATTGACTGGACGCAACGTATTCCCATACTTTCTAAAGACGAAGAGGTTCTTTTATTAGAACAGCTTCACGACCAGGGAGATGTCTCTGCGGCTAAGCAGCTGATCATGTCCCACCTGCGTTTTGTTGTCTATGTCAGTCGTGGCTATCTTGGCTATGGTTTGTCGCATGAAGACCTTATCCAGGAAGGCAATATTGGACTTATGAAAGCGCTGAAACGCTTCGATCCAAAAGTTGGCGTTCGACTTGTTAGTTTTGCAGTGCATTGGATCAAATCTGAGATTCAGGAGTTTATTCTCAAGAACTGGCGAATTGTGAAGATTGCGACGACGAAAGCTGCACGCAAACTTTTTTTTAAAAAGCACCGCATGAAAAGCCACATGACCCAAGATGAAATAGCCTACCTTTCTGAGTCTCTCGACGTATCTAAGAAAGATGTTGAGGATATGCTGGCTAAGCTCTCGGCTGCAAATGACGTTTCTTATGATCCGCTTGACCATAGTGAAGCAACGCCAGCATCGCCATCGACCTACCTTGCCGGCCCAGAGAGTGCCTGCCCTGAGGCAGCCTATATAGCGCAAACCAGCCAAGCACATAATCACTCCCAGCTGCGTAGCGCTCTGCAGAAACTTGACTCTCGATCCATGGACATCATCCAGAAACGCTGGTTGGCGGAACATGAGCAAAAGCACACGCTGCACGATCTAGCCAAGACCCACGGCGTGTCGGCTGAGCGCATTCGCCAGCTCGAGCAAGTGGCCATGCGCCAACTTAGAGAGCACCTTGGCAGCGCCCTCTAAACGCACATCACTATCTATCGCACGCTTCCAGTATTGATTATGTCAATAAATATATATTTTGAAATCTTGTGCCAAATAGTATAAACTAAGCCCATGATAAACAGAAAGATAATACAATGTCTGACAATAATTTTAATGCGATCGCTCAAATTGATGAGCGTACAACTGAAAGCCAAGCGGGTGTGGATGTAGGTGTTTCATTCACCGATAGCGCTTTTGAATCAAACGCTTCTTCATGGTTTGACTGCTGTGGCTTGTTCAGTTCGAGCAGCGCGCGCTCGCAATCGATAGGTGGTCACGGTGTTGACCAATCAGAGAGTCAAGCGTGTAACTTGTTTGGCTGCTGCGCCTATGAGCAAACCAAAACCAGTGAAGCAGGCACTGGCGGTGTGGAAGAAGGCGCTTCTGAAAGCCTAACATGTTGTGGTATGACCACTGGTTATGATGCAGACTGTAAAAATGGTGTGCCAAGCTGTGATCTTATATGTGCTGAGAAATGCGAAATGCCACCAGCGTTAAGTCTATGTGGTGAGGGCATCGCACAAGGCGCAAGCGCCGTTTGTGGTCTTGTGAGTGGCGTTCTTTCTCTATTGGACTAAGCTGTTGCACCGGACGATTGGTGGATGTAACAACGCCTCTAGAAACGACGCATCACTCTGCAAACCAGGCAGGAAATGGATCTTTGAGTTTTTCGTACTTTTTGGGGTCGTTGATATAACGCTTTATTAAACATACATCTAACTGTTGCCGTATTTTTTGCTCGTTCATTTGCGCCTTTAGACCAATAAAGACAACTTCTTGCCTGCGGTCACCAAACTGGTCGTCCCAGTCTTCATTGACCAACCGCTTGAAATCTTCATCATCTGGCCAGCGCTCTTTGGGCACAGCAGACCACCATCGCCCCATGCCCTGATGACGGACAAGCGGGCCTGCCTGAGATAGCTCACCCACGAACTCTGGTCGGTTTGATATCCCAAAGAACCCTTTTGACCGAACAACGCCTGGCCACTCCTGATAGAAAAAAGCATGTATTTTCTCAGGTATAAAAGGCTCTCGCGCACGATATACAAAGCTTGTTATGCCGTACTCCTCTGTTTCCGGTATATGCTCTTTGTGGTTATTGAGCTCTTGTGCCCAGAGAGGGTGATCTTGTGCTTCTTCTAAATTAAAGCGCCCGGTGTTCATTACTTGGGCGAGGTCAACTTGTGACATTGTTGAATCGATGATTTTTGCTTTGGCGTTGAGGCTACGAATGATACTCTTTACGATCTGCAGCTCCTCTTGATTGACCAAATCAACTTTATTAATGATGATAACATTTGCGAACTCTATTTGCTCAACCAATAAATCAACCAACGTTCGCTCATCTTCCTCTCCTAAGCTTTCACCATGATCTCGGATAAAGTCTGTGGAACTGTAATTTTTAATCAAATTTGCGGCGTCCACAACGGTCACCATGGTATCGAGTTGTGCTACGTCGGCCAGGCTTTGTCCTTGTTCGTCACGAAAGTCAAATGTTGTCGCAACAGGTAAGGGCTCTGATATGCCTGTGCTTTCAATGAGTAGATAATCGAATTTTCCCTCAATGGCTAGATCGCGAACTTGCATGAGAAGGTCTTCTCGTAACGTGCAACAGATACAACCGTTACTCATCTCAACGAGCTTTTCTTCAGTCCGTGATAGGCTACTACCGCCACGTTCCACCAAACCAGCGTCGATGTTTACCTCGCTCATGTCGTTGACAATCACGGCAACCCGATGCCCTTCACGATTGTTTAAGAATATGATTCAACAGTGTGGTTTTTCCTGCACCAAGAAATCCTGATAGCACAGTGACTGGTAATTTACGATCGAGCTCATTCATCTACTAAAATCCTGACGTTTTTTAAAAGATAGAATTCATCTTATTTAATTCCGTTTTTCAATATCAAGGACTTGAATTGTTGTCGTATATTGCGTTAATCTTGCAATGACTATGTCGATCGTAACAAAAAAAGGGGGTAACACGATGCAAGGTTTTCTGCAGATTCTGAACAAGGGCGTGCGCCATAGAGCAGCAGCAATGGGTTTTGTCTTGTTTATGACATCAACTGTTGCACAAGCGGGGTGGTTTTCCTCGGCCAGCTCACCTGATAACGTCAACCCGATTACTGCAGAGCAGGTGAAGAAAGTTCTCGAGCAAAACCCTCAATATGTTTATGATGCGCTCGTTGCCTACCAGAAGCAGCAGGCCGAAGTAAAGCAGCTCGATATTCAAAAATACCTCACAACGCATGCACGAAAACTGTTTTACAGTAAAAATGACGGTGTGATCGGAAACCCCCAGGGTAAGACGAGCTTGCTGATTCTCAACGATTATCGGTGCGGCTATTGCTCGAAGGCTCGTTTGATTATCGACGATGTGATCAAGAACAATGATGATGTTCGAGTTGTGATCAAACAATTACCCATACTTGGACCTGAGTCTAAGTACGCGGCAAAAGCAGCAACCCTTGCTCAACAGAAAAACAAATTTGACCAGTTTGACGCTAAGCTTGGGGCCTTGACCAAACCGATCACAACGGAAAAAGTGAACACAGCATTGAAACAAACTGGGCTTCGTGAGCAAGACCTTACAGCCAATACCGACGCACTGGATGCCGTTATTCGAGAAAACTATGTTCACGCGCAAAACCTTGCTGTTCAAGGAACGCCTGTACTGATTATTGCCAACTCTAACCTGACGAAAGTTGAGTTTATTGAGAATGTGCTTGACCAAAAGGCAATTGAATCTAGAATTAAGTCGTTTCAAAGTTAAATAGAAGACAGTGTTGCGTTTCCGCTTCTCTACTTGTCGGATAATATGCTAAACGTAGGTGACTATTCAGCTGACGTCTCTTCACTGGCAGATAAACATCTCGCTGGTCTAATGAATCGTGATGTTGCCCTCGATATATAAAGGCATTTTTCAGATCGCTGCCGTTATCCGTGCAAACGATTTTTACCGATCGGTATGACGCCTGTCTTTTTCAGCAAGTAACCTCATACAAAAGTGATCTTGATCGAGCTGTGCAACGTTTTTATGACAGCGAGGTCGCACCGAAATCAATATCAAACCTTTTGACTAACGACCTTTGTCGTATGCTGTTTAGATTAACGCCTAGTGATCTGGATTGTTTGGCAGAGCGGTGTGGACAAGAAGCAATTGCTGAGCGATTCTCCTGGGCGAAGCGTCATCGGCGGACTATTTTTGAGCAGATCTTGCCTGGGCGCAACCTAGCCTTGATTTACCATACCGTTTTTGATGATTTGCTCAGACACGGTGTGATCGGTTGCCAATCTTACCTGTTATTTCGTGAATCGTATTATCGCCATACTTTGGTGGAAGCTCATGTGGAACAAGAAGACCTGCAGCTCGCTTGTGCTTTTTCGCTCTTTAGTCAAGACGGCTACCGACGGCTAGCTAATGCTTTTTCAAAGACCTCGGCCTATGCCTCATAGCAATATAGGCGTTGATATGTTGCACTTTATGAATACGCTCTGGCTATATTGCACTACTCATGGCGCGATATCGCTTCAGATAGACCATTAAAATGGAGATGGCAGCTGGTGTTATACCACTGATGCGTGCTGCAGACCCAATGGTGTGGGGCCGTGCTGCCTCAAGCTTTTCTGTTACTTCATTCGATAGGCCTTTCACACGCTGAAAGTCGAAATCGTCTGGACTGCGCGTTTGCTCATGTTGTGCTCGCTTGGCAACTTCTTCTTTTTGCCGGGTGATATAGCCGTCATACTTAATGTCAATGACCAGTTGGCGCATGGCCTGCCAGTCTTTTGGTTGTTGACGGTTGATCTGCAATGCAAAATGTTCATTAACTTCTGGTCGCTTCATCAGTTGCTTACAAGAGGTTGGGGTTTTCAGTCGAATGCCACTTTGCTCGAACAGCACCTGCGACTCGGGCGAGTCTGGATGCACAACTGTTTTGGCTAACCAATCCTTATACTGCTTTTGTAATGCTTGTTTATCGGACCAACGTTGCATCTTCTCTGGTGATAGAAGAGCAAATTGTACGGCTTGTTCGCTCAAACGGGCATCCGCATTGTCTTCTCGAAGTAATAGTCGATGCTCAGCGCGGCTGGTGAACATCCGGTATGGTTCTTTGGTTCCTAGCTTCACTAGGTCATCCACTAAAACGCCAATGTACGACTCCGCTCGTGATGGATACCAGTTACGCTTCCCCTGCACGCACAGCGCGGCGTTGATTCCGGCCAATAGGCCTTGTGCGGCGGCCTCTTCATAGCCAGTGGTGCCGTTAATTTGTCCAGCAAAATATAAGTTTTTAATATGCTTGCTCTCTAAGTGTGGCTGTAAGTCACGTGGGTCAAAATAATCGTACTCAATCGCATAGCCAGGCCGAGTAATATGTGCGTTTTCAAAACCAGGAATGGTGGCAATGAGGCGACATTGTGCTTCATAGGGTAGGCTGGTTGATATTCCATTTGGATAAACCTCATCAACGCCAATGCCCTCAGGCTCGATGAATAGTTGATGACGGCTTTGTTGTGCGAACCGGTGTATTTTATCTTCAACAGAGGGGCAATACCGTGGCCCAGATCCGGAAATATCACCACTGAAAATGGCTGACTCGTGCATGGTCTGACGAATTATTTCGTGCGTTTCATCGTTGGTGTAGGTTATGTGACAATCGACCTGCTCAATGGCTGGTGTGGAGGCCCAAAAGTCAAATGGTGCGGTCGTGCTCACTGATGGCTGTATCTCGAGTTTTTGATACTGGATGCTGCTTTTTTGAATGCGCGGCGGCGTTCCTGTTTTAAGCCGACCAAATCTAAATCTGCCGTGCGATCTTAAGTAATCTGATAGCGCTGTTGAGGATTGATCACCCGCTCTGCCACCCGCCTGCTGCCTTTTTCCGATGTGTAGCTTGCCAGATAGAAAAGTACCCGTTGTGAGAATAATACAGGTTGCCCTGAACTCAATACCCATTTCCGTTTGTACCCCTACGACCTGGTCATCTTCAACGATCAGGTCTTTGACGGGTTGCTGGAATAAAGAAAGATGATCATGCTTCTCTAAAAGAGCTCTTACTGCATTTCGATAGATGCCACGGTCACACTGGACACGTGTTGCCTGCACCGCCGCACCTTTGCTTTCATTCAGCGTCCTCTTGTGAATGGCGGCTCTGTCGGCTGCTTCTGCCATGATTCCACCCATGGCACTGATTTCTTTGACAAGATGGCCTTTACCAATGCCGCCAATGGCTGGGTTACAAGACATTTGTCCGATCGTGTCGAGGCTGTGCGTCAATAGCAGTGTTGGTATCTGCATACGACTAGCTGCAGCCGCAGCTTCGCACCCCGCATGGCCGCCCCCGACAACAATGACGCCGAATTTTTTTGATCTCACGTGATTTAATTAATGATTCTATAATCAACATCTTATTGAAAAAAACACTTTTTGTCAAGGTGTTTTTCGCGCCAGGCCTTGTTCTGGCGCAGCATACAGGCGCTCATACAGACACGATCTGGAGCAGCGTATGTTTTCTTGGATTTCCACTAGCTCGGGATATTCTCTTGCAATACAGTACACTTGGTTTACCAGGGCAAAGCTGGCTTTATTGTCTCCCTGGGTTCTTTTTAGCGTGGCTTCATCGCTTAGGTCATCTTCTGTGACCATGGTCATTACTGGATTGGCATGTAACGCACCAAAGATAGTCGTAAATACATTGGCCATCCGTTGGTGGAAAGGGGCTTCAATGCAAAGGACTATTGTGGTTTCTGGGGATAACTTATCTTTGAGCGGACCATTTAATAACCACTCGGCTAACGCAACCGCATTGTCACGCGTTGTTGCACGATTGATGACCTTGTGTCCCGGGGGGTAACACACCTTATACTGCGGACTATTGACGCAGTGTATCTGTCCATCAGTCAGATTGATTTCTTTAGCGAACCGTGGTGTAGACTCACAAGAAATATCATATTCAGTCAATGCGCCCGATGCACTTTTACGATGGCAATCGGGATATAGTCCAGGGCTTTCTTGGACCGTCTTTACCTCATCTGTGTAGCAATATCTGTCGCCAGGTAAGGACACAACGCCGAGCACATCGCCCCCCGCTTCCCGTGCTTTTTTCGCAGCATCGATGGCGATTTGGCGCCGCAAATATAACCGCGAGAGATGGCCCCCCGGCACCAGTAACAATACGGGCTGACCGCTTTTGGGTACCCACGTTTGAGAACCGGGTAATGACGACGCTCGGGCGGTCACAAACTGCTGCCACATGGCTGGTGTGACGCGATCAAACAATGTATGATGCCCATCTGACAGCGCAAGGGACGCAATGGGACCACGATCACAATGTGCTGCCAGTGCGGTGATGAGTTGCTGCTGTTGCTGTGCCGGGGTCCCTTGAAAACATGTGGGAATTGTCTCTGGATATGCTGTCTCAACCAGCTCTGCTAACGCGTGAATCGCAGCTTTTTGCTCTGCTGGTATGGATAAACTATTGATGACTGTGTCGATTGACATTCCTTCCTCCCTTGATATTCAGCCATGCGGTTGTTGGTGCCACACCGCCTATTAAGCCGGTTTGTTCAGTACTATTTACGCGGCATAACTCGCTTCGTTTGCTTCTGCGTACCTGCGAGCATCTATCAAGTCTTCCTCCGTATTCACTTCAAGGGCAAGTGAGTTCACCAGGACAGCGCCGACTCGATAGCCAAGCGTTAAGAAGCGTAGTTGCTCCAGCTGCTCTTGCGACTCGAGTGGATGCGGTGGATTAGCGGCGAACGCGGCAAGTGCTTCGCGTGTGTAAGCGTAAACGCCAAGGTGGTGGTGCCCGTAAGGTAATGCGGCACGGCAAAACCAATGGCAGCGCATGACACTAGGATGCTCTGTCACGGATAGAACAGACTTTACGAAGCTTGGGTTACGCTGCTTTTCTTCAGGCATACAGGCAACCAGTGTGCCAACATCAAAACCATACCGAAGAGGGCTCAGTGCGCCAAGTATTTCGCTTGGGTCGATAAATGGAAGGTCCCCCTGTACATTGATGATGTTTTCTACATCTGCGGGAAGGTCGTCAAGTGCGGCGGCTACGCGGTCGCTGCCTGTTTCACAGCTGGCTGGCGTCATGATGACCCTTCCCCCAAACCCATGAACTGTAGCTGCGATATCATCATGATCCGTGGCGACAAAAACGTCTGTGTTTGGGACTTGTTTTGCTCGGCGCCAGACTTGCTCGATGAGCGTTGCTGAACCAATCGCGCGTAGTGCCTTTGCACTCAATCGCGTACTGCCGTATCGAGCAGGGATAATGATTGCGGTCTGCGCCATGTGATGATCTCATACTTGTTGTATCAGACTAGCACAACTCCTGCTTTATTGACAATCTTGCGTGTCTACTTGCCAAGACAAAACGTTCTGAAAATAGCGTCTAGAAGATCCTCAGAGTGAAACTCACCTGTAATCTCTGACAGGCTCTGCTGCGCTTGGCGCAAGTCTTCTGCAATCAGCTCTGCAAGCCCCGCGGGGGCATCGATGGCATGTTGCACCGATTCCCGAAAAGCCTCTAATGCCAGCAGGTGTCGTTTACGAGCAGAAAAAGGAACGACTTGCTCAGATCTTCCGGCTTTCTCTAAGGTTAGATCAAGCAGGGATACCATATTATCGCCCCGAATGGCGGAAACCATCATGTCGAGGAAAGGTGGTCTCGGTTGCTCATCGATCTGGTCACACTTGTTTCCAACGCGTAACAAAACGGGTTGCTTCTCCCGGGGAATATGCGTGAGCTGCTGGCGAACTTTTTCCTCGGTTGTTTTGGCGGCATCGACAACCAACCATATCACATCTGCGCTTTGTACTGCTTGAATAGCCTTTTGTATGCCAATAGACTCAATGGGGTCGACGCTGTCTCTTAGCCCTGCGGTGTCGATGATCTCGAGCGACTGCCCTTGGTGCGCAACCCTAGCTCTCAGCGTATCTCTGGTTGTGCCAGGAATGTCAGTAACGATGGCATAATCCTGCTGAGTTAGTTGGTTAAGCAATGAGGACTTGCCAACATTTGGCTCGCCGAGTAGAACCACCTGTAGGCCAGCTTGGGTCATGATGCTGCGCTTGACCTTTTCAATGAGCGTGTCGCTTTGATCAGCCACTTTTTGCAGGTGACTTAGAATGGACTGTTCATGCTCTGTCGATATCGCTTGGTCAGAAAAGTCAATCATGGCTTCAAGCTGAGTTCTTATCTGTGTGAGCGCATCCTGTAGCTTGTGGACTTCTTGTGAGAAAGCACCCTGAACACTTGCATTGGCGGCGACTGCTTGTGCTTTTGTTTGCGAAGCGATGAGGTCTGCAATCGCTTCGGCTTGGACGAGGTCAATTTTTCCATTTAGAAAAGCGCGCTCACTGAAGGCACCAGGCTTGGCAAGCTCAACACCCGGCCCCAAACACGCCTCGATAATTTGCTGAACAATGTAGGGGCTTCCGTGCGAGTGAATCTCGACCAAGTCTTCTCCGGTAAACGAGGCCGGTGCCTGGAAATAAATCAGGATGCCACGATCTATCTCGTCACCTTGCTTGTCATAAATTCGCCGATAAGACGCCTGATTCGGCTTGGGCACTTGCCGCTGTGACAACTGCGCCCCGACTTTCTTTGCGTCTGGTCCAGAGATCCGAACAATGCTGATGCCTGCCTGAACATGACCTGTTGCGCATGCAACAATGGTTGCTACTGTGTCTTGCTGCATGCTATCGGTAATGCTGATTCACAAACCACTGCTGCATCAGGCTGAGCACATTATTGGTCAAGGAGTAGATAAGCAAGCCAGCGGGCATCTGTGCCATCATGATGCTGACAAACAGTGGCATAAACATCATCGGGTTTCCTTGACCCTCTGCTTGTTGCGGTGGCGGCGAAATCATTTGCATTGCGAACATGCTTAAGCAAAATAATACCGGCAAGACAAAAAATGGGTCTGCAGAAGAAAGGTCCGGGAGCCAAAGAAAGGGCTGGAACCGCAGGGCCACACTTTCAATGAGCACGTAGTAAAGCGCAATGAAAAATGGAATTTGCAACAATTGCGGCAAACAACCAGACACTGGGTTGATGTTTTCTTTTTGATAAAGTGCAATAAGCGCACTGCTACGCGCCTCTGCATTATCCTTGTGCTCTTCGTTGATTTTATTGACCTGAGGCTGTAGCTTTTTCTGCTTAGCCATGGCCTTATAGCTGGCTTCTGATAGCTTATAAAACATCAGTTTCACAATCAGCGTGATCATGATGATGGACCACCCCCAGCTGCCAAGGTAGCTGTGTATAAAAACCAGCCCTTGAAACAATAAATCAGAAATAAACCATAGCCAACCATAGTCTACGGTAAGCTCTAAGCCCTTTGCCAACGGTGCAAGCAGCTTGGCTTTTTCAGGCCCAATATATAGCTGACTCGATGCGGAAACGGACTCACCAGGGGACAGAGTAACCTTCTGACCAACTGTTGAGAAGTTAAATAGGTTGCGATAACCGGTGCTCTCTTGATCTGCGGTGCCTCGTTGCCAGGTTGCCGTTACGGTTTGATTGGCTTTTTTCTGTGGAACGAATGCGGTTATGAAATAGCGTTGCTGCATGGCAATCCACCCAGACCCCTCGATGTCTTTTCGCAGTGGTTTGCGCTCAATGTCCGCAAATGGCAATTTGACATAAGGCTTATTTTCGGTGAAATACGCAGGGCCAGTATAGGTGCTGAAGGTAAACCAGCCAGGCTTTGGTGCGTCTAAGTCAATGGGAATGTTCTTGGCAGGTAGATCCGTGTCGGAATCGTGCCTGAGAATAAATCGTGAATAGTGCATGCCGGCCCATGTGGTTCTAGAACGGTTTTCAATTGTTGACTTGATATCAACGTGATAGCGGCCCCGTTGGAAACTGTAGGTCTTACTAAAAAGCTTACCAAACCCGTCGCGAGCATACAGGGTTACGGACAATTGATCTTGACCAGGCTGCATGACGTAATTTTTTCGCTCCGTACTGAATCGTAAATCGGCATCGCCAGACATGCCGGTTTGCGCCACAAACAGGTGGCTGGTCTTGTTGCTCAACATGGTGAAAGGGGCATTGTCGGTGAGCGATTGTGGGTAGTCGGTCAAGTGTGCGCCGATGACGGCTCCGCCTTGCGTGCTGATATTGACTGTGAACATGTCTGTTGTCACCGAGATATCGTCCTCGGGCTTGAATGCATTAATTTTGCCGAGTCCTGATATTTTTGCTGGCTGCTGTACCTGCACGGTCGGGGGCGTTGTTGTTGTCGTGTTGTCTGCAAACCAGGCACGCTGCAGCATGACCAGGAGAAAAGCAAGTACGGGGATCAGGTATATGGTCTTGGTTGTTTTCATCTTATTCCTTTGTGTAACCGAGACCGCGTGTGTCGAGGCCTCCGCGGGTAAATGGGTTGCAGCGAGCAATTCGGTAGACGATGTGAAACAGCGCCTCAGGCAGCGGGCGCCTCCTCAAGCATTGGCAGGCGTACTCAGAACAGGAGGGTACAAACCGACAACAGGGTGAGAGCCATGGCGATATCATTTGCTGGTAGCCACGTATGATAGCGATTAAGAGGCGCTTGATTGTTTGAGAAATGCTTGCCATGCGCGATCAACGATGTGGTTTAAATGCTCCCGTGGCACCTTAGCAATGGCTTGCTTTGAGCCTACCAGGAGGTGAATTGGGGGGTCTTGTGTTAACTTTTTAGACGCCTGTACACGGTTGATGCGTTTAAAGTAATTGCGATCGACCGCTCGGCGCAAGTGCCGTTTGGCACAACTGATGGCGTGTCGGTTGTCTTCTGCCGTAACCCAGGTGAAATGCAAGTAGCGTGACGAGAATCGCTT
>PBLX01000049.1 GCA_002722435.1 Legionellales bacterium | reverse complement strand
TGGCATTGGTCTTTGCTGTGGTGATGAATTCGTAGGCGACTCTCTCACTGATAACAAATAATATTGTCAGAAATAGCCGTGCCACAAGGCCTTTAAATCGTGGTAACGTGACATGTTCTAATACAACAAAAACCCAAATGAATATAAGAAATAAATTGATCGGGCGGGTGATACGAGCAGTCAACATCATCCAGGTGATGTGATTACTGATGCCATACTTACCACCTCTGTACATGCTATCAATAATCTGACGAAGTGTTGCGAATTCTGGCATCAGTCTTGCACCCTCGATGACGCGCGGCTTGACACGGATCGGCAATTTGTACTCTGCAATGCGCTCTGTGTTAATATACTGATTATTAATGGTTTTCTTGTACCCATCCGGCGCGACCCAGTCTCCAAGCTCATAGTTAACCTTGTCACTGAAGTACCAGTATAGCAACTGGTCATTTTCAAATTCATAATAAGCAACGTCTTGTAGTTGTTTGGGATTGTCTGTCACCATCTGTGCGCTTAGAAATCCTGATTGGGTGTAGAACCAAACCTTGTTGTTTATCGTTGTATATATTGTGCCTTTTTCGGTTTTTTGTAAGCGCCACACTTTGGCATAGGCGCTGACTTGCGGTGCAAGCCACTCACGATTAACCGTTACTAGGGTAATCAATACAATAACGAGGGGGACTAAACCACGTAACACCTGCATCATCGACACGCCGAAAATGTGACCGACCAAAAGCTCTTTGCTTTTACGTAAGCGAAGAAAGAAAACGATGGTTGCTATACAGAATATAATCGAGTCAGCTCTGATGATTGACGCGGGAGTCCTATAAAAAGTGTAGATAATTGCATCAGCACTTGTGTAAGCGGCGGATGAAATCCTTAATTCATTGATTAATGAAGACATGCCCAACAGAATGATGGCGACAACTGTGACATCAAAGAAACTGCGGATATATTTTTGAGAGTAATAGCGTGACAGAAGCACATTGGGGTCCATACGTTTGTGTTTCTATAATACTGTAAATTCTAGATTGTTTCTACAGTGTTATTTTTGACCTGAACTAGGATCTGATTTTGCGTGGGCGCTTACCATATTGAGCATCCTTGAATGTTTCAGTAAGTAACTTAAGGTAACTACACTCACATGGATACTAGCAAAAAGAAGGACCACAGATGTTTCGCTTTGCAGCGTGTCCATGACTCTTTTTGCAATTAACATCGTAATTAAATATAAGATAGCGAGCGTGCCACTAGTGGCATAGAAGCTATTGCGGCGGTCACGGCAAAAACGATAATCTATTAATAACACGGATATCCATGCAATGATGATGACAACAATAGGCAATTGTAATCGCCATATCAGTTCACATGCTGCTACAAAGTATTGCGGATGACTTTCTACACTGCTCAACCGTAAGAGCTCACGCACACTCATCGTCGACAAATCGCGTCCTGATAGTGCAGGAAGTCTTAGCGGTTTTCTGAGCACCTTGAACGACATGGTACTATCGAGATTGTATAGACCCTTAAATGAATATCCCTTGGCATTTTTAAAGGTCAACGCTGCCTGCCCAGGCGTCTTATCCACTACCATTGATTCTGCTTGGACGATATTGAAAAGCCTTTTATCGTTATTTACCATTGATTCATTCGACCAGGCAACAAACAACAGACCGCGGTTCTGCTTATCTGGAAATATGACCATGACATCACCGGTGAGGCTCATATATTGAAACTGGCCAGGGGTCAATGTTGGCATCTGTAGAGACTGAAGTATTGATGAAGTGATGTCGAGATACGCACCTTTTGTCATCGGGTTTAGCCAACATGTGAGTATAAACATACATGTAAAAAAAAGCATCACTGGCCTGGCGATACATCGGCGCCAGTCCTTTGGCTGCATGTAAAGTTGAAGGATCGCTAGCTCTTGTGTGTCGGCTAACTGCACAGCGGTTATGAGTATGGCTAGACAGAAACAGAGTGGCAAGCATGCTTGAGCGAGGGTTGGCCAAGTTAGCACCCATAGCGCTAACATTTTACTGATTGGAATAGTAACAGGCATACTACCGATCACAGTCCACAATTCTAGTAAGCTAATACCTAGTGTAGCTGGGATAGCATAGCGAATTGTCCTGGACGTAATTGCCTGTGAAAAAAACCGTGAAAGTAACATGATCTCTCCTTGATGTCCATAATACGCACAAACCCCGACCCGTGCAAATCATTCTGACTGCCTCTTGGTTAAACCTACATGAATGAACATCTGCCCTGATCATGGTGTTGTTCCATAAAGACAATCATGTTACTTTATTATTAAGTTTCACATCCTTTAGGTTATCGTTGAATTTCCCGATACAAGCCACCTACCTGCGTTTGGCAGCCTGGATTATTGTCATCCAGCTGCTTGCTGGCGCGAGTAGTCTTTACTCTCAGCCTGGCGTTTGGTACAACACCCTGGTGCGATCACCCCTAACCCCACCGGGTTTTGTCTTTGGTGTGGTATGGCCACTGCTTTATTTACTGCTCGCCTACTATGGTTGGCATCTATGGGGGCAAGCCACTACATCAATTGCTGAGAAGCGTGTATACCTGCTGCAGATGATGATTAACTTGCTCTGGTCATCTGTCTTTTTTGTACTGCAACAAGTTTCCTTGGCACTGTTGATGATTGCTGTCATGATACTTTTGACGATCTACCTCATATTGAAAGGCTTCCAATCAGCTTACTCGGCTTGGGTTGTGCTTGTACCCTATTTACTTTGGTTGTTGTTTGCGTTCTATCTGACCAGCTATATTGCCGCCTTCTCTTGAGACTTCTTTGAACATCGGTCATCGGTAATCATGATCCACAGTGTATCGAAGCCACTATGCTGTCATACCGATGCGATATATGATCATGGTGAATCCAGTCATGTGATGTTATCTAGGCGTCATCTTGAAGCAGCGGTTTAATCTACGCATGATCTATGGTAAAATTTCACCAAAATACACCAACTAGCGTACTGTGTCAGCATCTAAGATCCACTTTATACTCAGCGCAGAAAACTGCCAGCAGAGTCGGCTTGACCTCCTTGGCACACTGCTGCAAACGTTTCTAGCCGCGCACCGGCCGTGCTTTTGTTATGTCGCGGATCAAGCATATGCTGACTTTCTTGACGATTATTTATGGTCTGACCAATTTGGCTTCCTACCTCACACTCAGGACAAATTCTCTGATGCTTTTTGCCAAGTTACAATTGGCACAAATATTGCTGATGCTGATGGCTGCTCTTATCTTTTTAACTGTACTGGGAAAGCACTTCTAGACGCCAGCTTGCAGCAAGGTATGACCTGTATCGAATGGGTGAGCCAACAGCCGCATGAAAAGGCACAGATGCGTACGCTGTTCAAACAGTATCAGTCGCAACAAATGACGCCAACTATGGTGAGGATGTAAGTCATGGAAAAAACCTATCAAGCAAATCGTATTGAGGCCCACTGGCACGTTGCCTGGGAAGAGCAAGGCTGTTTTACGCCATCAGGTCACGGCGCACCGTACTGCATCATGATTCCACCGCCAAATGTGACTGGAAGCCTACACATGGGACATGGCTTTGAGTGTACGTTGATTGATTGCATGATTCGTTATCAACGGAGTATGGGCAAGAACACACTCTGGCAAGTGGGTACAGATCATGCGGGTATCGCAACACAAATGGTCGTTGAGCGCCAGCTACTGGCCCAGAATAAAAGTCGGCAAGCCATGGGGCGCGATGCTTTTGTGTCTGCAGTATGGGACTGGAAAGCAGAATCAGGAGGCCTGATCACACAACAATTACGTCGTATGGGTGCCTCAGTAGATTGGTCTCGGGAAAAATTCACCATGGATCCCTCGCTCTCGAAAGCAGTCACAGAAACCTTTGTCCGTTTGTACCAGGACGGTCTGATTTATCGTGGTGAGCGCCTAGTCAACTGGGATCCGAAATTGGAAACCGCCATCAGTGATTTAGAAGTTGTTAACCGTGAAACAAAAGGGTCACTGTGGCATATGCGCTACCCTATCACGGATCAACCAGGGGAATATGTTGTCGTGGCCACCACCCGTCCAGAGACGCTTTTTGGTGACAGTGCAGTTGCAGTGCACCCGAACGACGAGCGCTACCAACATCTTATTGGGAAAACCGTAACTCTTCCACTGGCTGAACGCGATATCCCGATCATTGCTGACGGTGAAGTAGATATGGCTTTTGGTTCAGGCTGCGTCAAAATCACGCCAGCTCACGATTTTAATGATTATCAGATGGGCTTGCGCCATGACTTGCCACAAATCAAAATCATGACCAAAACAGCCCTTTTGAATGATCAAGTTCCTGCAGAGTTTCGGGGGCTGACACGCGAGCAAGCCCGTGAGCAAGTCATCGAGTATTTAACTGCACAAGACCTTCTTGAAAAAACCGAACCCCATACCTCACAGCTGCCCATTGGTGATCGCAGTGGTGTCGTGATCGAGCCTTATCTGACCAAGCAATGGTTCGTCAAATGTCAGCCATTGGCTGAGCCTGCATTGGCTGCTGTGCGCTCGGGCGAGATTCAGTTTTACCCCAAGAACCATGAGAACACCTATTTCCATTGGCTAGAATCCATCCAAGACTGGTGCATCAGTCGCCAATTGTGGTGGGGCCATCAAATCCCAGCATGGTATGATACCGAAGGCAACGTCTATGTTGGTGCTGACGAGGCAAGCGTCCGTAAAAAGCATCAATTGGATGCTAGCGTGACCCTCACACAAGATATGGACGTCCTCGATACCTGGTTTTCTTCTGCTTTGTGGCCATTTGCCACGCTCGGCTGGCCAGAAAAAACGCCTGATTTAGACACTTTCTTTCCGACGCAAACCCTGATCACTGGCCACGATCTGATTTTTTATTGGGTCGCGCGTATGATCATGATGAGCTTGTATTGTACTGGCAAAATTCCTTTTGCCAAGGTCTGTATCCATGGCTTAATACGCGATGAGCATAACGACAAAATGTCAAAGAGTAAGGGCAATGTTATTGACCCGCTTGATTTGATCGATGGTATCGCACTGGATGACTTAATCGCCAAGCGCACCCACGGCATGATGCAACCTGCTCGTAAGAACACCGTTATACAGAATACCAAAAAGGCGTTCCCGAATGGGATTGAGGCACATGGCACCGACGCTCTGCGCTTTACCTTCTGCGCGCTTGCAACGACAGGTCGCGATGTGCGCTTTGATATGCAGCGCTTGGACGGTTATCGAAATTTTTGCAACAAGCTATGGAACGCGTCTCGCTTTGTTTTACAGCTGGTTGACAAAACCCCTGCATCTGAAGAACTAGAAGATGTTTCGATGTGCGACCAGTGGATCATGCATCGCCTTGAGTCAGTCAAGACCAAAGTGCATGCCTACTATGATCATTTTCGTTTTGACCATTTGGCCCAATTGCTCTACGACTTTGTCTGGACTGATTTCTGCAGTTGGTATATCGAGCTTGCCAAAGCACAGATTGCGGCACATCCTGACGCCATACCTGCAACGCACCATACACTACTCACAGTACTCAAAGAGGTGCTGGTATTACTGCACCCTATCATTCCTTATATCACTGAATCGATATGGCAGGAAATTGCAAAGCACCATCCAGTAAGTCACAACACGATCAGTCTTACGCCTTTCCCTGCTGCGCGAGATGGAGCCGATGCGTTCGCTGCGCATGCGCAGATGACATGGATGATGCAAACTGTTACTGCGATTCGCACCATGCGTTCAGAAATGCAGATATCGCCTGCAAAAACCATTGCTGTGACACTTGCGAGTTCGGATGCAAACGATCATGAGGCTTTCCAACAACAGTGTAAGCTGGTTGCGGCATTGGCCAAAGCTGATTTGCAGTGGATTGCGCACGCTGCTGAGTCGGCTGACTTACCGCCGTCAGCACAACAGTTGATTGCTAAGATGACAGTGGCCATCCCCCTCAAGGGTTTGATCAAAAAAAACGAAGAAGTTGATCGGGTCGAAAAACAGATCAGTAAGTTACAGAAGCTCGCTGAGCGCGGCGATAAACAGCTTAGTAATCCACGTTACGTCGAAAATGCACCTGAGGCATTGGTTGTAGAAGTCCGCCAGCAAGTAGCGCAATGGCGTGAAGACATTCAACGCTATGAAAAGCATATGGCCGTCTTGTCGACACTTGATGATGATCTTGACACCTAGTTGGTTGCTTTTCACTGCTGCGCATGAAAATATCGCTGTTGCATTGACTGCACAGAGATATTCAAGTTGGGCCCCTGCCGCTCGATCATGACAGATGCATATGATCGACCGCGAATACAAGACTCGCCATCATCCCTGTGCTTAAGAACTTGTTAGACGCAACATCTTCATTATGCTAGTCTGTAAATATTTCGGGAAATCTGTTTAAGGATGCTCTATTTATGTCGGGATTAGCGCTTGAAGCCATCATCACACCTTACCTTCATGCTATCAATACTGTGATGTGGGGCCCACCACTGCTGTTGACGCTGTCAATGATTGGCATGTATCTAATGATCGGCCTGCGTTTTTTTCCGCTGAGGCGTCTTGGGTACGCAATCAGTACTTTATTCAAACCACAACGATCAAAAAAAGGTGATATTTCAGCTTTTAACGCCCTCATGACAGCACTATCATCTACGGTTGGCACAGGTAATATTGCCGGCGTAGCCACCGCAATTGTTCTTGGTGGGCCTGGCGCTGTATTTTATATGTGGGTTATGGCAATAATCGGCATGGCATCAACTTACACTGAGGCCATATGCGCTGTACATTATCGTGTTCGTGACACCCGAAAACATTATGTCGGTGGCCCAATGTTCTATATCAAAGAAGGGTTTGGCACACGATTTCAACTCGCCGGCCGTTTCTTTTCAGGTGCCTATGCGCTGTTTCTGTCTATTGCAGCCCTCGGTGTTGGTAATGCGGTGCAGATTAACTCATTGGCAGCCATTATGGACAGTGATTTTGGGGTAGCACCATTGCTTACAGGTGGTGTTTGCGCCCTGTTAATCGCCTCAGTGCTACTGGGTGGCATCAAGCGTATTGGTGATGTCGCTGGCAAGCTGGTGCCGTTGATGATTGTCTTGTACATTGGTTCTGGCTTGCTGATCTTGCTCTGGCATATCCAGAGCATACCAGGTGTGTTGGCGATGATCATCATAGAAGCCTTTGAGCCAGCGCAGGCCGGTCAAGGTATTCTTGGCGCTGGTTTTGCAATGGCGGTGCGCTATGGTGTTGCTCGAGGCACCTTCTCTAACGAAGCTGGCTGGGGTACCACATCGATCGCGCATGCAGCAGCACAGACCAATGACCCTGTTCGACAAGGCTGTATCGCGATGTTAGGTACGTTCGTTGACACCATGATTGTTTGTACAATGACCGCGCTTGTTATTTTGATGACTGCTGGTTATGAGTCAGGCGAGAATGGCGCTGTCTTGACTGGCTTATCCTTTGGTCTTGCCATGCCAGGCGGCATGCATGTCGTGGCGCTCACACTCATTATCTTTTCCTATACTACCATGCTTGGGTGGAGTTATTATGGTGAAAAAGGCTTGCAATACCTGCTGGGTGAATGGTCAGTCTATCCCTATCGGATACTCTGGGTCGCTGTGATTCCAATCGGTGCGGTGGTTGAACTGGAGTTTGTCTGGACATTGGCAGAGACATTATCCGCATTTATGATCGTTCCTAATGTGATTGGGCTTGCACTGCTAAGCTGGCGAGTCTTTAAATGGACAGCGCTTGCAGAGCATGCATGATCCGCTCTGCAAGTAAGCCTAGTAGCTGTATAGTAACAACAAACATGCCATCTGTTTGTTATCATCATGAGCATGCTGAACTACCAGATATACTTAGAGGCTAAGTGGTTTCCAAGTTGTATCTGCCACTTATAAACTTGGCCCTGACCGTGTCCAACTGAGTAGCGACACTGCGGCTGTTGCCAGCGCTTCCAACGCCTGAGCGATTGTGTTTTTTGCTGCTGACACCACCCCAAACAATGCCTGCTGTGCTGGTGATGATGCTACTAGTCGATTTTCTCGCACTATCGACGATTCTGGCTCTATTTCTGGAGTCGCTTTAATTTTCAGGAGCTTAGCGATGTGACTAAGTGTCAGTGTTTCTTTGTACCCACACACGCCAATTTGCGTTGATGGCATGCCCGAGCGAAGCATATAATGATCCCATAGAACATCCTTGTCTATTGCAACGATATCTGTTTGTATTGCATCGCCCAGCTTGGGTAGTGTTTGATCACGCTTATCTTTTGGTAAATGCTTGAGCAGTTGCCAGAAGGGCATGTCTTGGCATGATGGACCGAGTTCTGACCATGATGGTGTGTATTGTGCTTCGTGGTGTAAGCGATAGAGGGCAATCAATGACCGATTGTCTTTTACGGAGATTCCCCGGCTCCTTCCCCAATCGACGATTGCCTGCTTTGTTATGACGCGAGTGACTGCTGGATCGATGCCTCTACTCAACCAGTATTCTATTGTGATGCGAGAGATGATTTCATGATCAATGCACCCACTTTCCATTGGACAAATACGTGTACTTGACAGGTATTCGTTATATTGCTGGACGAGATCTTCATGCGCAATCAGCAGCTTCATGGTGTTAGAGCGTGGATATGGAAACGCATTCTTAGCGATCTTAGTGACCTTAGGGGTGTACACTACGGCTAGCTCTTGACATCCATGGAATGTGTTTTCCATTATCTTTGAAACCCATGGTGCCTCAACCATTTTCAATGTGTCGCAGTCTCTAAATGCGTTGGTCAGAATCTGATCTGCATTTGGCAGTTGTATGAATTGTAATGATTTACAACCTTGAAATGCTCCAGTATCAATGCAACGCACATTTGGCATCTGTACCGACGAGAGTGCTGTACAGTTTTTGAAGCTTCCTGAACTCATCTCGTATCCTAAAACGACTTTCTTGAGATTGACTAAACCACTAAATAGATCATACTCACACTGACTTTTACCTGGCATCTCGATTGTCTTAAGACGTTGGATGACATCACGGAGCTGACTATAAACTG
Organism: Legionellales bacterium; assembly: GCA_002722435.1. Classification (GTDB taxonomy): domain Bacteria; phylum Pseudomonadota; class Gammaproteobacteria; order Comchoanobacterales; family Comchoanobacteraceae; genus UBA7916. Next base: position 5,262 of record PBLX01000049.1, on the reverse strand, counting down.
TTTTGTAATCAATTTCGTCATCGTATTGTCCTGTTGGTTCAGGATAATACATGTCATCGGGCATGATGAGTGTATCAATATCATGAAGAGGAATATGACACTGAACAGCACGCTCAATAAAATCGACGAGCTGCGGTGTGAGCATTGTTGCATTTGGAAGAATCGATAGATCATCTCTACCTTCTGGCATAATTACTAGTGTTCGATTCTTGATATAATAAGAGGCTTCCCAATACTTTGCATATGGCTTGTCTGACACAGCCCTTCCTTTTATTTATTCTCTGATGATTTTATCATCTGTATACGGTATTTTTCAATCTTTTCACCACTTTCATACAAGACAATCACCAGGCAGATGAGGCTTTTATAGCCACTTCACCGCTTGCGGCATGTGTACACACCGCGCAGTTTAACGTTGGGCATAGGGGTCTCTTGTTTTATCGTTAACTGTGCGTTGCTTACTGTGCTGTAGCTATCTTCTGTGTCTCTGCCAGCGCACTGAGCGCTATTTTTGCTTCCCGGATGTGCGCTACTTGGATGCACTGAATGCCTTTAGGCACTTTGAGTTGGTTGGCTTTTGGCATAATCACTACCGTGATACCATGCTTAACTGCTGCCTGTAGTCGCGCTTGACCTTGTTGAATAGGCCTTACTTCGCCATTGAGTCCACACTCACCGACAACCATGAGGCCGCGCGGCAGCACCCAGTTGTTCAGGCTGGAAACGATGGCCATGGCTAAGGCAAGATCACTCGCAGTTTCTGTGACTTTTAACCCACCGACTACGTTGATAAAAACATCGCTGGCATGTGTGGCGACTCCGGCATGCTTGTGCAACAGCGCCAATAACATATTGACCCGCTGGCCGTCTAAACCCACAACCACCCGTCGTGGGTTTTGGCCATGGCTTTCATCAACCAGTGCCTGCAGTTCGACCAATAGAGATCGGCTGCCTTCCCACAAAGCCATGACCACACTACCAGATGCAGACTGTGTGGCCTTACTCATGAACAAGAGTGATGGGTGCTTGACCTCACGCATGCCATCTTCCATCATGGCAAATACCCCCAGTTCATGCACTGCACCGAAGCGATTTTTGGAGGCACGCATTAAGCGATAACGCCCACTTTGTTCGCCTTCTAAATATAATACGGTGTCGACCATGTGCTCCAGCACGCGTGGCCCTGCAACATGGCCTTCCTTGGTCATATGACCAATCAAAATAATGGATACGCCGGTTTGCTTTGCTAAATGCGTCAGCATCATGGCGCATTCACGTACCTGACTGATACTTCCAGCCGCAGATTGTAGGCTGGATAAAACCATTGTTTGTATAGAGTCAATCACCACGATTTTGCTTTGTTCTTTTTTGATCGCACTGAGAATACTATCCATATCCACCGCGCTGTAGAGCCAGCAGGCACTGCGATCGAGCCCCATACGCTCAGCGCGCAGCGCCACTTGCTCGCTGCTTTCTTCACCGGTGACGTAGAGCACTTTGTGTTTTTTTGCACCGAGATTACATAGCAACTGCAAAATCAATGTCGATTTGCCGACACCCGGATCGCCGCCGAGCAAAGTCACCGATCCAACGACCAGGCCGCCACCTAATACCCGATCACACTCATCCCAACCGGTTTTAAAGCGCTCAGTCTCGCTGGCTTCGACCGATTCGAGCAGGACCACACCCTCTGCACTGGTCCCGGTGTAACCACTCGCACCAGATTTATTTTCAGGAATCACCACCTGTTCGATGATGCTTTCCCAGGCACCGCACTTGAAGCAACGCCCAGCCCATTGGCGCACGATAGTGCCACAGCTCTGACATTGGTACTGGGTGTTTTTTTTGGCCATGGTCTTTTGTTGTCTTGATCGGTATGTCTTGTGATGTTGGCAGTCTAGCAGATCGCATCTGCGATGTCAGTACGGCGCTGGTCTGCCACCGCTGGATATGGATTGATATACGATTTATCTCTATTATGTAGACCCGGTATTTATTGACTGATCAGGGTTCTGGGGTATAATTGATGCACGTTGACAACCTCGCTAAGGATTCTTTCATGACTGAACCACGCCACTACTTGCAATTCCCGACCTGCCATAACCGCCAACTGGCTTTTGTCTCGGAGGATGATTTGTGGTTGTGTGATCTCAATACCATGCATACACGACGCGTCACCACAGATTTTGGTACGGTGAAAAACCCCCGCTTCTCCCCAAATGGCCAACACATTGCCTTTAGCTCAGATCGTGAAGGCAGTATTGAAGCCTATGTGGTTTCTGTTGCGGGTGGCAATCCGATAAAATTGACATACACCGGAGCAGCGTGCCTTGTGACTGGGTGGTCGAACGACGATACGGTGATTGTTGCCAGTGCGCATCAAAGTCCGTTTCGCGAAGGGATGCTTTACCATGTGCCAGCTTGTGGAGGTAGTCTTGCTGTGATCCCGGTTGGTCCTGCCAATGCGATCAGTTATTCACCTGATCAAAAGGGTATGGTTATTCAGCGCCATGGTTATGGCTACCCTAGCTGGAAACGCTACCAAGGGGGTACAGCAGCTGAACTGTGGCTTAAGCGTGATGCGAAATCTGAGTTCGCCGTTTTTTGCAAACAAAAAATGAATATGCTCCAGCCCGTCTGGCACCAAGATCGAATCTATTTCATCAGTGACTTCCAAGGCCATGGTAACGTCTACTCAGCCGATCTAGATGGCGGATCACTGCGTCGTCATACCCAGTGTGAGGGATTCTACGTGCGTAACTTCTGTATTGACGGTGATGCCATTATCTATGCGCAACAAGGCCAATTATACCGAGTTGCCATCGACGTTACCACTGATGCTCCCCTGGCTGCTGAACATCTTGCTATCGATACCGGCAGCATATGCCATCACAAAACGCGTCGCTACGACTTCACCGCCAAAACGCTCGAAGACATTGCACCTAACCATAACGCCAGCTCGGTGGCATTGTGTCACCGTGGACGGTTGTTTGTGATGCCAAGTTTTCAAGGCCCTGCGCTGCTGCTTGATCACAACCAACAGCAACGTTATCGCCACTGTCTATGGCTACAAAAAACCGCACGTGTGTTTGCGATCTGTGACGATGGCAATAAGGACTATCCGGCGGTCTTCCAGTCTGATCAACCCATGGCACCTGCTAAGCGTTGGCAATCTGTCAATTTAGGTAAAGTGCTTTGCCTGATGGCTTCGCCCACAGAAGACAAGATATTGATCGCCAACAATCGTCATGAGCTGCACTTGTTTGATATGAAAACAGGAAAATTGGTGCAAATAGCGCATAGTGCATTTGGCACCATCAGCCAATTTGATTGGTCAAGCGATGGCAAGTGGATCTGTTACCGCCAACAGAATAGCCATGAAACTGCGCAAATCATTCTTTACGATGTTAAAAAAGCCACGCAAACCACAGTGACTAATGGACTTTATCATGACTACAGCCCATGTTTTGACCCAGATGGTCAATACTTGTACTTCTTATCGCATCGTTCACTGACGCCTAAAGGTGATGGCTTGTGCTTTCAGTATAATTTTACTGACACCACGCTTGCCTATGTCTGTTGTCTGCAAAGTAAAACCACGAACCCCTTCTATCATCAAGTCTCCGACAGCGATGATGATGCTAAAGATGATAAAAACGAAAAAGAGGGTAAAGACGACAAGGATGATAAAAACGAAAAAGACGATAAGCCGGTGAAGGCTGTTGAGATTGATCTTGATGGCATCGCTGAGCGTATCCTACCCTTCCCTGTCCCGGCAAGTAGCGCAACCAAGCTGTTAGCGCTGTCTGGTAAGGTGCTGTTTATCACGGCGAGCTGGGCAGATAATGATGCCGATTGTGAGCATGATGACGGTGCTGGATCCGTATCGGTCTATGACTTCAAAGAACTGAAGTTTGAACCTCTTTTTGATGGCATCACTGGTGCACAGTTATCTCATAATCGTGCTTTTCTTTGCTACAGCAACGCTAGCAAACAGATTCGTATCATCCCTGCTGGAGCCAAGCCTGACGACAAAGACACATCCTATCGCAAAGGTGGGCTCATTGATCATCAGCGCGCACGCGTGGCGATCACACCTGCAACTGAGTGGCCGTTTATGCTACGTGAAGCATGGCGCCTACAACGAGACTTTTTCTGGGATAGAGATATGGCAGACGTGGACTGGGATGCCACCTTGGCGCGCTATCTCACGGTCGCTGAGCGGGTCACGACGCGCGCAGAGCTAAGTGATCTTATTGGTGAACTACATGGTGAGCTTGGCTCGTCACATGCATATATCATGGGCGGTGACTTGCCACCCAAACGCCAGTATCGCCAAGGTCTTCTCGGTGCAGAAACGACTTATGATCCGACGGCAAAGGCCTACCGAATCAGCGCAATATGCGACGCGCAAGATGTCTCATCAACTGATTTAATCAGCCCGTTGCGTATGCCAGGTGTGGCATTATCGGTCGGTGATCACATCACGGCGGTCAATGGTGTTGCACTAAGCGAACAGCTTACACCTGAGTGTGCGCTTGAGCAGCAAGCTGGGCAGTATGTTCAGTTGTCGGTGCGCCGTGCCAATGATAAAGCAAAGAAGCAATCCAGCAAAAATGCTGACGAAACCGTTATTATCAAGGCCAGCGCTGGTGATCATGAGCGGGTCTATCGTGCTTGGGTCGAGAAAAACCGTGCCTACGTGCATGAGCATTCCCAGGGTAAGCTTGGTTATATCCACATACCTGATATGTCAAAAGACGGCTATGCTGAATTTCTGCGCAGTTTCTTACCCTCATTTGATTGCGACGGCCTAGTGGTCGACGTACGATTTAATGGCGGCGGACACGTATCGTCATTGATTCTTCAGAAACTCGCCTTGAAACGCTTCGGCCTGGATAAAACCCGCTGGCATGAGGCTAATCTATGCTACCCTGCCAATGCACCGAAGGGTTGTATGGTTGGTCTGTGTAATGAATATGCAGGCAGTGATGGCGATATGTTTTCCTACGCCTTTAAAAAAATGCAGCTCGGCACCTTGGTTGGTAAGCGAACATGGGGCGGTGTCATTGGAATTAATGTCCGCCATGCGCTACTGGATGGCGGCGTAACAACGCAACCTGAGTATGCGATTTGGCTTGAGGGCGTTGGCTATGGTGTTGAAAACCACGGTGTTGATCCAGATGAGGTCGTTGAAATTACTCCTGAGCAGGCTGCTTCAGGTCTAGACCCGCAGCTAGATCGTGCCATTGCCATTGCCAT
>PBLX01000048.1 GCA_002722435.1 Legionellales bacterium | reverse complement strand
TTCTGTTCCACGCAAACGGCCGTCAACAGCAGCTTGAAGCAACTGTTTAAGTTCTCCAAAGGTCATTTCACCATTATCATAAATATGGTTCATGTGCCCTGCAACAGCGCCTTCTTGAAGAAGTTCTTTTTTCATTTTGTTCTCCAATTAAAAAGTTACTTAGTCCACTCTTTTAAGAGCTTATCAAACAGTCTTGTGTTTCTAGGGGTAAATCTTTCCTCGTAAAGAGTACCCTCACCCTCAGGAGTATTAATTTGTTCGGCAGCCATTGATTTCTCTATAGCTTGTCCTCTGCGCTTTTCGTAACTAGAAAGCTCTCCATCTTTATCAAGGTCAGCCTTCTTGGGATTTTTTAACTTTGTGGATTTTTTCTTTTTCTTAATATCGTGCTTTTTGTGACTACATTCACCAACCAAAGTGTATGATCCCTCTGCCAAGGAAGCTTTTGTGACAAGAATATCTTCTGCTGCAACATCTTCAAGAATGGTTCCATCAGAAAGCTTCATATCATAATGGGTTACCTTTCCTAGTTCCTCATTCCAATTATGGCCGATAGCTTCTCCTTGGTGGATAGCACCCTCGTGTTGTACACCGCCATGATGAATACAATAATGGCTCGGCGCTACTGTTGTAGCTGAGCCATTTTCTTCTTCTATCTCTTGCGAGTTTTCTTGATCGGTGTTATTTTCACCGATTATTTGATTTTGCAAAATTTCTTTTATTTTTTCTTTAAGAAATTGTTTTGTTATTTTGGTGGTCATTGTTTTATTCTCCTTTAAAAATTTTGACTCTGCAATTTTCATAATATATTTTTCTTTATCCATTAAACCGTCTTCGAAATCTCGAAAACACATGTTGCCCTCTAAATAGGCTTCTTGCTCCATTTTACGCATGTGGTCGTTCTCTTGTGCATAATTCTTGTTTAAAGTTTTTATTTTTTCTGGAGTTAAGTCTCCTCTTTCGTTCTGACAGTGGTGAACTAACTCGTGACAATAAGACCTAAGTATGTCTTTTGGATGCCTGTTTAAAATAAAAACAGTTATGGAGCTATTCTCAGGATCGTAGTGTGCAGTCTTGCCTAGAATAGATTTACTGTTTTGTTTATCTTTTTTAAGAAAAAGTCTTGGCGGATTTTGAAATCCTAATCTATTTTTAGCGAAAATAGTTAATTTTTTTATTAATGGTTTAATTTCTTCTATCATTTACACTAAAACCTCTTATTTAATTAGTTTTAGTCTGTTTCAATTCCAATAAAAGTTTTATACGAGCTATCAGTTGTTTGTCCCCGGATATTGAAAATTCCTGACGAGGCATATCTAAATAGTGTTGCAGAAAGATGTACAATGTTTTCAGTGGGAGTTACATTGCTAACTACAGTAAACCCTGAAGATCCTCCATAATTGCCAGAATTTTGATTATCCGGATCTTCGGTAACAGTAACCGTTGCGCCGTCCCCGGCCAGAATCTTAATAGAAGCGTCTTCCGAGTTCCCTCCTGCAACGGCAGAAGCAGTAACATTTAATTGAGTTCTCGCATTAATTTTTGTAACCATTTCTGCCACAACAGAATTTGCTGCATTGTCTTGTCCTGCTAATATAGTGAGGAAAATTTTAAGATGATCACTATTCGCATTTGTGGTGTAAGTTGTGCCCGTGTTTGTTTGTCTTAATTTTATGTGATGAGCCTCATCATCTGCAGCTGAGTAAGAAATATTTACAGGCTGGATATTAAATGAATTTGCGTTGATAGTGTCATAAATTCTATCTGCTATGGTATCAACATTATTTGCGTTTTGTAAGCCTATAGTAGTACCAGTTGTAGTACTTGTGGTATTATTAAAAGTAAAAGTTACTTCATTGTCTGAAGAATCGGTTAAAGTTAGTGTTTTTAAGTGAAGATTCGACTTTGTTGCTGCAGCAGTGACCTCTAATGCTAGATTATTTTCGTTAGACTCGCTTCCAAAATCTAATGCAACAAAGGTGACGTCACTAGTGCCATCACTAATTTTTAACTTGCCAGCCTCGTTTCCTTGCACATCTGGGACTGAACCATAGTTTCCCATGCCAAAATTTCCAGTGAAACGAATTATCTTTCCAGATTCGGCACTAATTGTTTTTTTTATTAGAGTATTATCTTTTTTTTCTATTGAGTTTGAGAGGTAATCAATTGTTCCATCAATAGAAAGATCGTTTAGTTTTGAACCCATAACACAATAATTAGACTATATAAACTCTTTATCACCAGAAAACATAATGTCCAAATCCCTATCAACACTCATTTTTAATTTTGCAGACATCCAAGCTTCAATATCTTTTTTTGAGTCGAATTGGAATAAAATCGGCCCATCATATAAGCACCAGGAATCTAGTTTTTCCAAGATGTCCATTTTATTGATAACTATTTTATTTGCACCATTAATTCTGGTGGCCATTTTTAGCATATCAAAATCTAGCCAATTTATTTGCCTGGGTCGGCCAGTAGTAGCACCATATTCTTGACCTAGTTCTCTTATCATTTCAAATGCCTCATCGGATCCTTCAAAATCTTTTGCCCCTACATATGTTTCATAAATTTTTGCAACACCCCAAACATCTCTTACGCAATCTGGTGGGACACCATTTAACACCGCTGAGCCAACGGTACAATGCGATGAAGTAACATATGGATAGTCGCCCCAATCTGGATCTAATCCAAATCCTTGCGCGCCTTCAAATAAGATTTCAAGATCATCAAAATCATCATTTTCATACAATTCATGATACATGCTAATAATAAAAGGCTCTAGTCTTGGATCTTCAATAGCTCTTATTCCTTTTCTAGCATACTTGTCCCTATATGCAGGGCCGTTTCCTCTTTTAGTTGTTCCTATGTCTTTGTCTTTTCCATCTTCTGCCATGTGAAAATCTGTAATTAAATGCGCGTTACTTGCAATGAATGTGTATTTTCTTGCAGGAATTCCTGCTTCTTCTAATTCTTCTATTTCTTTCAAAAAAGTTTCAGTGTGAATAACGCAACCCGGACCAATAATGGATCTAATCCCAAAAAAAACGCCACAAGGAATGTGGTGAGTGACAAATTTTTTATTATTATGATATATGGTGTGGCCAGCGTTGCAGCCTCCATTATACCTTATAACATGCGTGTAATCATTCTCCTTGCAGAGTGCATGTGCGATTTTTCCCTTTCCACAATCTCCATACTGTAAATCAACTATAATATCAGCGATCATTTAATAAGCCTTTCTCTTGGCACCATTATAGTCTGATAGGAGGGATATTTTAATTTATATTTACTTTTTCGTGAAACTTTTTTCTTGCAAGTCTTGGGTTTCTTATTACGGTATTGGTTTTATCTTCTAACTCAACTATTTTATTTTCAAAAGTTGCTTTAATTTCTGTGTTAATTGCCTCTTGTTTATTGTTTGAGCTTTTGGCCTCTTCTATAAGTAAATTAAATTTTTTTTCTATTTTTTGTTCAATCTGTTTTATTTGTTTTTTGTGTTGTACAAGCTTATATATAAAAGCAGTACAAAAAACAACAAATGATATATCAAAAACTAAATTCATTATTAACCAGTCTAGTAAACTCATTTTTTGATGTCTTCTTTAATATCTATGTCCACATCATCATCGTCAATAACGTTAGTTAGGTGATCCCAAGGAGCAGGTTTTGTAACATCCATTAGATCACCTATATTTGACAACGGATGCTTGTCGAATGCCATATAATCTTCATCTTTTTTATTATTAAAGTAGTCTTTTATTTCCTCTACAACATCATCCGAGTTAGCATAAAGCGCTTTCAAATATTTTTTAGCCATTGTGGTTGATTTCGAACATCCTTGTTTTTTCATTTTTTTTGTTTTTCCTTTTTTATTTTTTTTGATCTTAAAAACACATTTTCCGTATCTTTTAAAGGGCATAGTCCATCTCCTTAAATTTTAATAGACATCATTCTATCGTATGCTTGTATTTTTAATGTAGATAAAGTTTGCAGAAGACCAGCATTTCTTAGCATTTTAAAAGCTAAATTTTCTGGTGAAAAAATACCCTCGCTTTCTAAACCTGATCTCCTCATACGACTAATTTTCTTTCTTATTTTTATTGCATATTCATAAGCATCTTTATATTTCTCATCTTGGAATAATTCAAATAAATGTTCTATAGATTGAGCCATAGCTTCAGCTTTTTTTTCTGTGGTTAGTAAATCAATTTCTGGATCTAATTTTACAGGAGTCGCTAGCCACTTTTCTAGCCCCAGTGACCAAATACCGTTTGACTCATGGGGTTCGGTGTAATGTTGAAAATAAAGCTCGACTTCCTTACCAGCGATAAAGATATTGTGGCTTTTGTTCCAGTTTATTCTTTTTTGATCTAACATTTTTTTTACTAAATCAAAATTATTGTCTATTTTATCAAAATCCAACATGATATGTAAATCAATATCAGAAAGTTCATGCCAGTTGTAAGAGGCAATCGAGCCAGTTATTATAACATCATCAACATCAATATCCAATTTCAATGAACCTATTACATCATCAGCAATTTGCATAAGTTTTCTTGCGACTATAGGATTTAAGCCCCCATTTATTCCATTTTTCCAAAATTTAGAAAACAAACTGTCTTTTGGCTGCAGCAAACCTGTATTGAACTTGGGCACCAGATCTGGACCTTTATTTATTAAAGATATTTTAAACATCTATTTTCTCCAAAGCCTGGATGGCAACTCTATGAAATTTTTCTTTTGGGTTTAAATCAGATTTTTTAAAAAATTTATAATCAGTATGCTCATCACTTAATTTAATTTTTTCAGAATTATACTTTTCATAAAAGAAGTATAAATTTTTAATCTTTTTTAAAAAAACTGGGTTTTTAATCTTTAATCGTGTCTCTTCTCTTGTCTCTCTCTTTAGTCCGTTTAATAGGTTTTCACCTAATTTTATATGTCCGCCTGGTAAGTCCCAGTCTCCTGCGAACTTTTCCATGTAGTCAGATCTTTTTAAAAAAAGAACCCTACCTTTATCATCGAAGATGACAATTTTTGCAACAATTTCAGAATCTTTTTTTAAAATTTTCAATTTCATGGATCTCATAGCTAGTCAGTATTAAATAGTAAAACTACAAGCATTATTCACAAGAACTTACTTAGAGTGTCTATCAGCTATTGACTGTGAAGCCCAGGCGTTAGGTTTAACTTGATAATTAAACCCAAATCCTTGAACGTAACCCCTTAGCATGTCTGAAAATTTAGAAGTTGCATTTCCAGCTGAAAACGGGGAGATATCTAAATGAAGCTCAATGTGCGAAGGATCAATGGTCAGGCTATCAATCAAATAACAACCTAGCTCTACAGACCTTCGAGCTTCTTCTGTTATTCTAGATGCTAGATTTAGGTATTTTAAACTTAATACATTTTCTTTTGTGAAAAAGTACCGGCCCTTTGCATACTGACCATGTAAACAAAGCGCTGTGGCGAAGCAAACTTTTTTATTTGATATAAAGGAGTCGGTGCCTATAAAAATTTTTGAACCACTAGACACATAGGATTTTGCAATACTTTCAATTTTTTTAAAAGAAAAAGGTAAGCCTGCACCCGATGTCCACTGTTTATTTATTACTTCATTCATTTACAACCTTTATCTTTTTTTTCTGGTGGCTCATAAGAATCTTGAAATAAACTCATTATCTGTTCGCCAACAGACTGGTTTTTTCCAATTAACTCCAGAGCCTCGTCAAAAAGATCGAGATTTTTAATTAAAATTTTAGCAAGAGCCACAGATTTATCCCTACTTTTATCATCAAAAATTTCACGAGAAAAACTTTTCCAAAGTTCCATATAATCTTGAGTGGGCTCCATCATGTCGTCCCCACCTCCAGAAACATAGGGCCAGCTACTGTAATTTTCATTTTTTCCCTCATTTAGTTGTTGTTTGACAAGCTCTCTTAAAAAGTCGTTACTTACAAGTTGTGTACTCTCTGGTACTTTTGTTTTTTTATTTTTGTTTATTTGATTCACTTTTTCTACCCCTTTATTGTATATTTTAATAAATTTTCCTATACCTTGAATGTCCGCTTCAGAAAAACTAAAAACTTTTTCTAAAATATAGTCTTTTATTTTTGCCTTATCAGTACTTGTTTTTACTGGCATGCGCCTAAAATCAGAATCTTTTTGCAACTCTATTATATTGTTTCTCAGTGCTGAATTTGTTACTGCTATTTTAATAATAATTGGTATCCATTTGTTATTAAATAAATCATAATTTTTTTCTACGTTATCTTCTCCAAAATCAAGCCACGTAATTATTTGACGCTTTACTTCATCTGCGTTTGATAATTTATTAGCAAAATTAATAACTATTTCATTTGCTTTTTCTGTCACTTCTTTCGGTTTGTTTTGTTTTTGTAGTTTTCTTAAATTTACAATCTGTGCTAGCATCTTATCGTCAGAGTTATTGTAAATATAGTTTGAAAACAATGTTTTCATCAATACTCTTCCAGCATTTGAATTGACATCAAAAATTCCACCGGCACCAGTAATCCTCTGTAAAACTTCTTTGTTCGTTTTTTCTATACTATCAGTTGCCAGACTTGCAATGCCGTAATCATCAAAAGCCAGCGCAGAAGCAAGACTATCAGACCTCCACCTATTTAAATCATCAATATCATATTCGTCAGCGAATATTTCATACGTAACGGCTGCCGTAAGGCCATAAATTGCAATACTGCTCGCAACATCACCTTTTTCGATTGACCTAATTCTTATTGCTTCGGCTAATAGTTTGTTGAATTTTGATAATTCTGATCTTAGTCTAGCTAAATCTTTAGGATCTATTCTTGGGCTTGATCTTAAAATTTGCAAGAACAACAAATCGTTAACTTCTCTAGCGCTTGGAGTTAATTTATTAACGTTTGCAGCTGCTTTAGCTCCGCCGGCATGCATATCAAGCTTACTGGCAAGCCTAGAAAAGACCTCTGGTCTTGCATTTAAAGCTTTCAATTTAGAGAGATAAGAGTTAATTATCTTTTCAGAGCTTCTTGCTATTGAACTACCAGCTGGCAGCAGTTTGTTTACTATAAACTTAAGTTCGTCACCAAATGATTGCACCACCGGTCTATAGCTTCTGTTATATATGCTAAGTGCTTCAAATAATGATAATTCACCTGCCAACACAGCATCATCAAGCTTGGTACCAATAGCTGCTAAATCGTCCATCGTTCTCGGTGCCCTGGAGGCAAATCTTGAGACTGCTGCGAAATCTACAGCAAAACCAGCACTAGAAGAACTTACGGCCGCGGCCGGTCTAATACTATCTATCGCTATACTGCGATAAAGGGCGGCAAGAGCTGTGTTTAGCTCTGTTTTTAGCGCAGTGACGGATCTAGAAGCACCACTAAGCAAGCTCCTAGCCTCAGTGATATCATCCGCTGTCGATGCAGAATATCTTAAAATAAAATCATCAGATTTGGATACAGCTGCTAGTAGAATTGCCTCATGGGCTTTTGCAGCTTTGTTTTCATTTCTGAAGATTTGTTTTAAAAATTCGTAGGCGCGCTCGTTATTCACTGTATCATCAGTTGTAGCAGTTAATAGCTCGTAGTATCTTTTTGACTGGCTAGGTTTCAGGCCAAAGCGATTGCCAGTGCTAACTATTGATTTTAATACAATTTTATCTAATTCTTCAATTTTTAGTTTAAAAGCTTTATCAATCATGGAACTAAGGTTGCCGCCCTTGAAAGATCTGACACCAGCCTTGGCCATTCCAATTATAAATAAAGATAGAACGCCTCCAGCTACAGTATTATATAATCTACAAGAATCATCTATCTTGACTTTGGGTGTGAGTGCAGGAGCGATAACACCACCGGCAATGGGCACTTTTTCTACTTCTAGTTGATCTAGCTTATAAAATATGCTTTCTATAAAGAATTCTGCAATAGCAAGAGATTCGAGAGCATCTACAAAAAATCCCATTGAACTTCCATGCTTATTGATTATTTCTTGAGAAGACAAATCTTCGGAGTTAAGTGTTTTTCTAAGCGCTTTGACTCCTAAAGTCGCAATTAAACCCACGATTGCAGTTGCTTTTAAAGAAGACCAAACAATTTTCGGCGCATTTTTAAAACCAGTTGATACTTTGCCCCAACCTGAGGCACCGAATGTCTCCACAACGCCCCCAATTGCATCTTTAAAAGGTTTGGCAATTTCTCCCATAATTGTTGCTACCTTCCGACCCGCCGCCTCTGGAATAGAGCCTCCAGCCTCTTTAAATTGTCTATAGGTTCTAATGGCCCTTCGAAACTCACTAGGAATTTCTCTAGCTGTTGTGGGAAAAGCAAGATATTTTGCTATTTGCTTGACTGTTCCGCCGGCCGCGGTGGTGGCTGCACTTGCAAGCGGCCAAAGCAAGACAACCTGAATGGTGCCAGCTGTCACATAGTATATCGCGTTGTCAGAAAGATCTTCGAAGCAAGATTTGTTGTTTGCTCTTCGAGCTGAAAGCAGTCGTCTTGCTAGTGTTGGCTCTGGTACCTCTCCTTCTGCTTCACCAGTTTCTTTTGGGTCCGAACCTAAAGGATATTTTACGGGCCTCTCTTCTGGAGTGGTATCTGTTTGATCTACACTTACATCTGTTGGTGCTTTCTCACCTGGTTTAACCCGAGTGCGACTCCTGCTTTTAGCCTTAAAGCCAACACTTGGAGCTTCGGCTTGTTCAAATATCGGTTTATTTTTTTTCATGGTCCTCCCACCTTAGGAATATAATTTTTTTCTTTAATATGCTCATCAAGGACAGAGGAATTAAAATTTCCTAAATTTCTTTGTTTGCGCAAAGTTGAAGATATATTAGCTTCCTCATCAAACAATTTCATTTTTTGAGCACCGAGAACTTTGAGTTGATTAATCAAAAGGTCATATTGTTTCTTGCCTGATGCTGATAGCTGATTTCGAGGAGCTAAATTGTGTAATTTTTTAGAAAAAATATTTATTTTAGAGTTTAAGCCCCTATTTTTATTACTTAAAGAAGTAAATTTTTTCTGCTCTAATGATTGTGACTGATGAAAATCTATTAAAGATCTTATTAATAAAAGGTGCTGTTTGAACATGCCATTTATAGCTCTTACTTCATTTTCATAATCTTTTTTGTTTTCAAGGTTATATCTTTTTCCTGGCTTGACAAAATCTACTAATTTTTTGCTTTGTTCTTGTATAGACTTGAGTTCTGCATCATAAAGCGATCCAATATTCTTTTCTGAAAATACTCCTGGATTGCTCTTAGATCCAAGTGACGCACGGTCAATATTGTATTTACTGCTAACCCCTACACTATCAGCTTTATAAAATTCATAATTTCCCTCTTCTGTTTTTACTATTTCCGAAATATCCATCAAATTATTTACAGCATCAGGCCCATTTGCAATAAAAAATTGAGTGTTTGCATGACCCATAGCAGGTCCGATTACAAAATAAGCATATTTTTCACTTTTACCTGCAGGCTTATCATCTGAATCCAAATCATAAGAGTAAATATATTTTTTACTTCGGAGGCCAAATTCACTTTTTATCCAAACATCTTGAGTAATAAAATAGTGGGATCCCGGATCTTGTGTGTTGGTAGTATTTTCAATTTTTTGAAAGTTCTTATTTTGCCACCTTTGATATGCATTGATATAGTCAGTTAAATCATCAGTAGTCGCATTTCCTGGTTTATTCGCGACTCGCTCATTAAGTTGGGCGATCGTCTTTTTTAATTGTACTATTTTCTTTCTAACCTCTGTTAGTTGGCTCACTTCAGGGCCTATATCAACATTGTAAATGTCTCTAAAAACAACCTTCCAATGTTCAATTATAGAATCAATTTCTTTTTTTAATTTTTCTTTTTCTTCCGGGCTAGGGCCCAAGGTTTCAATATCAGGTTCACTAGGCGTCGATGCTGGTGCAACCGGTGGTGGCGGAGAAACAGTCCCAGGAGGTCCCGACACCGAAAATGGCGTACCTACACCCATTTGTTCTTCAATACCAAGAACTGGTATCTTTCTTTGTTCTGGTTTTTCTGCAGCTGTGATAGCTCCTGTATCAATGGGCATGCCCGTAGCAGGTTTAAGTAATTTTTGTACTTGTCCGGTGCCAGCTTCTATTTGAGAATTTAAACTAACAAGCAAACTCTTTAAATCATCAATTGTTTCTTTCTGAAGAGAAACGATATCAGGGCGTACTGGAGTGTCAGACTTTATAAAAATTGGACTAGACATGCCTTCATTTAAAATATTTTCAACGATATAAATTATTTGACTTATTTCCTGTTGAATTACTCTTTTATTTTTCATATCGGTGTCTTCGTCTTCCACTGCATATTGAGAAGAATCTCTTCCAATAGAATCAAGTATTAATAGGATTTTTTTCGTAGATTTACGAAACCTCTTTTCTATTTCTGCAACGGAGTTCTTATCTATGGTTATTTTATCATCTTGTGGCGCCTGGCTGTATAATGATTTCAATTCTTCTAGTAAGCTTAGTATATTATTTATCTCATCTTCAATTTCGTCTTTTTGTGTAAAAAAGCCAAAATAATTTAAAGCATAACCTGCAGCCATCACAGCAGCTATAGAAATTATAGTGATCACAACTGGGCCCGCTAAAGCCCCGCCAGAACCGGCGGTGGTTGCAACGCCTGCAGTGAGGGCTTTTTTCAGCATAGAAATCGAAGCAATATCAGTTGCTATACCTGCAGACATGTTTACTACAAAATCCGCTGTATTGCCAAAATTCGCATCGTAAGGGCCCTTTTCAAACAGGTCCCCCTCAGCTAAGTTGAGCCAATAATCATATCCTTTTTCCCCAGCCGGATCGTAATAGCTGCTATGCGTAAAAGCAAACCAATGTTTTCTAAACTCTCCAGTTTCTGTTATTTTATCTACGAATACTTGTTCTTTGAATATTGAACCTAGTATGGAGCTGGGATCTTCGATTACTTTTTTCTCGTTTTCACTATTTGAAAAGAAATTTTTTGTAAAACCTCCTGAAATACTTTCATCGAAAGCATCTTTTACAAAATTTAAAGCTATCACTGGAAAAATATCAAATACGGATCCCTTTTTTCCTATTAGTTGTAAATTTATATCGCTTATATCTTTAAAATATAAATTTGCCATATCATCCTCAAGAAAAAGTTTTGAAAATTTAGAAATTTCAGCTTGATTAATAACAATGTTTGAATTATATTCTGTTTTTGAATTTTCATCACCTCCGGCGACAAAATCTGACCATTCTTTTGATACAACTTCTGAAAACCCTTTGCAAAAATTTGAAAGTGCAAATTTTACTATTAGGGCACCATATTCGCGATGGTTTTGGATATTTCCTTTGTGTCTTTTTTGTCTGCTTCGCATCGCTTTAAGATACCGTTTTTTGTACTCTTGATTCCATGAATTTATAAAAGTTTTTATATCATCCCTTAGGCAATAGATACCCGGATCTATAAAGTGAGGATTTACATACTGATCTTGTTGAGAAATTAAAAATTTCTTAAAACAAACTTTACCAAATAACAAAAAAAAGTTTTTGACGTCATTTAGTTCTTGACTAGAGCCATTTTTGGGGTTTATCCTATATATCGATTGTAAAATCTCATTTCCGCCAAAAGAAATAGTTTCATCAATACTTCTTCTGAAAGAGTTAAGTGTTCTCTGTATTGAATTGGCGACAGAAGATATTGCACTCACAGAAGCATTGTATTTGTCCTTTAAAATACTAAACATTTCCTCCGCAGATGGATCTTCAGCATTAAAAAAAGATCCGGGCCCTACTGATTGCGGCCCTATCTCACTTAACAATATATTATCGGGATAAGAATTACTTTTTTGTCTCAAAGCATCGGAAACAAGGTTTTTTAACTCAAAATTTTGTATTTTTTTAGGGTTTGACATTTTAATTGATCCAAAAGCAAAGTAACAGTGTTATTATACCTTATAATTAGTACATTTTGCATGATAAATCCAATTGCTTTACTTTTGTTATCTTAACGAAGGGTCATTTTGAGTATTTTTTAATTTTTGTAGAAAATTTTTCTTTAATTTTAGCAATTTTTCAAATTTTACTTTTTGCCTGTTGTCTATAAATAAAACTTGAGGCTTTTTATACTCACCGTTTATTAAAAGATCATCAAAATTGTAAAATTTTGTCTTTAATTTCTCACTATCAGCGAAAACACTACTCAGAGGCCAAAAAATTATAAAAAATATTACAAAAATAGTTTTTTTAAAGGCATTTTTCATAACTAAAAGAGGTCCCACTTGCAATCACAAGGTTTGGATTGGCAAAAGCAGCAAAATTCATCGTTTTTTTCAAAATAAAATTCGTTTTTTGCATCATCAATCTTCTTTTTTACAATTTTCTCGTGCTCTTCATTA
Source organism: Legionellales bacterium (assembly GCA_002722435.1). Taxonomy (GTDB): domain Bacteria; phylum Pseudomonadota; class Gammaproteobacteria; order Comchoanobacterales; family Comchoanobacteraceae; genus UBA7916. The sequence goes on along the minus strand of PBLX01000048.1, from coordinate 72,148 downwards.
ATTTTTTCTTTAAATTCTGTTAAATTTTTTTCTGCTTCCCATGGAGTTAAAGTTTTTTTGTCAAGTTCGATGCAGATTAAGCACATTTTTTAAATTTTCTCACCAAAATTAAAAATTTTCATTGCTTTTTTGAATAATTCTGGGGAGTTATAATTATTTTCTGTTAAAATTAGCAAATTTTCCTTATTTTGTTCAAAATAGTGCGAGAATGACTCATATATTTTTGACTCGTTAACCGTAGGAGATTGAGGAATCGGTTTTTTGCCAAGATCTTGCCGGAGCATGTCGCGTGCGGCTTGCTTTAAAGATCTTTTCTTAGCTAAATATGCTTTTGTGATTGGTCTTGGGTCTCCCTTTGTTTTCCAGCGACCTTCAACGTAGTCAGCTTCAATATTTCCAGCAGCTTGTTGATACATAAACCACTCAGCCCAGTCTTCTACTTGAACATCAAGAATTTCTCCTCGATCAGCAGCTTTTTGAGCTACATCTTTAGCAAGTTTTTGAGATTTTTGCTTGTCAGCCTTCTCAGGCTCTTTTGGTCTTAAAAGGTTTAGTCTTTTTCTTAAAAGTTCAATAACACTTTGGGCCCATTTTTTTTGTTTATCATTCTCGGCATCTTTTTCTATGAAGTTTTCAAGTTGAAGTATTCTTTTTTCAATGCCATCTTGATCTTTCGGCTCGACAAAGCCTCTTAGAGCATTTATATTTGCTGCTTTTAGGAAAGCAGCGTGTGTTATGGGCCCATAAAGACCCTCAGTTGACAACTTTTCGCTTGGCTTAACAGGTGCCATGAATCCTTTCTTTACTAGGTCGCCCTGTAGAAGAATGATCGCGCTGAACATTTCTTCTCCATATAAACCATCACCAGAATTAGGGTCGCTAAGACTGGAAAAGGTTTTTCTCCCTTTGTTTGGAAAGTAATTGTAAGCGTTTGCTTGAACTTGTTTTGTAGAAACATTGATTTTTTTAGAAAGTCTTCTTTGAATTGACCCTAATCTTCGTAGTTCGCGGCGACTTACATTTTCGTTAAGCTTTACTTTTAACATTTTGTTTAGAATCCACGTCGTCTACGTAAATTTTTCATAATGAGGGCTGCAGCCTCAATTCTTGTTAAGCCAATTAAAGACCTTTCAGAGATTGATTTTACACCTGTAAGTTTTTGCAACTTCGGTAATGCCTCTCTCGTAATTTTTTTGCTTGCTGTGGGCCCAAATGCATCTGCATCATTAAATTTTCCAAACTTACTTTCAAATTCATCAAATATTGCCTTAGCAACCTTCTTTTCTGATCTGGCTACTTTATTAATTTGACCAATCATTTTAAATGTTGCCCTAGCCGGAGAAGCATCTGCTTGATTTAGTTCATCAAAGATAGCCGAGCGTTTTACCGCGAGGGATCCTTCAGCTTGAGCTGCTTTTGCCATCTTACCAAAAATTTCGGCACCTTTCTTTATTGATTTTCTTGGTGCCTTAACAGCCTTGTACTTTGATAAAAATTTCCAGGTCTTGCCTCCCACCAAGCCATCAACACCATCTTTGCCTTTTCCTGAATTTCCGAGTGGTAATTCAACACCTTTTGTTTTGCTTTGTTTAATAACTGCTTTTTGAAAGTTTTCAATCGCGGCAATCGTTTTCGGCCCAAGCCTGCCATCAATTTGATATTTCTTCATATCTTCAGCGCTAAACTGATCACCAGGAGGATTCTGGGCTTCTTGAATCATTGGATCTTGATCATCGTCTGCCGCGGCCAAAGGATTCAAAGGTTTTCCTCCTGCTTGCATGTTTAAAGTTGGGTCTCTCTGGAAAGAGCCTCTGAATGCCCCAGGCACCGGTGGCTGAGATGCCCCAGCATTCATTCCCCATGGGAACGTTCCTCCTTTCTTACTTACCGAAAATCCAGCGTTAACCAATGCTTTTTGTATTTCCGCGGTTGCTACTCTACATGTCTTCGACCCCGGAACAGCTCTTACAGCAGCTCTACAAAATCGCGCGGTTGAAAATGATCCTCCAGAACTTCGTCCGGTTCTACCACCAGATAGTGCTTTTGGATTAACAGCATTGACAACTCTTTCAAAATCTGGATAAAATTCTTCGCCTTGTAAAGTTTTAATAAGCTTTCTTGCCTGTCTTGGCTTTTTGTAAATTAATTCTAAAAGTTCAGGACCTGTCATTGTAGGAAGAAGCCCTGCACCGGAACGAGACTGGAACTTGCTTGCAGCTTTCAAAGTTGAATCGAGAGAAGGTGCATCGGTAAGATCAAAAATACCAAGAACAATAGCTGTATCTTCAGTATTAAGTTCCTCTCCTGTCATCTTTTCGCGCTTTTTAGTGGCCCCATCGACAGCGTTCTGCAGGTCTTTGGGATCAACTTCGGCTGCTTGGGCCTCTTCATCATCGAGGAATGCTGTGGCATGCCAAAGAGTGTAAGCTGTAACCAAGAAGCTAACTCCTGTGAGTGCCCATCCCATTGGGCCTGCTATGGCACTACCCGCGGCCAAGGGAGCAACCTTCGCTGCAGCAGCTATCGCAAGGGCTCTTGTTCCTTGGATTGCCAGCGCGCGGGTTGCTACTGTTTTTGCACTGACCCTGATTACTACGTCGGTTGCTGCTTTTTTAGCCAAGGCCGTAGTTCCTTTTTTAGCCAGGGCCTTGGTTCCTTGTGTCGCTATGGCCCTAGTTCCTTGTGGGACTAGTGCTGGATTGCCGGGTGATGGTAGTGGAATTGCTTCTTCTTTTAGTGCTGACAGCATTTCCTCAAGAATTATTTTGTTTAAGTCTGATAATTTGATGGTCATAGTGGTTCCTCTTAAAATAAATGAAAACTTACAAGTATAAATAGTTATACGATTATAGAAGTGAGGATTTTTATTAAAATCTAGAAATTAGGTATGTAACTATTTTGCCGGCGCCGAATCTTGAGGCTTTAGTTTTGCCGTCTTTGTTAATGTGCACCATGAGGGGTATTTGCCTAACTTCCATAATCGACATTAATTTTTTAACCCATTTCTCATCTACATTTATATAAACAACATTAACTTTTAAATTAGCTTGCTTAATAGCTTTTCTTGCTAGTTTGCACCCTCTACACCAATCAGCCGCAAATATGACAATAAATTCTTTTTCAGATTCCATAAGATCTACAAGATGCTTTTCGCTGATATAATCTTTTGATCTTCGGTATTCTTCAACGCCATCATATGTAACTATTAAGGAAGAACCACTGTTTTTATATTGTTTGGTGTTTACAAGGGAGCATGAAGATAGCAGGAGAAATAATAGTGTAAATGCAACTTTCATTAATAGCCCTCCTATATTAGATAGTGTAAAAACGCTATTTTTTGTTATATGTCTATTATAATGACCCTTTTATTATCAGAGTCTTTCGTTCTCTTGGCCGGGTCGATAATCGGATAATAGTCATCGATTTCTATTTGCAGAGGAATCCTATCGTCCATCTCTTTATCTTTTTCCAATTCTTCAATAATTAATTCTAGCCAGTCCATACTATAACTAGTATACCATTCAGATCAAAAGTTAGCAAACCTTTTCCGCTTACCCTCCAGCGCGCGCGAGCGCGAATTTTTTCTTTTCCGGTATTTTTTTATTTTTTCAAGTAACGTAAAAGAGTAAAAATGCTATAATTACCAACTTGCAACATTTCATCGCCTTGATCTAAGTTTAAAATGTTAAGATAAAATTGATTAAGTTTTGGATCTCGATGGTGGTATTTTGTGTCGTTAGACCTTTTTTCAAAGCAAGAATCTTGTTTACCGCTACCATAAAAAATAAATTTTTCTTTATCAAACTTATATTGATCACCAATATAAATAAGATTACGATACCTACGATTAATAGATTCAGCAATTGCTAAATGTTTTTTTGTAGGGTAATAAACTTTTAAAGAAGGGTAAACTTGGTCTAAATTTTTTCCAACGTTGGCGAGAGAAGATATAACACCGGCAACATTAGAAAACCAAACTTTGCCAAACAAAGAGTTTCGAATAAGATATTCGGTTGTTAATCTTCCAGCTAGTTTGTGCGTTAAACCCATGCCACGATAATGGGGATGAACACAAGTTAGACCTAAATGCAAAAAATTTTCTCCCCATTCATCAGTAAGCTTAAGTGCGGAGCAAAATCCGACTATTTTTTTTCTATCATAAGCTATAGCTATAACGTGTCGCTTAAAATCACAATCAAAAGCAAAGCATTGGTACTCGGGAAGCTTTTCAAAACACGCATATCCTAAAGTTCTTAATTGGGCAATTAAATTTTTTCGTTTTTTTTCGTTGAGTTTTTTGCCTAAGTTTTGATAATATTTAATCTTCACAATGTTATCCTCCTTGTGTTTAGCTAACTATTACTTAAAAGCGTCAGAGGACGTCACATTTGTGCAACATATAATGTCACAAACTTTACAAGCCATATCACCAGGGGATTCTAGTGGATTCGGAAATATCGGATCAAAAAATTCAATTGTAACATTTATTGCTTTTAAGCTAATTAGCCACCAATAATGTTGTGCCAAAGACCTAGAGTCTTGTTCGGCCCAAGAACAATTAGGATTATCAAATTTTATTCGAACTGGTACCACAGGTATTCCCGTGATCTTGCTAACCCCAAACATACCTCTTTTAAAAGGCAGCACGGTATCCCCACGGGTAGTTGTGCCTTCAGGAAAGACCAGCATGTTGCTTCCTTTCTTTAAAGCCTTAAACGACTGGTATATAGTTTTGACTCCGCTGTGCACATTTTGTCTTTCATAAAATATTAAACCGAATTTTTTAAGACAATAGCCAAATATAGGCCAAGTAGATAATTCTTTTTTAGCTATTGGCAGGCATTTAACCTTACTAGCAATGATCACTGGGTCTAGATACCCTACATGGTTTGATACTAATATACATTGTTGTTTTGGTATTGTGCCTTTTACATCAACATTCAAGCCAAGTTTGCTTATTAAATATATTGATCGCTGGTGTATATCTCCCCCCGGCCTTATAGCCCAAAGAAGCGCGATGATCTTTTTAAATTTTTTCAATATTCTGTAAAATTTTCTAGGAAATCTTGATGACCCCTATAAGATTTACCTGCCCAACACAACGGGCCTGTGTTACTTGTTACTAAGGCCGGCTCTCCTAACGTCGTCCATCACGCTTTTGAGGTAAAGCTTTATTTTTCCTATATCCGAAAGCTTAGGAGGGCTCTCCCAGAAGCGCTTATCGGCCTCTGCTCCTGTGGGATCCATCGCTGCGATCTTCTTCTTATTCGCAGACGCCTGCGCTTTCATCGCTTGCACATTTGTCGCGCGATTCGGGGTTTTTGATGGGCCCGTGGAATCCCGACCCCGAGTAAGGTCTTTTTGCAGTTTGTCGTACCCGGCTCGACCTAATTGTGCCACGGTCGCGACCGCGTCAAGGTTCAAGGGGCCTGCTTCATCAAGCGGTCGCGAGAGAGATTCGACTTCCTTAAGTAGCTGTGCCATTTCCTCTCTTATGATTTTCTCTAAAATTTTCTTGGTGATTTTCATGGGGTACCCTCTTTTATGTTTTGTACTCTTTAATTAGTTGCTTGTTGTTCATTTATCTACTCCGATCATAGATTTCACCCGGTATAACCCGCCGAGGTACCAGTAGTCATATATCTTGTGGCTGATTCTATATCTTTGAGATCCTCTATCATACTTAAAAGCTGTGATTTGTATTGATCACTAAGGCCGGCTTTCAATTTGGTCTTAAGCGCTGCCTGGATACTTTGAATAGCTTGCATAATATGGGCCCGTTCCTTGGTAGGTGCACCGATATCTCCTGAAACTCGATGAGACCGTTTAATTGGGTTCGCTTTTTCTTTCTCCTCAGGGCTCATGCCCCCATCGCCTCTTCGCTTACGCATCAAATACAGCGCTTGGTCGACTTTCGCTTGATCATCGACGAATGGTGCTGGTTGATTGGGCACCCCGGCTGGCAAGATCGACTGAGTTGGCTTTTTCTCTTGCACTAGCTTCTTGACTTCTTCTCTTATAATATTCTCTAAAATTTTCTTGGTAATTTTCATGGGTGCTCTCCTTTACACTCTTTAAATAGCTATGACCAATTGTATTATTCCAAAATCTCGAAAATTTCCAGCCGCGTTGAACGTGTATCTGCCCGCGCACATCTCCCTACATGTAGGCGTAAGACTTACATTCGGCTACGTGTACGGGGGGAGGGGGGGTAGTAGTACCCTTACCTACATGTAAATATTTTATCTACATTTGTTTACTTTTGCCTACATTTGTTTACATGTTAACATTTTAACTGTAAGTTTCTTGCCTACATCTGTATACATTAGGTACTGGTTACCTACATTGTCTTACTGGTGTGTATATGTCGTATGCTCTAAGTTGTTAATCTAATTAAGGTTACATTGTCCTACCTATACCTACACTGTGCTATGTTGTGAGTATATGTATTCTTTTATCTTTCTTCTCCTCACATGTTAATAAATGAACGCAAAAAAAAATAAAAATAATTTAAAAAAAATGAAAAAAACTTTAGATACATGTAGGTTTTTGTGCCGACAGCGTACACCTTTGCCTACATTTCATGACGTGTGGGTGCTCTAAGTATGCGGAATCATTAAAGTTCTTACGGGCACGTTTTGAAATTGAAGGTCGAGGGGATTTCTTTAATGATTACAGGGGCTTGCACCCCATAAGTGGACTGCGGGCAAAAAAAATGTTATAATAAGGCATATGCAACGGAGACAAGAAAAAAAGTCAAGACGAAAAAAAAGCAAAAAAACGAAAAAAAGTTCTTGACAGACGTTTTCGATTATGTTATAATTACAGAGTAATTTGGCAATAAGGCTGGATTATTCAACACGACGCGCCACGGCGCATAATATGGAAGGAGCCATCATGGCTTTACGACGACAGAAGAGTAACATTGTTAACATCGGTTTCATGGTTCAGACTGAGGATGAGAAGGCTGGCATGACCATTGACCAGACCGTTCTCAACGGCAAGTCAGCCGTTGTATCATTCCGGCTCGTGAACGGCGGGCGCAAGTCTGCTGCGGTCAAGCTCGATCGCAATGCAATCGCGGACCTCCAAGAAGCCCTGACCGAGATTCTATCGGTCGAAGGTGACTTCTAGTCCCCTCGGGGAAGGCGCAACTAGGGTGGATGCTTCGGCGGAGCCTGCTTGTGCCTTCCCCACCTTTCCCGTTTCTTTATTGTTTTAAAATTTATTATTGAATTGAGTATTATATGAATATAGTTGAAGTGAATTACAAGGGCGGCACGTTTATGTGTGAGCAAGATTCGGACCAAGCGCGGTTCTTACGACAAGCGCACTATGCGTGGCTTACCGGCCAGCATGGCCTTGAGCGTGATCTGTGGGCGCTGGCGCTTGCATCGGGCGATAGACCCACGACCACCGCTGATGAGATCTACATTCAAGATTGCTTGGAGGATAACTACTATGTCTAGGCGACCCAAGGCAAAAACAGTGAGCGCTGCTTGGTCCAAGACCAAGAAGAAATAAGCATACACCCACCTACACCCGACTACATCCGTGGTCGGGTTTTCTTTTATCTTTTACACCTACATTTCCCTACATATCTCACTTTAACCCACAGGTAGGATAAAATGGGAGATCTAACTACCTCTGTACCACATTATCCTACCTGTAGGCGCCGACCCCACATATGCGACCTTTGCCTACATATGCTGCTCCTCCCTACATGTAGGTAAGTGTAGTCACAACGGATGTGTGACTTGCACCTACATTTGCCTACACCGGCTACGGGCCTGGCGTGTAGGTCTTTTACTTACATCGCCCTACCTCTGCGATGCACCACCGTTAAAATTATTACGTTGACAGTAAAGCGCGTATATGTATTAAATCACCTTACCGTTGACTAACTAACGCTCAAGCTAACAAGCGTTTTTTTATTTTAACGTGGTTATTATAATAACGGTTAGTTAGCTAACCTTGATGCACCCGTTACTTTTTTTTCGTTTTTCTCCATAAACTAGCAACGGATTGATTTTTTGGTTTTCGAGTGGTGTTTGCTTTAGATCTCGTCATAGTCGTAGGCGCCCCCAACAAGAACAATTTTTCCATCAATATCTTCAGAGGGAATCCATCGCTGATCACCGTTCGACCATTGCACCAGGGTTTCTTTACCACCTCGTCGCTGTGCAATACATAAACCATTTTTGTGTTGAGAGTTTGTAACTCCCTTAGATTGAATCATCATTGATTGTACCTTATTTGATTAAGTTAACAAAATTTTAAAAAATCGGTTGTTTTCAGAAGACCAGGCACAACCGTAAGCCTGGCGACGAAGGAGAAAACTATTCTTCCGTTGAGAGAACTTCGTTTACTGCTTCAAGCAGGTTGGTGAGAGCGAAGCGATCCAGCTTTACTGCGGCTGACTTTTGCTTGCCATTGATAAGTCGAATACTAACACCTTCTGAAGCGCCATTGACCAGAGTTTGATCAATGATCATCCCTGCTGCCTTTTGCTTTCCATTCGCTTCAGCGTTTGGGTTGTTGGTGATTGTGTATCCAAGGTTTTGAATGTTACTTACTACTCGCTTCATTTTGTTTGTCCTTTCAAAGACATCATTTAAAATTTGAGATGAAAGCCAATCCCTCATTCTCAATATATACATATTATCAAATCATCATGGAAAAGTCAAGAACTTTTTTAATGCTTTGTATCTTTTTATTTTAGTCCACCACGATCCAACCCATTCGCTCGCACACCTGTGCAAAAAATGAATCTGGATAGTTTTTATAATTTATATCTCGGCAAGTGGTCCCACCGTTCTCGCTTACAAAGCCAGCTGCGCCACCGTTGCCACCATTAGCCATGTTGATGTATTGCCACTTTACTTCTTCATACATTGAAGTATTCGATGCATTTGCTTGAAGGTTCTTAAAGTGTATCACCATTTGGTCAACTGTCTTCAATTTAATAATCCTTGATTGTTTATGTTACCATTATACCCGACCGACTAGCGTTTGTCAAGTATTATTTTAGTCATTCCGCGAAAAAAATATTGCTTTTATTTAGCGTTGTTTCATCGACTTCTTGACTTCTTTAAGCATCTTGATTAGCCCATCGACGTCGCCGCTATCCAAGTAAAACTCCAAAGGACGGATGTTGCCACCATAGACCCCTGTGCCGTTCACTGTAAACGTGACCAATTCTGGCGAAGTTGTACACTCTTCTCCATGTTGGCTTGAAGTAATTGTAAATGGCCGCTGCAATCCCGTGTGAAAAAAGCGTTTCTCAACGCCATAAGCCCACGTCCTGGTGCGTACCGTGTTATAGGTGGTCTCATCTTTCGATACGTATAGATCATCGTTATTCATTGTATTTAAAATCCTCTTAGTTAAATGTTTTATTGTACACAATCACAAAAAAATGTTATGGGTTCCCAACTTCTCATAACTGGACATAGCCTACCCTGGGAATCACTCCCACGCTTACGCAACCACGCTATGACTAGCTCTGGTCTATGTCCCCCACGGGCTTGACACACAACTTACTAGCTCGTCCCGCTTTAAAAACGCTCTCGCGTAGCTCGGTGCATATTCGGCTGTGTGTCTGATCTTGTTCTCACAAGAAAAAAAATACCGGCGATTGGAATCGTCAAAACCAATCAATATCACGAGACTTCGGTCTCATGAAAAGTTCAAATGGTCCAAAGTGCAAAATACTATAAGGCGTTACTGTATCAATGGACCTCACAAAATTATACCTCTTAAACGATAAGCCCCATTTGCTGGTGCGACCTAAGAAAGTTGCATATGGATATCGAAGCATCAACTTTCCCCCCAATGTACGCCAGAGCATCATTTCAGCCCCAACTTTTTTAGAAGGTCTTCTGCCTGATCAAAGCTCATGCCGACGTCATGAAACGCTTTTGGTGCTTTCTTCCTCTTGTTTGTTGGCGCTTCCGCTAACTCGGTAGTCTCTGCGCGGATCTCTTCGGCTGTCCACTTACCCTTTTCAAGGTCGTGACAAGTCAAAACCAAAGTCCGGGGTGGCAACTTGCTGCACTGTAAGTGCTTTGCTACAAGTTTCCTGCTCTCGGCACGAGAGACGTTGCCAGGAACTGTAAAGGCTCCGGACCACAGCGCGTGTTCGTTATTGGGATCATCAGCCAGTCGAAAGTGAATACGAGTTGTCATAATTTTGAGCCTTTCCTCATTGTTTGTATATATATTATGTCAAAATTTTAACCAAAAGTCAAGAAAAAAATGACCTAATTTACAAATTAATTTCGATCTTTCTTATGTCTGACGGGTCTCTCAAGGGTACTAGCCAATCAGCATGAACTCTAACTCTCTCCGACTTTGGATCTTTGCCGAAACAAATGACCTCGCAACAAAAATCGGATGGACCTACAGCACCACGGGTTTTCAAGTTTATTATTTTTACAATATAACCAACCTGCCCATGACCATCGATACAGCCAATATTATCATCTGAGTTAGGTTCTGAGCCATTTTGATAGTGGTGATCCCATATCTGCACTAATTCGCCAGGACGCGGGGTCCAGTCTTTAACTTGCTTATTGCCCATCAAATTTTCTCACATAGGGTCACTGGAGTACGCATTAGCTGCCATTGTTCTCGATTCTTTGTCGGCTGACCACCAACGCCACCCGAAGTGACAGTAACCCCACCGATCAGATAACCAATCGCTGATATCTTCCTCTTTAACGTTAACTGGCACCGTTACCAATTCTGGCAAGTCAACCTCTCCTGGTAACGGATTCCAATTTTCATCTGAAGTGTCCCATTTCACTTCAACAATTCTGTGTTCTTGCACAATAAAACCTTTTTCAATTATTTATGTGTACATTATATCAGAACTTTGCGGCCTTGTCAAGAAAAAAATACCGCGAATTGTCAAACGACAATGGTGTCATGTCCTCGAATATACCGCAGCAAGCCAATATGGCAAGATGTAGTCTGTGACTGAAATCCATAACTGCCCCGTGCCGTGTAATCTCGAACAACTTTCTTTCCTGACTTTGTGGTGTCACCAATCTGGAGTTCATAAGAATAAATTTTCTTACCATCGGTCCAGAAGCTACCTCTATGATTTTTTGCTGATTCGCCAAGAGCCCATGACGAAGCGACTTCGCTATTTGTCACTCTTTTACCCATATATTTTACACCGTATTTGCACGAATTACCCCATCAGGTCCGCGCATCCTTTCTAGTCTAATTTTTACCATTTCCTCTACAACCTTTAATTTCATATCCGTTGCCATCGCTTTTAACGCTTTCTTTCTTTTATCATCATGAACATCAACTAGCTGGCTGGCTAGTCTTCTAACATTTGACATAGAAAAATTATTTTGCTCCATTGTTGTATCTCCATTTTTATCCATTATTGTGGTGTCCTACGTACATTGCTCCAGAGGAAACGGTGCAGTCTGCTGCATCTACTCGAATCGGGTTCCTCTTAGATGTGTCAAGAAGTTTTAAATTTGCAAACAATTTCTTGTTTTTCAAATCTAGGTCAAGACCAACAATGCGTGCAGGAAAGGATCTATCTCCCAAACTAACCAAAACTCGATCGCCGGTTTTAATATTATTCGGATTAAATTGATCATACAATCTTTGTATGTCTCTGTTAGACAAGTTAGTCATTTAATTCACCCTCCCAATCTTCGATTGCTGCCTCTCTTAGAAGCTCTGTAGGTTCATTATCATAACAAGCAAAGCCACGGAGTTCGAGATATTTGACTAGCTCATGCCGCGGCATCTGCTGGATTTCCTGTAGCGAAACATCAACAAAATTACCAGTATGTGTTTCTAGTAACATAATTACCCCCGATACCAATCAATCAACATTTGACCTGCAAGCAACCCAACCGCGATTGCTCCTGACGTAACCAAAAATTCAAACATTTACTTACTCCTTTAAATTAAAATGTGCTGGTGGCAGGAATCGAACCTACGACCTGATGATTACAAATCAACTGCTCTGCCATCTGAGCTACACCAGCTAAAGCGCCCCAGGTAGGAGTCGAACCTACGACCTGCGGATTAGAAGTCCGATGCTCTATCCACTGAGCTACTGAGGCTTAATGTTTATATAAACATTATATCAAATATACAGTGCTGTGTCAAGAGTTTGTCATCTTTTTTTTACGACCCACCGGAGGTCGAAATCTTCATCAGAATACAGCTTTCCTGAACTGGCGCGTTTGACGCCCACAGAAGCTACCTCTTTGCCTCTCGACCTAAGATTTAAATAGACTGCCTCTGCTAGTGATTCTGCCATCTCGTAATTTCTGGCAGTAGCACACACTCTATCATATGTGTCATATGGCTTTCTATACCAGACAAGATAATCATTCATAATAAAATTTTAATGAGTAAGCGTGTGGTGAGAATCGAACTCACATCATCAGCTTGGAAGGCTGAGGTAATAGCCGTTATACGACACACGCTTGGATTACTTTTTTCTCTTTAGCTTTTTTGGAAATCGACCGTAGTTCCCCATGCCATCATAATCCATCCTATCTGTTTTTTCGTTTCGATTTGGGAAATTGACGACATTGCTTTCATCTTCAGGTTCTTCATCGAACTTCAACATATAGCGTCTACCAGCAAGGATAAGACCAGAAAAGGTGAATACTAGGGTAAAAACCTTAATAAATTCAACAAGATTCCCACTCATGTCACTTCCTGTAATAATTGGCTAGGCCCATCAAGGTGGGTGCCCAGAGACCAATGAAAATACCAAATCTCTCAGCATGAGCTGGGTCTGCATCACCTACCGATACCCAAGTTAGGATAGAGCAAGCTACAGATGCTAATGATGCAAAAAAGCACAAGTTTGATAAATTACTATTAGTTTTCATATTTTTTTCCTTTCATAAATAATAATAAAATTTAGTGGGCCACCCGAGACTCGAACTCGGAACCAGCGGATTAAAAGTCCGATGCGCTACCATTTGCGCCAGTAGCCCATAGAAGCAGTTTCAAAGACTTGCCAAGGTCTACCATTCACGAAGCGACTGAAAAAATTGCGATTCCCATAAATCCAAAGTAGGCGCAAAGAACCAAAGATGCCTTCATGAGATCAGATGTTGTCATGTTCATAATTATTTAACCTCCTATTATATTAAATTTGAGTAAGAATTATATACTATTTCGATTATAAAATCAACCCTTTTTATCAAAAAATATTTAAAATTTTGTGATAAGTTTCGACTAGGCCGACAACTCCGATTGCATCGCCCAGAATAAACATGACGACTGAGAAACTAAATACGACTGCTCCATTAAACATGCGGTGCTCCATTCGGATGGGTATGTGCCATCACCATCTTTGAAAATTTTATATCGGCTCCATGCTTTTGTTTGAGTTCTTCTACTCTTTTTTTGCAGATCTTTTCTGTTGCGATAATTTCATGGCTGCGATCTTTTCCGATTCGATACCTGATTCTGTAAATCTCTTTACTCATCCTGAGATTAACTCGAAATCACGGGCTGGGTAGCTCATTGTAGAGAAGCCATCTGAAGAATTGTACCACTCATCATCCACAAACTGAAGGTGCATATATTGACCTCTTGCCTTTGTAACTAAGGCTGTCTTGCCTGCGTATCCATGACGCTTTGCTCTTTTATTGTCTGACTTACCGCGAACTAAGGAACCTGGAGCATACTTAGGAGGCGGTTCCCTGAGTCTGTCAATTAGTTGAGTAGCATTACTCCAATACGTGCCTGGGAAATAATCTGTCATCGGATCAGATTCCTGGTCAACTCCCTTGGTATGAAAGCCTGATACTACAAGTTCCGATTCTGGATCTCTCCAATCTGTTGGCTCCACATACCATCGGGCTACAGTGCCTTCGTATACAAACCACTCTCTGCGTCCGTTGACTCCGTGTTGGTCTGTGATGATTTCCAGATTCTCCGAGCCTAGCCGCTTCTTGAGCTTCTTGATAAAAGATTTATACTTCATTAGTGTACCTCGTTATTTGTCGTTGGTTCTAAATATAATTTGATATCGTTGAGTATCTCTGTTAAAAGCTCAGACTTCTCATGATCTTCACAGTGAACTAAAAATTTTTGGTTTATAAGTGCAACGATGCCGGCTATATGCACAGCTTCAACTAAATCTTGTCTTGATGCTGCCATCAATTACCTCTAAGTCATAATTCCAAATGTTATGGCCGATGGATCCATCGCGCCACAGGACATCAAACACTTGATTGCTGGATGTAACACCACATAATGGGTGCCACACTTCTTTCATCACAATGCCAATCTTTTCTGAAAAGCAATGTTGGACTAAAGTACCCAACTTCACTGAACAAGCCTTATATTCTCTGGGACTGCTCCATCTGGCGCGTTGGCTAGTAGTCTCGCGTCTAGAGATTCTTCTTCACGGACATACGCGTATATTGCTCGCTTAGAAGGGTCTTTCTGAAAGATAACTTCAAAAACATCCACCTCTACGTCGTCGTTTTTTACTAGCTTCGACCTGTGTATACAGGCTACTTGTCCACATTCAGACTGGACGATGGCGCCCTTAGAAAATTTCATATCTCGACACTCCTGTTCACATACAGGTCGAACTCAAATGGGGCACCCTTTTGTTCTATATCCCCGTAATCTTCACCGATGCGGATAAAGCCAAAAGAATCGTAACTTAGACCCTGCATCTCAGCGTTCTCAACAAACTGCATGATTCTCTCCATTGTATCAATTTCTGGATATCCTTCGTACCATTTTACCCAGTCCCATCGCCATCTTCCTTGTTCTTTGTCGTGGGTTAGGTCGTCTCCGTCATTTATAAGTTGGCGTAGGTCTTTATTCCACTCTGATACGGTTTTAATAATTTCTTTCACTATTGGGTCGCATGCAAAACCGACTTCACTTCTATACCCCATTACTTACAACTCCTACAAACATGACCGCCAAACTCTGGCTTCTTTACATTGGGAAAATACTCGTGACAGTAAATGCACTCAACACCGTAAAGGTTCACGCCTGCATAATGTCCGCTGTCACGTTCAAAGCGAAGGCGATTCGACCTCGCAACAAATCTCATTCTTGCTTTACCTGCCATAGAAAAAGCCTTTCTTGATTGTTTCTACTCTTATAGTATAGCAGCTAAACTACTGAAAGTCAAGAACTTTTATTTAAAAGCCCACAATAAAATTGCAGAACAAAGAACCACCGTGGTGCCCACTACGATGTACTCAATAATTCCTGCTGTCTGCATGTACAACAACCCTGCTTCACTCACTGGATCTCCTCACCTTCTCTAAAAATTTTGAATGTGCTTCTAAGGTTGTGAATGTTCATAGCTGAATATCCGTACTCCGAACTGTAACTATCTGGCGGCTCACCTTGCCAAGTTATAAGGACATTTTGCTTTTGTCGGTAGCCAGTGTCATAACAATACTCAGTCACCTGATTAACGATCCCCATAAATACTTTAGTTGTGGATGGATAAGCGATGATGAGGTCTCCAACTTCGGGATACCTGTCTCTATTTTTTCTTGCGGTATGCGACATTAACTTTTACAAACCTCAAAGCAACTTTCAAAAACCCAATAATGACACTCGTCTATGCAACCATCGTCCATCTCATAACAAAGCATCTCCTTATCTTGTTCACAGACCATAACTTTTTGGCAATCATCTTCTGAGATTGGGCAACCTGTGAGCAGCAAAGCGAATGAAAAAATAATACAACTTTTCAACGTCCAACGCTCCTAGCAGCTTGTACAGAACCAACGTATTGATACGCACCTTTGTTGTAGGCAGGCGCAGAACACTTTGCTTTCCTAGCTTTTTCGAGCCTAGCGTTAGCTGCACCGCACTCCAAGCATGTCCTGTAACCTAGTTCTCTTCTCTTTGGATTATATTCTTCCCAGCACTCGACACAGATGGCAACCATCTCAATACTCCTTGATTGTTATAATATAATTATATCAGGTATTTACGTCTGGGTCAAGTGAATTTTTCCATGGTCCCTTCAAAATTTTTGATTGCAAAATGTCATCTTCAATTTCCTGAAGTCTCTTCATATAATCTTCTGATAAAGTCCATTTTGTAGAAGCTGTTTCAGAGTCGAAATGTCCTATGACTTTACCCTCTGCGACAAGAGCAAATAAAGAGCATAAGTGTATACTAGCCTTTGGGTCATCAAAAATACCACTATGGTATGATTCAATAATTGCTCTCAGGATATTGACGCCCTGTGTCATTACTTTTCTTCTGACAAACTTTTCATCTAAAATTTCATTATCCATGTACCTTACCTCCAAAATGTGACGTATTCGCCAAAATGCTGATCAAGTGTGTGTACTAAACCATCATAATTGGTTAGTTTCATAACATCTTGAATGGCTTTAATTTTACTTTCAGAGTACCCAAGTTGACGCCCCCACATTCTTGCGTATCCTAGCAAAACAAAAGCATTGCCTTCTGGACCTGTGAGGTCAAGTTCTAGTTTTTTCATGGGCTTTTCAGATTTGCAACGAATCACTTATCCTCCTCCCGTGATAATAGAAAATAATGCCTTAATTGACATTATCAACATTACCAGTATAACAATAGTCATCATAAATGTCCAGTAAAATTTTTGTTTTTTTCTTCTCTAAGTTTTGTCCATCTTTTCCTAGGGAACCAGCAAATGTTTCCAGAATTATCCAGCACCAATAGGTCCTTGAGAGACTCCGAAACTTGCAACACTATACCCCAAGATAAAAGCTCTTCGTATGTCTCAGTGTTCGTTAAATAACAGGCGACAAGATCGCCTTCTTTGAGTGCAACCATATAATAATTATGTTCGCATCAATAAAAAATTTGGGATCTTGGGTCAGGCTGTCCTCACCGCCTTGACTTTCGCCAGCCTATGTCTTATTTTATTTTCTTTCACTCCCCTGGTTGTCCCTGCTTCTGTCACTCGGGCATTCAACCAAGTTTGTACTTGGACGCGGTTATAGACAATCGCGCCTTATCCTATAATAGTATCCAAGTCCCACCAGTTGCCTCATCTTGCCACCTATCTTTCGATGCTCGTAAGCACATATGGAAAGCGAGGATTGACCAACCGGCACCGACACATATACGTGTCGGATTTTAATCTATAACAACTACTCTCTCCTTGGTGGAAAAGTAAGCACTAGCATACTCTTTTGTGGTCATCCACATTCTCTGGCACTTGCTGGCCTTTGGCTTCGGTGCACACATATCAGTAAGTACAATGTGTCCATCAAAATTTTTGTCGTTTACATATTCAGTCGGGGCATTGAAACAAGTGCCGCCGGTGAGCACTCGTTCAGGAGTTCTTGCTGAGTTCTTTGACCAAACAAAAACCTTATCCTCATCAACTCGGGTGTCAAATGGCACTACCGTAAACTCTGCAATTTCTGCCAGCTTGTTAAGCTCCGCGAAAAATAAAGCTAACATTGAATCACTCACTGACCCTGATTGGTCGATTGAAATAGCGATCTTGGCAACCCTGCTCGATTTTCTGCCAGGGTGGACATACGGATATCTGCGATTGATCCTCTTGATTGAAGAGCTTCTGTTTGCCTTCTGAGAAGATTTGATAAAATATCTTAGCACCTTTCTCCAATCGACCCTTGTCTCTAGGAGCTTCATCACTTTCTTCCTTGTCTCAGAAGAGACACTGCCCCACCTGTTGGAGGCACTAGCCTCATTGGCTGCCTTGCGTACAACCTCTTTCAATCTCTCTTTCGCAATCTCCTTCACTTCCTGTGAGCAGTTTCCCCAACCTGAGTGGTCATCAATAGAATCTGGAATTTCTGGTAATTCCTGATCGCCAGAGCCTGTCCCAGGGCTTTTATTCTCTTCAGAATCAGAATCTGATTTGGGACCTGTGTCAGCTTCAGAGCCGCCGTTGCCATCTTCGGGGTCATTCTGAGGATTGGGAGAGTCTTCCCCGCTGGACCCGGTGTCTCCCTCTTGAGAGGGGCCAGAACCAGACTTAGATTGTCCTGCAAATTTTGGCATGTTTGCAAGATACCACTCCGCAGACTTACCAGAAGGTAAGTTTTCAAATGGCGTGCCTTTCTCTCCAGGGATTAAGCCACCCTTTGGCAAGTTACGCAAATGAGAGTTAATCGCTAAGTCTGTCGCGATATTCCACAACTTCATGTTGATATCTTCTGGCATTCGACCTGTGACGTGCTCAAATATAACATGATAAAATTCATGCTTTAAGATATCTGATCTCTCCAAATCGCTTAGAGTGTCAAAAAATTTTGGATTGTACAGCATTTCAAATTGAGCCGTATCGGGATTAACCATAACGCCCGCGGTTGGAATCGCATAGCTGGCGCGCTTGTCAATTCTTCGGGAAATCGCCGCAAAGAAAGGCTCATCCATGAGCAGTCTCGCGGTGTTCATATTGAGGTCAAACTCCCTCTCTTCTTTCTTTGCGAGATCAGACATTTTATTACTCCGACTCCTTA
The DNA here is from genome assembly GCA_002722435.1 of Legionellales bacterium. Taxonomy (GTDB): domain Bacteria; phylum Pseudomonadota; class Gammaproteobacteria; order Comchoanobacterales; family Comchoanobacteraceae; genus UBA7916. The sequence goes on along the minus strand of PBLX01000048.1, from coordinate 53,669 downwards.
CCGTTGATTAGTAGAACAAAGTGCTTTGAAACAGACTGTCCGTCAACCTCTGACTTGTGTAGCTTCACAGTGTTGTTAACGTCACCCTTGCCCATAACTGTCCACAATTTCATTGCAACTTCGGACGGCAACATGATGAAGTATCTTGCCAAGTTGTCAATCAAATCTTGACTAAGCTCGTTACCGAATGTCTCTTCCGCTTCAAACTTATCAATGATTGCAGTGTGATCATTGATCCCAAAGTCTGCAACCTTGGCGAAGTTACCATGAACCAGAATATCTTCAGTTGTTACTTGCCTATCATAGTTGGCTATGAAGTCGTTGAAGGCGACAGCGGCCTCAAAGCCAACAAATGCAGCGGTCAAGTTGTACAGAGTGGGACTTGACTCGTCTAAAAGCCGACCCTTCTGCAGGCACTCGTCGAGTCTTTCCCAAGATCTTCGAGAGGGATAAACTTTGTTTGGCTCAAAATCATCAGAATGCTCTAGGTGCAATCTGTTCTGATTGATAAAATTCCAGACTTCACTAGAAATTTTTGAATCAGTAGCCCAAGACAACCAGTCCTCAACACTAGGCTCGATATCAAAAACGGTCCACCTGTCAAGCTCGGCAGGATCCATTTCACCGACTTGATATTGTGATCCGTGCTCGCCACCATTCACTGCGGCAAAGATCAACGTGTCAGGGTGCAAAGTGTGACCATTCAGCTTGCGACTGTCTGTAAGCTCAAAGATGCCCTGCCTAACTTCAAGAGTAGCACGATCAACCTCGTCGAGGAACAGCACCACTGGCTTGTCACAAGCAGTCTTAAACCAGTCGGGAGGGTTAAACTTAGTAGAGTTTGCCTTAATTGAAGGCAGGCCCACCAAGTCACCTTCTGTCATTTGTGAGGCGCGGCGTTCAACAACATCCAACCCATGTTGGTCTGCGTACTGGTATACCACGGTTGACTTACCGATACCATGACGACCTCGCAAAAGAACAGGCTTACGCACTGCGGTTACGTGATCAACAATTTGCGAAAAAGTAGCGAAATCAACAGCCATCTGAAATCTCCTTATGTTTGTTTGCTGTTAAGTTGTTCTATGTATAAATAGTTTATCAAACTACATATAATTTGTCAAGTTGTTTTAATAAAATTTTATTGTTCTTTATGCGGAAATTTGTGCAAGTTTTGTCAACGCGAAATTCCGGAGCCTCTCATCTGTACAAGATGCTGACAATTTTACTATAATTTCTTTGGGTGTATTCCTGTACTCGATTAATCGCTGGATTAAGCTCGATCGCTCCCAGCCTGATAGTTTATCAATAGACTCATACAAGCCCTCCATAACAAAATTTGGAGTCTGTACGGCTCCTTTATGTTGTTCCCAAAAGCCGTGAGTCCAATATCGGGTGCCAGACAAGAAAACCTTCTGGAGGCGCCAGGGTGATCGTCGCAGCATTTTATCTGAAAAATTGTTCCAAAGAAACCCAATGTTTTCATATTCAAGGCGCGGGGTATCGGAATAGTGCCCATACGCAATTAAATCACCCTTCATAACATAGCCAGGATGATCCCAGAGAATGTCTCTAGCCTTCTTGGAAAGGCCCTTATTGCAGCATAAATACTCTTTGGCCCTGCGATAGTGATGCTTCGCTATCTCAACTTGTATTTTCTCGGAAGTAAATCTATTTTTCGCAAGGCCAATCAGTTCACTGTTGGTCATGTACTTGACGTTTTCGTGCATATTAAATTTCCTTTCATTTTTTTGTATATATATACTATAACAGAATCATTAAAAATTGTCAAGAGTTTTTTGATAATAATTTCAACCACTTAGTTCTTATCCATCTTGCGTCATTTGGCAAGTCAGAATTTAACAGCAGAACTTTGCAGTGGTATTCATCTGGATGGAAATGCCGGTCAGTGTCATAGTTGGGGTTTATCGCTTTCCTTTCCATAACAAGTCCAGTGAGTGACATCTTGCCAACTTCATATTCAACTAGATCACCGACATCAATTTTTTGCCTTACACTTTTCATGCTTTCTTTTACTGCTTCCGGCGACGGCTAGTCCCTCCGCTGTAACTGATGTGGATGAGACCTTCTCTCACAGCCTTGACAATTTTGTCTTTTTTTATCTTGTTGTCTCTTGATATATAGGCGCAGCCGCCAGTTCTTGGACCAGCGCAAATTGCATAATATACATATTTCGGTGTTACCTTATAAATAACTCCCGTGATTGAAGTCCTATCTTGATTGGTTGTTCTGTGGTTGTCATCGTGATAAAGCATATCGCCCACTCTAAAATTGTATATTTCCATCAATTTTCCTCAACATTGTGTTTGGCATATCTAGTATTTTTGTATGACTTTGAGAAGATAAGAATACTCTACTCCAATTATCACCTACTGTTTTCAGTATAACAGCTTTTGGATAAAATTTCAAGCTATCAGGTCTCATAAAATGATCAGCATCAGCAACCACAACAACGTAATCACCAACCTCAAGTTGAGATTCATCAGTCATAATAGTCGTCTATCCCGTCAAAAATGTCAAACCAGCCTATCCCAGAGCCTGAGCCGCTGTACGGACTATCACCAGGTGCATCTTGTGAAAAGATTTTAGATTTTTTTATTTTTTTTAAAGAAGAAAATTTTATTTTTGAATCATGCTTTTCTAATACACCCTCTACTTGAGCTGGCAAATAACTTGGATCCCCGTCTTGATATACCCGCAAGCGCTCGCCTTTGTCTAGGTACAAGGTCGGGTCACAAGATTTTATGATCGCATGCTCTATTACTTCTCTGGCTTTTAGCATTTTGAAGTTAGTCTTCATGCGACCTTCGATGATATTGGTCACTGGAACTCTGAATCTTCCACTGCTGTTTGCTTTAACGACAACCCTTTCACCCTTGTGGAGAAATGATATAGCTTTAATCGTATTCATTTTTTTAGCCCCCTTACTTTTTTGAGGTCCGATTCATGCGCAAAAATTGGCGATGCCTCATCAATAACTAGAACCTTATAGATCCTAGCTCCCTTTGCAGCGCGAGTAATTGGCAAAGCATCGACCTGAAGTATCATACAGACCTTATTTCTAACTCCGAGACGAGCGGATCTATTTGCATAAGATCCCGGATCTCGATTTTTATTAGCAATATCTACCCTGTTGTTGGCCCTGATCTGTGCCATTTGCCCTACAGAAAATTTTTTTGGTTCATCGTATGCTGCTAATATTTTTTTAGCGTACTTGTTGTTGCACATTTTATTATACTCTGAGTATTCCAAAACATGATTTTCTGGACTGTTCAAAACCTTGTCTACAATGTTCCCATAATATCTGGGATACTGAACATCATAATACCTAGCGCAACGTAATGCTATTAGCCTGTGGTCGTCGGAATAATTATCTCTGAAATTCCTTTTGTCTATCAGGGCCGATGCGCTGTATTTACTCACTAATCTCTTTAGATGAAAAACTTGACTCTCTGACAGTGAAGATCCTCTTTCTTTTTTGTTATTATGTTGCCACAATAAAGATAAGAAAAATTGCCCATCGCCGGGCGCCAGTTCCTCTCTTACGGATTCCAAATAATCTAGCATCTCTTGGGCGGTGCTCACAGTTCAACTATCCTATCTTTTAAAGTGTAAGTCACGGAATCGTTACCTAATAGGAAAATCTTTACTAGGCACGACGTATACTCGGGTATGCCGTGGCCATCATCAAAAATGAGATCGTCAGGGTCAAGAGACCCCAAGTAAACAGCTTTGATAGGCTTAAGTTCTTTAGCGCTTTTCACACCAACAATTGAACCAACTTCAAATTTCATTTCTTTTCCTTTACAAATTTTAAATCTCTACGCTCAAAAGTGATGCACCAGTCCCAATAAGCGCCACGGGTACTATAATTCCTTGCACCGGGGCCACTGTAACTTCCCTTTTGAGAATTGCACCACAAAATTCTATAACTATCGTATGGATGTTCAGACTTAATGATCCCTATGTCTCCATCGCGGACCCAGCCCGTTCTCTTAACTTTTTTACCATACGCAGAGAGCGTAACTAAATCTCCAACTTTCATATCTTATGCTCCGCAACAATCTTCATACCATGTTTGACCATAGTGGTATGTTGGCCCTGTGTCGCCCTGCCAAAGTATTGATTTGCCACCAAGACAGGGGCCATGTATTGACTGGTTATAGCAACCAGGATCTTGATGCATCTTGACTAAAACTCCAACTTGCTTAGTACCGTCTTCTCTTTTTCTATAAAGAGTCATACCAAGTTTAAAAGGTCCGCTTTCTTTAATCATTTTATTACCTCAATAGTATTTGGTTTCTGAGCCATGAGATCTCCGTTCTGCCAAAAAACGAAGAACATATATGGTGTTTGTTCTATAACAATACCACATTTTCTAACATTTGTCAAGTCTTCCACTGATGGATGTGTGCAGAATTTATTATATACTTCTTCAACCTCTGTCCACTTTACAATATCACCGACTTTCACTGATTACCTCCGCTTGTGATTCCCATAGTGGACCTATCAAAGTGGGATGCGTTGGAGAGTACGTGCCCCACAAGACTTTGAACAATCTCATGCGAACGGGAGATGACGGCGGGCGAGGAAGTTCTACCAAGACAACACCAGTTCTTTCCATCCCCCAATTCTCTTTTACCAAGTCACCGACTTTCATGGTATCATATCCTTTCCAACTCCTATTCCTGCTCTAACCATAAGCAACATCAAGGTTGAGCCAAGCGACATTGCAACGGCGGACACAGCACAAAGCTTAAGACGCACCTTTATGTCTTTTCGGTCTATAAAAAACAACACTCCAGGCAGATTTAAGAAGGGCAAAGCCATTCCTAAAAATGCCTGAAGCACAATCCAGTCGTGAACAATAGCATAGCTATACCAATTAGCCCAGAAGTCGGTTATGAGAGCAAGAACGAACACGGTCACATACATATGTTCGTTCATCCAGTCCCAAATTTTGTCACCGACATTCACTGACTACCTCCAGAATCCTTGTTTCGACGGGTGCAGGGTAGTCGTGTAGCCTAGCCCAAATTTTATCGTTTGGATCGTGGGCAGTATCCCAGAAAAAGACCGATTGGCTAACCGCTTTGACAATAAATAAAGATTTTGGGGCGCTGTTAAATATTGAACAATTAAATTTTACTAAATCACCGGCTTTCATTGATAACCTCCAGGTTTCGTTCTTCGTGCCATAGTACGCTGGTGTGTGTGGTGTTCCACTTTACACATATATTTCTGTCTTCCTTAAACCTAAGAGAGCTTACCTCTAAAACTAGTCCAACATAGTCATTATACACGCGGTCAGATATAAACTCACTCTTCTTATATCTGACCAAGTCACCAATCTTCATTGCTTAGGTTCTCCAGCATATTCGTTTGTGTCCACGCAAACGCGTTGTCTTTCCAGTTTAACTTCTCCCATTTTACCCTGACCCTGAGTGGACTTATGACCTCTGTGATGATTCCATATCCATACTGTTCTGGATGACATAGCGGGTTCATTCTTACCAGATCACCGACTTTCATTTATTAACTCCAATGTTTCAATATCTCGAACAACTTTGATTGCCCCTCTTTCACTCTGCCTGACAATATCCACAACAGGATGCACATCGCCATACATCACGCCAAGCTTATGGTTGTCTCGTGGTGTTGATTTTCTGATTTTAGATACAACCACACCAAGTCTGCCACCAGCCCAATCTTCTCTCACCAAGTCACCGACTTTCACTGACTAACTCCAAATTCTTCTTTGCTGCTGGAATCTTACGACCGTCATCGCAAAACCTGATGTTCAAGTGATGATGGCTTGGCTCTTCTACTATTATCGCCAGCCTGGTGTCGCGTTGGTTAAGCCACTTGCGTCTTACCAAGTCACCGACTTTCACTGATAACCTCATAATCACTCATTCTTTCCCAAAAGACACTGCCCTCTTTATCAAAAATCAAAATATGCGGGACAATAGCGCGGTGATATTTGATCTTGAGGACAATTCCTGACCAGTCTGACTTCCTGTTGTTTACCAAGTCACCGACCTTCACTGATAACCTCCAAGGCTTTGTAAGACCATAATCTTTTACCGTGAGCCGTGACGACGTGGACGTCTGGGTTTGAGAATGGGCACCTCTCGTAACTTGGGCAGCTGCCATTGTAGCCAACACCTGTCACAATACCTGTATGCCCTTGTCCATTTTTCACTAGATCACCGACTTTCACTGATAACCTCAAACTCACTTGGCTTGTGCAATTGTGGACTATATCCAGGGTACAAAATTTCTACCAGTGGGCCAGTCATTAGAAGCCCTGCTGCTTGCTTTGGACCTAGACAAAGAGCAACTGTACCTTGCTGATACGGTTCAATACGACCCCAACGCTTTATTACTAAGTCACCGGACTTCATTTAATAGCTCCAACTCGCAATCGTCAAACCAAAGGCGTGCTGCAATTCTAGGCCAGCCATCGTTCCACAAAATATAGTTTCTAGTGATGAACTGAAACTTCTCTTGTTCTTTGATTATCCCGATCATGTCGGGATCACGGATATATCGAACTAAGTCACCGACTTTCATGATCTAGAACCTTTCGCATAAACCCATGCGGTGCGACGTATAGGATAAATATAGTCAATGTGAGATTCAAACTGTCTGCCAGTCTCTTGACAAATCATCTTTGCCCACTCTGGGTTGGTATTTCGAGTATTAGAAAAACCCAGAAACATGCATGGTGGGCTGAAGCCATAACCTGCACCGTAATTTACACGATATAAATTGCCAATCTTCATTGTTTTCTCATCCTGCTTTCAACTAAGTTACCAATGTTCTCCAGTTGGATCTGACTCGTATAAATCATGATGCCGCTTGTTAGTAGAACATCACAATATGTGTATGACCCCTCAGAGGTAACGCTCGTTATAATTCCAATGTTTTGATTGCGTAGCCACACTCGATCTCCACGGTGGCCAGGGGAGAATTCTTTTCCTGTTACATGAGGTAAGACTTTTACGATCTTACCTGTCGTAATCCACTTTCTGCGATGCGTCTCTTCCATAAAGCTCATCTAGCTTTCTTCTCTGTACAGCGTCTTTGACAAATTTTCTTATTAACTCTTCTTTTCTTTGCTGCCGTGCGACGGCCATTGACCTATTGTGCAAAAACAGCAGCGATAGAACAAGAAGCATTACAATTCCAAAATCCATATTTATATATTACCTTAAAAGACTAGAAATGTCAATAACTTTTTCGTCTTCTGATGTTATTTCTCTCAACTCTTGACAATGGTACCAACCATCGTTAGAACTGTCTAAAAATTTTAACTCAACCATCCACCTTGCAACTGATACTGCTGTGCACTTGCAATTATGCCTTTTCGACCAATAGTGCTTGTTGCATTTTACATCTTTTGATTTCATGTTGGAAAAGTGTATTCTAAAGTCTTAATATTTTTTATAAATTTTTTAAATTTTCTAGGGATATATCCAGGCTTGTTAACAAGCTCAATTTGACTACCTTCTAACTCAGCCCACTCACCATTGCAGGGAAACCATATTAAATGCTTTCCCGTAGACCCATCGGTCTTCACATAGCAACCCTTTTCACCCTTTATAGCTAGACCTAGGAGATCATACTCAACGATGCATCTAACCTCTTCCCCTCTCTTCATTGGCCCTCTTTTCTGAGCAGGAGGTTTTGCCTTAATTCATCAGCGATAGTTTGGCATATAAACAAAACATCATTATCGTTATCACAACACCAGGGCTTTCCTTGGAGCGCTTCTCTTATCCGGATGAATGATTCTTCATAGTTATTTTTTGAATCTGATATGGATTTTGTATCCAAATTATCCAGTTCATGAAACTCAGTAATTTGATATTCAGTCTCTATAATTGTTTTAATTCTGCTGCCTTGTCTTATCTTTCTCATTGTAATCTTCTTCCTTAATTATTTGAAAGCATTTAACTTTCTTTATTTTACCTTTTCCAAAACCATTTGTCAATAAAATATTATACTCTTCTTCGCTAAGAATTCCTATGATCACTCCTCCTATTTTAGATGGGCGGCCAAGAGGACGATCTAACAATACAACTCTGTCACCTTTCTCGAACTCTCTCATACTATAAATAGTATAGTTATGTTAATATTTTTTATTATGAATTTAAATTTTAGGTAAGAGGGAATGCTCCCAGCAGACCGGCTGATAAGATTCTGCGCCTCCGACAAGCACCTCTCGATGGTCCTTTGAAAGCCTCTCTGTGTAGAAAGCATCGCTGCCACACTTATAGCAAACTGCAGGGCAGACTTCAATGCTTGTGGCCCAAGGTAACAGCCTTTCAACCTCCCTAAAGGCTGTATATCCTTCAGGCTGGGAGGAAAGCTGTAGAGTGGAAACTAAGATTGTCTTACCTTCCTTGTAGAGTGCCAAGAGAGCGTCGGCTGAGTCTGGAATCATGAATAATTCATCCACCGCGAGCACATCTGCTTGAGACGCTTTAGTGTAGATTTGTTCCCCATTTTCAACAAGTATCGAAGTATGCTCTTGGCCCTTGTGGGTGACAACTTTTTCCTCTGAATATCTCTTGTCTATCTTTGGTTTTACTAAAATTGTTTTCCTATGCTGGTACTGATATCTCTCCAAGGCTGCTAGCATTCTTGTAGTTTTTCCACCAAACATTGGGCCCGTATAGATTTTTAATTCAGGTGGCTTCATGCATTTTCCTCAGCCTCAACAAGGCTAACTCTTTCTTTTTGCATTCTAGCATAACATCATGATGTTCACCATAACTGTCTACTTTTCTTTCGATAAAATCTGAATGAGCTTGTGGGCGAATTTTTGGGTCGCCTTGTTCAATAGCTCTCGACTCTGATACGTGAACAACTGGGTTGATTCCAGCAGGCCAAGTGGAAGCTGCGAGCTTGAGGGCCTCTCGTTCAGTGAGTCCTCCTGTGCAGAATCTATGATGATGGTAATCGAAAACAATCGGGATTCTAGTTTTGTGGTAAATTTTTTCATAAATATCCTTTGTGCTCCACATGGAGGCTTTATCGTCGTTTTCTAGTGTAAATCGCTTCTTAGTGTTTTCATCCAGTCCTCCAGGTCTATTGAAATTTTCGATGAAGCGCTCCGCTGTCTTGTCTTTGTCTCCATATGTGCCTCCTACGTGGATGTTGATCTTGTTGTAATGGCTTGGTTCAAAGCCCATCATATCAAAGATACGAGAGTGATTATTGAGTTCTTTATATGTCTTCTCTACAACATCGTTTTTGGGAGATGCGAGACAACAAAAAGGGCCAGGGTGAAAGGTCAAGCGGTGGCCCCAGTCCGACGCGTGGTCTCCAGCATATCGTAGCCAATACGCAATTTCTCTATAGTGTGGCATATCATGGTAGTTGTACTCTGAGCACCACGGGAAGATGTCAGAAGACATCCGATAAAATTTGATGTTATTTTTTTCATTCCATGAGAGAATCTTAATTAGATCCTTTACGTTTTGAAGAGCAAGCTCTGAGGCGTACTTAATTCCCTTTTCTTTAAAAGTTCGTTTTATCATAGTTCTATTTGTTGTAACTCTTTTAGATTTGGGTACATCTGATAGAGTCATGTTGATGCAAGCATATCCATAATTCATAATATTTTACCTTTTGTAATTGTTTATATATTATAACTTAATTTCTAGAATTTGTCAATATCTGTATTCTATTTTTCTGTGATTATAAGTGAACCAAAATTATGACTATCTTTTTCTCTACACTGCCAGGAATACTCCTCTATAATAGATTTCACTATCCTTTTCATTTTTGAGGAATTTCCTGTAACTATTTCACAGGGTAGTTCAACAAAATTCAAAAATTTCCTAACCTTATCATCCACGTCAGGATGCTTTGTACCGTGTAAATTCAAAACTTTCATCATCTCTAATTTAAAAAGCCAGTTTGTGGTAATGAAACCTAGATTGTCATTTACTTTATTTTTATCTGATACTTTCTTTTTAAAGAAACCATCAAATTTTGTATTCGGCTGGATTTGGACCAACGCCTTTTCATTGTGAAGAGTTTGTTTTCCGCTCTCGTTAACAAAATGAATTATTATACCTATCCACTCTTTCCCATATAAAGCGTGAGTAACAAGGTCACCTACTGATAGTTCTTTGACTCTCGATTTCGAGTGATGCATAGTGATGTACAACTCCTAAAGTAATTAAGAGTAAAAACCACAATAACACCAAAAACTGAATATTATTATTCAGCAATAATACGCCATATAAAAACAGTCGCCGTAAGAAAAGCAGCAGCGATCGCAATTGGCCAATCAATTTTTTTATCATTCTTTTTCATAAGTATTCATTTGTGTTATCTTAGATAGATCAAACTTACAGTTCTCGACTATATCTTGTCTATTTCTTCGGCTGGCATCTTCCAAAATATTTTGCAATTTTATAAAACTTTTTTCGCAATTTATGTAAAATTCCAAAATTTTCAAAGCAGTGCAGAAACCAGAATAAACCAAAGAGCGAGATTCATTCACAAATTCTACTAAACCCTTCTCTGAAACCTCAACTTTGAAAACAGTGTAAGCGCTGGCGTCGGATCCAAAACTTTTCTTTTTTTTAATTATGGCCGGCTTTACGATAAGATCAACTAGCTTTATCTTCTCCAAGCTAGGGAAGTCTTGCTTGTAGTAATTATGTAGACCTTGAAACAAACAATCTAAAAATCCTTTTCCCTCTGCGTTTTCAATCGTAACGATCTTGCCCTCTTCATCACTTGTTTTTTGCATGAAAGAAAACTTAGCAGTTGTAAAATCTGAATTTTTACCTTCAAAAATTTCTATTGTCTCAGGAGACAGAGAAATTTGATGAGTAGACAGGACTTTATCAAATACTGCCTTGAGTTCACCTCGTTTCACTTGCTCTGGTGTCTTTTTCATGTTTCCGCCTATTCTAATCTTATAAGACCGGTCGATAATTTGAAAAGAGACTGTACATTTTGTAATCTCTTTATGTCCTTTACAATTCTTGACTTAACATTCTCTGGAGTGTTCATGTCTCCTGGTGTGGACGGTATGAATTTGATTGCTAGGCCAGCGATGTATCTGCCTTCGGCAACCTTTTGATTTCTAATCGCCACTGTCACAATTGTGACGTTAGGAAGTGCGCGTAGGTCTGCCAGAATGTCATCCAAGCCTCTTGATTTTCCCGCATCTGCGGATAAGTTATAAGCTATCATACAATAAAATTTATAAATCCCTCTTTGCCTGGATCTACCTTTTTCTTCCTTAATGTTTATTTGTTCTTTAATACTATCATAAAATTTATCTTTTGTCATTATGTTTTTCCCAAAATATTTGTTAACTTCTTCCATAAGGTCAAAGACCTCAGGACCTCCTAGTTTTACTAATTTTTTTTGTTGGGCAAGCCACTGTAGTGCTAGATTACGAATGTCTCTTAAAGTCTGCGCTCTTTCGTTGCCCGACTGGGTGTGAAACATTGGGTCTTTTCCTGTTTTCTTTCTGTACTCCCCTTCTAGCTCTTTTGCAAATACAGAGTCGAGGATTCCCTTATCAACAAGATACTTGGAAACTTCTACACTAATATTTCCATCATCAGCTGCCTGTTTAAGGGCTCTTGCCAACATCTTGCCGCGTGGATTAAAAACGACACCCGCAGATCCCTTTGAATTAGAGAACGCATCGGTGGCAAGTGTCTGCGACCTTATACTTTGGTTGTCCCTGTCTTCCACATTTAACAATTTGATTTTGCTAGAATCACTAACATTTCTATTGCTTATGATATCCACTATGTTATTTCGGGACATCTGCATGTATCTGTTATCTTCTACATCTCTGATAATCTTATCTACCAATTCATCAGACATCGCTGTGGAACCTGCTATGTAGCTGTTCAAGCCTCGGCTTTCTCCATATGTGACCTTGAAGACTTTGTCTCTCTGTAGATCATATATTTTTGTTACTTGCTCTTCTATGGCGCCCTTACTTTTAAGATAAGCTTGAACAATATGTCCGAATGGCATGCCAAAGCGCCGGATCACTTGAGAACCGACATTGTTCATAGAATAACGGTTCAAGTTTCGTTTTAAAAACTCATCACTTAAAATGTGTTCTATTATCTGCTCTTTTATGTTTTGGTCTGTATCTTTTCCTTCCATAAAGGCCTGCATGTAATACATCTTCTCTTCACCTATTTTTCCAGTGGTGAGATCACTAGATAATTCCGACCATGCCGCTGTTGCGAGCTTTGCGGAGTCTATATGGGCTGGGCGCGCAGGTGGAAAAGGATCCGACACCAACACTTCTTTGACACGAACACCCAAAGTATCTAATGGTAGCGCTACCTTTAATAGCCTAATCCTAATATCTTCGTTCATATTTTTGTTTCTGCACATTACATCAATAAATTTTCTTTTCATGTCGCGGCCAAGAGGCTCAGGGTCGTCTTCCATATCCAGTTTATCTTCTATCTTATCTAGAATAAAACTAAGAGCCTCTTGATTATCAGAGTGCCTGGCCAGCTCAAGACTCTGCTCTGTCGATAGTTTGCCCTCTCGAAAAAGTCTATTTACCTCTTCTATGCTTAATATGTTTAAATAATCAGTGGTATTCTCATAATCAAGGCCAGAGGACTGAAGCCACTGCTTTATCATCGGTCGATACTTTTCGATGGGAACCTCATTTTGGTTTCCCTTAATCTGATATACTTTTTTATTACTATTTACAACGTCTATTGTTGCATGAGGCTTGTTTCCTGGTGACCTTAAAGAATATATGGTCATGTTGCCCTTGGTGACGGTATCACAATATCCTCCAACGCAATGACCCATGGCACAACCTTCAATGTCTAGATCGTTTATTTTGTCTCGGATTGAAAACTCAGGCCGCTCAGATGGATCTACTCCTTTCTCATCAAAATACGAGTGAAATTCTTGCAACTCCTCATAATTATGTGCCCAACCACAACGAAGGCCTTCTTCTTTTGTATAATCTCTTTCGCCCGCTGTAGGGTCGACCTCAACTATAGAATAGCCATTTTTAAATTTATAAACTACTTTTTTACCGATATAGTTTAGCTTGCCTGCCGGCAGCTCTTCTTTCCCGACAACGCCGGCAGCGAGCCTTTCGTGCCACTCAAGAGACAAGTCATGCAGCTGATAGAAACCTAGACTCCACAACTCTTTTGGCAGTTCAGTCGAGGCATTAAGATAATCTGTGATAATCCTCACGTCGTTGTTATAAGTTATAAGGTTCTCAAAAGCCGCGGCCGGCACTGGCTTGTGCTTTCCATCAGTTTCCTCATAATATATTGAGTTGGCCAACCATTTGGCAAACCTTTTCCTGTCTTTGTTGGGAAAGTGGTTATCTGGTAGAGATTCCATCCAAGATACCAACTCATGAGGGAAAATAGGATTAGGATACTCGGGATCACGTTCTAATTGTTGTATTCTTAAAAAGAAATCTCGGGGAGATTCATCTGGTTCCGGGGGAACTTCTTTTTTTATGTAGTCAACATTTACATTTCTCAGTATCTTTGCGTCTTTTGGAGCCTCAGCAAGGAAGGACCTCCACCTTTTATAAAAATCTGCCATATTAAGATTATAACCTTTTTATAGTAAATAGTAAAGGCGGAGGTTAAGGGTTTAATAATTAATTGATTTGGATTGATACAGGCTTGGCCTCAGGACGCGGGGGGACGCGGACTGACAGCAATCCATTTTCAAAATTTGCTTGTGCTTGCGACAAATCTAAATTATTATCGTAATTAACATAAGTTCTAGTAAAATTTCTTCGGGCAATCCTTTGCCTTTTAGAATTCTCCTCACTGGCTTTGCCAGAGATTGTGATCGACTTCTTATCAGGTTGAATGTCAATAGCTAGCTCTTTCTTCTTAAAGCCGGCCAAGGCGAATTCCAACACAGTAGAGCCATCATCATCTCGATAAATGTCGGCAACGGGATAGCCCTGCGTAGAAGCTTTGAGATGCATTGGAAAATCATTAAAGAAATTATCAAAGACCTCGTTAATAACATTGTGCCCTAAAAGTCCTGGGCGGTGGATTGTAATTGCATTCATTTTATATTCCTCCTTTTTAAGCAAGTTACATATTTTGTAACCAAGCTCCTTTCGGCAGCCTAGCTACAGTATTAATATAAACACGATTTTTTTAATGTCAATAAAAAATTTGAATTATCATAATAATAATCGTAAGGGCTAGACATATTAATGTCTTTGGGGTAAACATAGTTTCACCTAAAAGATACCATGTTAGAATTGGAAAAATTATAAGACCCGTGCAAGAAGCTAAAAATCTAGCTGACCAAGCCGAATCTGTTGCTTCAACAATAAACTTCCAGCCATACCAAAACATAACCGACGTAGGAACGCCCATCACTATTGCTGAGAGGATCGCCTTATCTTTCCAGTATTCTGAAATAGACTGAGAATTTAATTGAAACCATCCTAGAGTCTGACCCACAAAAAATAGCAATATCCCTAGATATATCACTTTTTTAGTGACTCCAAATTCCCGTATTGTTGAATATAACCCTGTTGGATCTTTCTACGGTTTTTGACATGTATAAGATATTCTTGAACTCACTACTATCTAAATACACAACTTGTAATTTTTCGCTACTAGCCTCCTCAAGTATATCCTCAAATAAAAATTTTAAAGAAATGGCGTGAGATGTGTGTTCAAGTAGTAATGATTTTTCTGCCAAGGAAAGTGGGTAAGCACCTGACATGACGTCTTCTGTTAGTGCATTCAGCCTATAATAAATAGGCAAAGTAGCGTCATATATGACTTGTATCACAGATACTTTTACGGGTGTTTTTTTACCTTTATTAGACACCTATATGCTCCAGCAGATCGGTGTACCCCCCAACTTGTTTAACCATTCCAGTTTTCAAATTATTTGAAAGCACAATTGGTACGGTCTCCTGATTGTGAAACACTTTATATTCCTCTAGAATCTGCCTGTCTTCTTCATAATCAAGAAAAATATACTGCCCCCCTTTGGCTACAAGTACATCTTGTGCCATTATACAAAATGGACAACTAGAGCGGCCAATAATTATATATCTCTCATCCATTTAATATCTTACTCTTTGATTGTGAATTTAGCTTATTAAAAATTTCTTCTGCAGATCCAAGAATAATTATTTCTTCCAATTTATTAAAATTAGAAATTTTTAAGAGAGAGAAGCTGTTGCCAGAATAGTTATGATTATCTTCAGATAACAAAAAATCCTTCACACCCCTATAGTCTGTAATACTTACTACATGATCTGAGTTAACATACACTCGGTCTAACGAAATATTTCTCTTGTATCCTTCGTTTATAATATTCAGCTTTTTTAATTCTACTAACATTTACGATCCTACACTCTTTAGTACAAAGGCACCAATGAGACCTACAACAGTTGTGAAGAGGGTCCAAATCATTCTTGATGATGTATGTTTCCAGGACTCTAACTCTCTAAGTCTTGCATATAATCCCTGGTCGGGGTTATAGACTGCCTCTTTTATTTTTGCGATGTCTTCAGACATCTCTTCCTGTTTGCCCTGCAATACATCAATGCCGTTACAAACTTTATCTATTTTAGATGTTAATTCTAATACGTGGTCTTGATTCTCCGACATGAAAAAATCCCTCCGAAACTAAATAGTTTCTTATGAATCAACAATACTATGGTTTGTCAATAAAAGAGTGCCGGCGACGGAGACCGCGTTCTTAAGTGCGCATCTAGTTACCTTAGCAGGGTCTATAATCCCAGATTGAATTAAGTTTTTACTGGAGCCGGAGTAAAAATCTATACCAGTTTCAAGTTCTTTGTCTTTTATCATCCACATAGTCACATCTGGTGACATTCCAGAGTTTGTTGCCATTGTTCTGAAGGGCGCTTCAAGAGCACGCTTGAAGATATTCAAGGCTGAAGCCTGCTCTTCGTTTTCAAAATTAGGAGATAAAATTTGTGAAGCTTTCAAGAACATGACACCGCCGCCAGGAACGACACCCTCGGACTGGGCAGAGCGCACTGCTTCTAGGGCGTCTTCGATCCTATGCTTCTTCTCTATCATCTCTACTTCAGAAGAAGCACCGACACGGATAATAGCAACCCCAGAAGAGAGGCGAGTAATACGATCCTGGAGTCGTTGTGCCACATGTAAGTCATCAATTTCTCTAATTTCGTTTTTGAGTTTGTCAATTGTTTCTTCAATTTTTTCAAAATTCCCATCTCCGTCTACAACAGTAGTCAAATTTTTACCGATCTCGATCGTAGCAGCTTTACCGAAATCTGTCAAGGCAACTTCGGTGATTTTGTCTCCCATAGATCTTTGAAAAAATTTAGCCCCCGTAGAAATTGCCAGATCACTCAATATGGCGCGCCGTTCTTCACCGTAACAAGGCGGTTTAACCGCAGCCACCTTCATTGAGCCTCTGACAGTATTCATAATTAGTGCCGCCAAAGCTTGACCGGCAACTTCTTCAGCTACGATAACAAGAGGCCGGCTTTCCCGGGCGGCGATCTCTAAGGCAGGAAGTATTTGATTTACTTGATCTATCTTTTCGTCCGTGATAAGAAAAATAGGCCCGTCAAAACGACAAACATTTCTTCTCTCGTCTGTTACAAATGCAGTTGCGACATAGCCTCCATCAAATCTGAACCCTTCGACCAACTCCAAGCTAGTTTCTTGTGAACGGGCCTCTTCGATAGTGATGGAACCATTTTTCCCTACCTTGTCTACCGCAGTAGATACGAGTTCACCTATTGATCTGTCGTTATTAGCTGAAATTGTTGCTATATTCATAACATCCTCCTTGGAAGAAATCGGCTTAGAATTGTCCGAAATAAACATCATCACGTCCTGCATACAGTTTTCTAGACCGCGCTTAATCTCGATGGGGGAGATGCCTGACTCTATATGTTTATTAGCCTGCACGAGCAATTCTCGCGCTAGGACTGTGCTTGTGGTTGTCCCGTCTCCGGCTTCAGAGTTTGTCATCGCTGACACCTGTTTTACAATCTGTGCACCAGCATTCATGTGCGGATCTTCAAAAGATATATTTTGCGCGACTGTGACACCATCTTTGGTCACAAAGGGAGTATTTCCTGATTTATGTATTAAAACGTTTTGCCCCTTGGGTCCCAGTGTGGTTGCAACATAGTTTGCTAAGACGTTTACTCCCTCTATTAATTTACGGCGGAGGGCAGGGCCGTGGTCTAGGTGCGTTTTCATAATAATTTCCTTTCAAAAGTACACGTATATTATACCATGATATCTTAAAATGTAAAGTATATTTTTATTATTCTGAGGCTTTTGAGTCGTCTATTTCGCCTTGTTGAATATCGAATTCGGTCTCGATGGGCTTGATCACCCAAATTACGACTAAGGAATTTTCTTCTCTAGATTGAGGAATTTGCCATGAATTAGCGAGATTGTTTAACTGCTTATTTTCTACGAACTGTGGGACTAATTTTACATCCGATGCCGATGCAAAATTTTCTAGGTGACTTTCAATTTCTGACTTCTTTATATTAGCATCGTAAAAGGATGCTAGTGTAACAGCATTAGCTTTTTCGCTCTCTGCAACTTGCTTGGAGGTGGGGTAGTTATCAAAAGACTGGAGAGTCGTAGATAAGTGTATCCTTGGCAGAAGGCTTTTCATATGGTCGAAGAGCTTACTTCCTACCTTTTGTTGCCTGGTTTCTTTAAAAAAGGGCTTCCTAGGAGAAAAACTTTCATTTAGAAAATTTTCCCAATTAGACATTATTCTCTTCATGCTATATCTCGTCCGAAGAAATAAAATCTGAATCTGGTGCTGAAGTGTCGGCGGTAATGTTTTCTTTCATCTGGTCTTGAATTGTTTCTGTGTGGCCGATTGCTCTCTGGCCCGCATTCATTGCGGCGCCGCGTGATGGAAAAGTAACATATTTATTAATATCCTCCGTCAGTTCCGAAAACGCCTTGAATAAAACTTGAAACTTTTCTCTGACGGTATCCATATGCATCACTGCAACGTCGATGATTTGTTCTCTGCTTGCCGGTAGTGTGCCCAATTGTTGTAATTCAATAACTCCCCTGCTTGACAGAAATTCAACCTGCTTTGTGGATATCGTCCATCCTGTGGCGCCTTCAGACTTTTGCCTTTCCGAAACCTGACCTTTCTTAGGTGGCATCAGGTCACCGAGTTCTGCAAACATAGCATCATAGTCCATGCCGCGCTTTTTCTTGGCCGGCGTGGTAGCGTCGGAAACTTGATTATCATCTTCTTGAGGCGAAGAAGAGTCTGTGGCGGGTTGCTCCTGTTCTGGGTCCTCTTGGTCTTGAAACAACGGATTTCTAATTTTTCCAGTGTAGCCGGCGCAGTGTTGCAACAGTGTATAAAGCATTGTTGGATCGTCGAGGTGCGCTTTTAAAATTGCTATATCATCCGAAGAGTCTAAAACTTTCAGGTCCTTACCCGTTGTAAATCCCCTCTCGACTCTGCCAACTAATTCAGGAAAGCTAGCTAAAATTCTGTCCCTGAATTCTGATTTAAAAGTAAATTGACTTAAGCCGTGTTTCTTTTGCTTTGCGGACTTCTCTCTTGTTTTCTTATCAATTATTTTGCCAGAGGTGAGGGTGAATAAATCAATAAAATTTCTTTGATTTATGTCAAAAGATTCTATGGAAATTGAATCTACAGTTACCTTTCCGCCTTTTTTTGCGCTGCTATTCTTTCTAGCGACAACATAATTTACTGCGCCGCCTTTATCAGCATAATCGTCAAAGAGAGCATCTATCAAGTTGGTGAAGCTGCCCTCAACGTGTGTATCTGGGCTTAATAGCTTGAGACTCACGGGCACTTGTCCAGAGTCGTCCTTCAATTCTGAAAATGCGATCAAATCTTGAATTGGAAGGTTTCCTTTATCGGATCTTTCTGCCTCTTGCCTACCCTGCAAGAGTGCTGCTAGCCACCCTTCAAAGACAAAGCCAGCTGAAGCTTCATTAAATGAATAGATCAAAGCAGACAGAGCTTCCAGAATCAACAGAGACGCGATGACTCTACGTGGTGATTCTATTTTGCTTGTCGGAGATGTAATCCTTTGTAAAAATTCTAATTTTTTTTGCACTGAGCGGCCTCCGCCCATGACAGCAAAAATTCTATTTATAGTCTTTCTATCTGCAGTTGTTGGATCTCCCCATGCTTCTGTTGGCACAAAAGAGGGTAGAGACAATATAAACTTTTCTGCTTCTTTTCTCTGTTTTTTTGTGACTTTTTCTTGAATACTGCTTTCAGTTATTAGATTGCTAATTCCGGAAAGGATCATTTCATCTAAAATTTTGTAATCATCTTCTTCTAAAGAGTTTTGTGATGAGCTTGTTCCAAGAATAGAAGGAGAGAGAGATTCGTAAACCTCCTCAAAAAGTTGAAATAAATCTTTCATTTCGGAAATAGCTTTATTTTTTTTCACGTTTTTAGATAAAAATTCTTCATGCCAAGACATAGTACATTCTCCTTTCTTAATTAGATAATTTCATCAGCAATTCCCATTTTAATTGCTTCTTCTGCAGAGATGTACACATCTTTTTGTGTTTTTAACATCTTTTTAATTTTAGACGGAGTTAATTTTGTGTATGAGGAAAGACACTGTATATACCTTTCTTGCACCCATTTTATCTCCTCTAATTCATTTTCCATCGAAAGTATCGTTCCACCGGTGCCTGACATGACGCTGTGTAACATAATCCTGCAGTTTTTGCCGACTCTTCGATGACCTTTTGTCCCGGCAGCCAGGACTGGTACCCCGGCTGACATCACTTTTCCTATTCCATAAGTGTGAATGTCACATGTATTTTTCTTCACCATGTCCATGACGTCCAAAATAGAAAACATTTCTGATGCTGAGCCGCCGTATGTTGATACCATTAATGATATTGGGCGCGATATTACAACTTCCTCACTATCTGGGTCTTTTGAGTCTCTTCTGCCAATCGTATGGGCAGTGTTCTCTAAAAACAATAGAGCGCCGACTGTATCGGAACCCTTTTTTTCAGTTATATCCCCGTACAAGTTTATAGTTCTTAGCTCTGGATCTTGGGAGCTTGGCGCCTGGATATTGTTAACTATTACTAGTTTTTGATCTTCTTTCTTTTTTGAAGACTTGCCCTTTTTCTTTTCTTTTTTTTCTTGAGATTTTGGCATACTTTTCCCTTTTCGCTTAGTTTATCATATTATAGCAAATTTTTTAGAAATAGTCAACAAATAAAAAACCCCGCAGTAAGCGGGGTTTTGTTTATCCTAATAGCAGACTAGGAAACCTTACTTGCTCTTCTTTGCAAGTATTCTTTTTGTAACCCTCTTGAGAACTTCTTGTACAAGATCTTCTTGCATCACCGGATTGTCATAGCTCTTTGCGGCCATATCATCTTCTTCACCAGCGCCTTCGAGATCATCATCCATACCGGCCATATCGTCGTCCATGTCACTCATGTCGTCGTCCATGTCCCCCATGTCATCGTCGCTTGCCATGGCGGCGGTTAGCCTCTCACCAAGATCAATTAGCAACTGAGCTTCTTCTTCTGTGAGGCTAATATCTGCAGCGCCAGGGCCCTCATCTCCCATCATTGGCTCTTCGGCCGGGTCGTCGAGGTCGTCTTCAAGATCAAGGTCGTCGTCACCTTCTTCCTGTTCTTCGATGGCCTCTTCTTCCTGTTCTTCGATGGTCTCTTCTTCCTGTTCTTCGAGGGTCTCTTCAGCTTCAGCTTCAGAATTCTCCTTTACTTCGTCTTCTTCGTGCTTTTTATAAACACTCATTTCAGAAATAAAGTTATCTGTTAAAGATTCAACATTTGCAAGTTTCATGAATCTTCTGATTGTGTTTTCTTTTAGTAATCTGCTATCACTCATTTTTTATAGTTCTCCTTTTCAGAATAGTGATTATGGGTATCTGTTACAAATATAAATAGTTATTGGCTGTGTTAAAAGTCAGTTTTTATTCTCTTATAAAGTTTTGCGAGAGCCTGCTTTTCAATTTGAGAAATTCTAACTAGTGATACCTTCAGCCTTTTGGCTACCTGTTCAAGTGTCATTGGGCCATGTTTTTCAATGGCGACGTTGATACAATTATCATCTTCTGGATAATCAATCCAGCACCTGCAGTCGTCTTCGTTACAGCACTTTCTTCTTTTGCTATTATTCATCAGTACTCGCTTCTGACTCAATCATATCAAAAATGTAATCTCTTTCTTGATCTGATATTCCCAGATCTGCAAGCAAAGTTTTTCCTTTTGCTGTATCAATTTTCGATTTTTTTATTTTTTTGTGGCTCATTTTTTTCTCCTTTATTTTATCCACTATCTCTAACATAAGGGGCTCTCTGTCTAAATAATAATCTAAAAGAGAGCAAAAAAATTCTGTCTGCTGAAGGCCGTCAAAACGAAGTCGTATCTTCAAGTCTGCGGATTGTTTTTCGTGACATTTAAAAACAAAATTTACTAGATTATCTTTCATACTATTCTTTAATTTAAAATATGAGTCTTACTCTCAAGCATAGAGGCTCCCGTTTGTCTAATAAATTTTGCTCGGTGTTGGAAATCTCTTATATTTTTGGTCCCCGTATAGGACAAGCCCGATTTAATATTCTGCCTCAGGTTTAATAAAATTTTATTTACTGAGCCTTTGAATGGTATAGTTGTCGAAACCCCTTCCAGGGAGCGGGTCTCTCCCCTCCAGCTAATTTGTGCTTCGGGTGATGCCATACCTCGGTAAACTTTGTATTCTTTCCCTTCAGCACTAGCAAATTTTTGACCAGGAGTTTCGCTTGTGCCAGCCAACATTGATCCTAACATAACCATTTCTGCGCCTGCGGCGATGGCTTTTACAATATCTCCAGCTGTCTTTATCCCTCCATCTGCAATTAGTGTAGCAGAACGATCAGATTGAGCACAATCGAAAATACTTTGCAAAGTTGGAACTCCGTGTCCGGTTTGAATCCTTGTAGAACAGATTGAGCCGCCTCCGATGCCAACTCTGATAGAGTCTGCGCCCCAGTCTGATAAGTCGTTAAACGCTTCTAAGGTTGCAACATTTCCAGCCATTAAGTGTACTGATGTGCCGAAAGCATCTTTTAGATTGTTGAGTGCAGACTTCATAAGAGAGTGGTGGCCATGAGCAATATCGACGCATAAAATACGTGTTCCTGACGCGTGTAATGCGCGTGCTCTTTCCATGTAGTCTCCAGAAGCGCCGATGGCCGCGGCTGCTTTATCTTTAGCGTGATGATTCTCCATGAGCAGATTCTCAGTAATTCTTGAAACAATGCCTGCCTGGTCTTTGATACTGTTATATCTGTGTACCACCCCTAAGCCACCAAACTTTAACATGGCGTTTGCCATAGCACTTTCAGTCACAGTATCCATCGGACTTGATACTATAGGTAAGTCGAAAGGAATATTGCCTAAGCTGGTTTTTAAGCTAATCTCTTCTCTAGATTTAATTGAACTTTTGGCTGGCTTAAGCAGCACATCATCAAAACAAATGGCTTCTTCAAGTTTTTCCACTGGGTACCTCTTCGTGTTTTCCTTCATTATAGCAACTAGAGCAAATCAAGTCAATATTATTTGACTGTTGATTAATTCTCCAATCATCTATTTTCTCTCCCTCTTCGGGTTGGCGTCTGCAAATTGAGCACATGACTTGTTTTTTAAAATTTTCCATAGTCTTTTTGAAATGTTTCATAAAAACTTTTCTTGACTTTGCTAGATTTCTTCTTTTAAGCTTTCTAGAAAAACCACCCATTATGAATCTCCTGTTGAGCCAAGTGCGCCGGCACCCCTAGATGTATCCCCTTCATAAAGAACATCCTCCATAATCTCGCAAAGATCTGGTTTCTGAATCTTTATGAAAACGCCCTGGGCGATTTTCTGCCCTGACTCAACAAAATTTGTCTTTGTACCTATGTTGTGGAGATTTACAAAGATCTCTCCTGTATACCCTTCGTCTACGACGCAAGCCCCAGTAATCAAACTGCGCTTGCTAGCAATTCCTGATTTGTTCATAATCTGTAACATATGATCTTGGGGAACCTCCATTTTAATGCCCGTTGGCAATAAGACACTTTGTCCCGGCTCGATGGCCAAAGTTGATGGCTTTTCCGGACAGTAAAAAAAATCTATCCCTGCATCTGTCGGATGTGCACGCTTTGGAATCTTTGCATTCTCGTGAACTTTAAAAACCTTTACTTTATTGTCTACCATAATATCAACATACTCCTTTGTTTGTCAAGTCTTTTTCTTCCAAGAGAGTGTAAGTAAAGCTGTTACCCCACTTATCTCTTGCATCTGAACACGTCTCCATAAACTCTGAGAAATCTACACTACTTTGGAATACTTGACACCCTGCTGAGGCGCCGCCGGTGTTAATCCTGGCGGTTGAGCCGCGGTGTTTGTGAATATTGATTCCATACCAGCCGACATCCTCTTGGCCATGGTAATCTGGCTTTATGTCCCTATTGTTGTCTCTCCAGACCTTTACTTGACCCCCTCTTTGACATAGGGCCATGTGTCCTCGGTCTCTGCTTCCATGCCATCCAATTTTGTACACGCCCCTATACTGGCTTGGCACTAAAATTGCAGTTCCTTTGTGCTCGACCTCCTTTAAGGGTCTTTTCAATATTGAGGTTCCAGGTTCAGTTGTCACTGGATATGTATCGCATGTCCATTCCCCAGAAATTTTATATAGTACACTAATAAAATCATCAAACTTAGATGCATCTCCAGAGGCGTTTCGAACACCAATGATATTTAAATTGTAATCGCCATTTTCAAAAAAAGCGAAGCCCTTATCTTGTAAGATTTTTTTATATTGTTCGGCTAATAACTTAGCGGCTAATCCTGAAGTTCTACTCATCGATATCTCCTAGTTTCTTCTTTCTCTACCTTGACGATCTCCCAAGAGTACCCAAGTAGTCGACGCTCCCTATAAGCAGCACTACAAGCCTCTGGGAAAGAGAGGTGTCTCACCATTTTTGTTTTTATTTCTTTGCTTTCTTTATTTTCAAAGAAAATTGAATAATTTTTTTCCATAAATCTATTTACTCCTTTTTGTCTATTATGCCAATAATTTAAATGTTTTTCTTAAACTGAAAGTTGAAAATCCCCATTGCTGGTTATAATTTAACTTTGCCATGTAAGGTCGGTTGATGTGCACTATGTCCCTCTCTGGGTCAACTGCCCAACATCGGATTACCGTTGTCTCATTGTTGTCATCTATAACTTTAACAACATAAAAGTTTTTACCATTTTTGGATTTTTTGAGTTTGCACTCTCTAGGGATAAACCATGTGACACCAAGATTCGGATCAAATTCAGAAATTGGTGGAATGTAAAGTTCATCAAGCTTCTGTCTTACACGGGGGGTTACAACCGCGTTGATCGGAAAAACACCCGTTAAGTTAACTAGATATTCTAGCTTCTCTTCTTCTGAAAAGTCTCCCTCTGGTGCATACTTCTCTATATTTTCCAGTAGTTTCTTCTCTTTTCTTGGCCGATCTTCTGACACGGCTGTCCAGAAGTGCTTCAGTCCAGTAAACCTATCATCCACCAAGCTGTTCATTGCTTGAGATAATACCAACGCGTGGATGCACTTCTTATTCAACTTGGAGTAGATTACATCTGGATGAAACAAAAACTCCTCAATAGTGTTAAAAGGTCTGTGTTCAATTATTTGCTCAATTGCCTTATCTCCAAGTCCTTTGATTGATGTTAAGGGCTGTATCAATGTGTCCCCTTGCTCGTCAATCGCCCAAACAGTACCCGAGGTGTTTATATCTAATGGCTGCACATTAAAACCCATGGATTTTGCTGTGGCGATTGCGCGCTCTTTTCTGGTTTCGGGTTCCTTGTCTAGGAAGGCCGCTAGCCATTCAGCCGGGTAATAATTAAGTAGATAAGCACACTGATAGGATAAAACACAGTAGGATACAGCGTGAGATTTGTTAAAACCGTATCCGGAAAAATATTCAAAAGTTTCCCACAGTTCCCTAGCTTCATATTCTTTCATTCCCTTCTTCAAACAGCCGCGGCGGAACTTATCATAAATTTTATCCTTCTGTGCCTGGATTGACCCTGTGCCCTTCTTTGTTAGAAGTTTTCTAAGCTTGTTGCCTTCGTCAAGAGTTAAGCCTTCCCCAAGCTTGTGGGCAAGCATTGCGATCTGCTCTTGAAAAATCAAAAAGCCATAAGTTTCCTCCGTCACAGAGCGGACTGTTTTATTTATATATTCTACATCATCTGGGTACTTTTTTGCACCAATAAATTTTTTATCTACATTCGCGGATAGCGGTCCGGGCCTATAAATAGACGTGATTGCTGCCAAGTCGATTATGTTATCTGGCTTTGCATTCTTGCAAAATGTCTGTGCACCTGTTTCTGTGAACTGGAAGATGCCCGCCCACTTCCCTTTATGGAAGATGTTTTTCCAAACATTCTTATCATTTAAATTTATCACCTCAGGGTGCAAATTGTTATTATAGTATTCTTTTATTTGATTAAAGGTTGGCTTTTCAATGTTATGGTGCCTTCGAAGGATTCGCTCTATAGCACCCTCCATCATTCTTAGGGAGGCTAAGCCAAGGATATCAAACTTAATGAAGCCCATGGGCTCCAAGTGCCTTACATTCTGACCCTCAGACCAGGGAGTCTGTCTAACACCGCCTGAATTTATAAGGGGCATCCATTGATCTAAATTCTCCCCTACGACTACGCCGCCAGCGTGACGTGATGCAGATCTGGTTTGTCCATACAGTTTTTCAATATGAGTCTTTATGTGAGGATACTTAGCCAAAAATTTCTGGAGCGATTCGGAAAACTCCATCAACTCTTCAAAGGTTGGCGCGTAAACTCCAGCAGTGATACCGTGCTTTTTCTTGGCTAGTGGCGTGGCCTCATAGACCATCTTGCTCGTAACATTATTTACTTCAGTAAACTCAATGCCATAAAATTTGGAAATATCTTTAATAAGAGACCTTAACTGGAGAGTGTTCCAATTTGTAATTGGGACGACAGAATTGTCTCCCCATAGATCAATTAACTCTTCCTTTAAGGTCATGGGATCCGATACATCGTAGTCAATATCTGGATATCCAGAACCTCCCTTCGTCAAGAATCTCTCAAATTGAAGCCCATACTTGATCGGATCAATTTGAGTAATCTTCAAGACGTATGCAACCAGTGAACCCGCAGCAGACCCGCGACCTGGGCCGGCGAGTTGCCTTTGGATTGCCACGTCTGATATCGCTTTCATGGTTAGAAAATACTTAGAAAAACCTCTCTTGTCAATTACAGAGGTCTCGTACTTAAGACGCTCAACATATTCTTTTTTATCTTGCAGGCCAAGCTCTCTCAAGCCCTCAACACAAAGAGCCGCTAAGGTCTGAGAGGCTGTGGAGCCCTCTGGGACCACAAATTCTGGCAGTCTTACCGTATTATCCGGTAGGAATGTTTTGATTCTGTTGTGGGCAATATCATAGGTATTCTTTATAGAGGCTAATACTAACTCATCGTCATACTCAGCACCGACAGATTTAGAATACTTCTTGTATGATTCCCACATTTGGTCTCCATTTTTTGGATAGAGTTCGTAACCTATCTCTTCAACTGAAGTTGGCAATTCGTCAGATAAATAATCTGGCTTTCCTCTACCTAGCCAACCGAGTCTCTTGTACAGCTCCCTATCCTTCCACACGTCAACATCATAATAGTGAGAGTCTGCGGTTGAAATAAGATCAATTCCAAATTCTCGATGCATCTGGATAATATATCCGTTTAACTCGTGCTGCTCCGGTATGTTATTCCACTGTAGCTCTCCGTACCAGCGATCCGAAAAAATAGACTGCATTTTTTGCGTTGTCTCTCTCATCGCGTGTAAAATAGCATCCGGTCCGGTGTCGCGGTTTTCCCAGTAATTACCGGCATAAACTCCACCGAGACAAGCTGAAGCTGCGATAACTCCCTCATTATATTCAGATAGCATATCATAATCAACCCTAGGATACCTGTAAAAATTATCACCAGCGTAGGATCGAGATATCATTTTAAAGATATTTTGGAGGCCTGTTTGATTCATAGCTAGTAGAATTAAGTGCCTCCTCCTATTCAAGACAGACTTAATTTTTTTCTTGGAAGCGCCCTCATCTTCTACAGTTGTTCCAGAATTATCAGCCTCATACTCTGATTTTTTCTTTGACTCTGATTTAATCAGCTCGTACTCTCTCTTCCATTTTTTAACCGATGGGATAAAGTATGCCTCACAACCAAAAATTGGTTTGAATTTTTTGCCCTGAGCTTTCATCTTCTTGGCGTGCAAAACTTGCCATGCAAGACCATTCATGTTTCCATGATCAGTTAAAGCCAAGGCATCCATTCCGTTTTCATACGCAAACTCCATATGATCTGGTGGATAGCCCAAAGCATCAAACGGGGACCCCGCAACAGAATGTGCATGGAGGCCCACAAAAGGAATCTTGCTAACTTTTCTAGATTTCATCTACTAAACCTTTCATCTCTTCAATACAATCAAGTAGTTCTTTTTTTATTGGGTTAACTTCTTTTTCGAACATACTCATTATAAATGATTCTTGCTCATTTGTCAATAACAAATAAGTATGCGGAAAACCTATATTTTCCTTGATGTGGTACGGTATGTTATCATATAACATTTCAATTTTTGTTAAATTCATAATTTTATTCTTTCACAAAGTAGGGCTTTATAAATTTTTTAGAGGGCCTGGTAATAATATGATTCGAGCTATAATAATCTTTTAAAGATTCCCAGCTCTCTAAGCTGTAATATTCATTTATCTCTATTATTTTATCCATAGGTATTGTATCAAGATTAAAAATTTTGTCAAGAGTAAAATTTTTGCCTGACCACCTTTCTGAAAAGTGTATTGTTTTGTCTCCACCAGTACACTGATTTTTTATGTTCCATTTAAACTTTGGCCAGTCTTCTGGAAAAAATGTAAAACTTAAATACTTATTGTCTCTTACCGTTTCTCCCCTATAAGAAAGAAAAAAAGAATCTGAACCTCGTATTGAGTCTATGTGATTTTTCAGTAAGAGAGGGTCGTACAGACCGTAGGGAAACGACACAAAATATTTTGTTGGCAAAGTCCACCTGCTAATTTTACTTGAGATCAAAAAATTTGAAAGGGCACCGTGTAAGATTGACCAACCCAAAGAATCTCTCCGGTCTCTGTCCTTAATCGGAACAGGGGTGTACAATACAGGAATCCACTTTTCGTGATAACGCTTTCTCTTTACGAAGTCTTTTTCCCTGAAGTATTTAGGGTCTAGGATATAGTCTCCTATTCTCTTTTTCACAAGAGGCGCAACGTCGTCATTGCAGACAATCCAGATACTGTCACAGCCTGCGTATGCGCATTCAGCTACCGATCTTTCTACCGCCAAATACCCCTCTCTTATAGGCTGCAAGTAATCTGGCCAGGGGAAATCAAAGCTATTTTTCCATCCTGCCAAGGGTATTATTCCAGATAGGTTTCTTCCTTGTGGTGACGATATCATGATATCGCATCTTTCAAGCAAAAGTTTTTTATAAAAAAAACATTTTTTGTATCTTTATATAAATTATTATCTTTTTTTATAACAACTCTTTTATTGTGCAATACGCGGGGTTTGCGGTACTTATTGCTTCCATTTTTATAAAGGCCAATCTTGTTGCCTTTTATGTCTATTGAGTCTAAATAGCGCTCGACAGCAAAACGAGCCATGGTATCTGAGTAGTCAAAATCCATGAGATCTTCATAACTAAGGTGTGACTCCGCTACGCAGTCGGTAATATACTTGGACCCATCCACTCGACTTGATGAATAAAAATGTATTTCTTTTGCAAAGTTAGAAATAGATATTTTAGGCGGTAAGAAAGTGTGTCTTCCTCCTAAATTTGACAACTCAAAGTCATCATACACTATGTATACGGGATTTTCGCTTTTAAGAACTTCAATGTCAAGGTCAAAGACAATAGGCGCTGGTTCAAAAATATGGCAATTGTTAAACTCATACTCTTGATTATGCGAACTTGTAATTATTTTTAGCTTTCTCTCTTGTAATCTTATATTCTGCAAGTCTGCGTTATCAATCATTTGCCCTTGTAAAGACAGCAGCAAAAACAATCTTGACCAAGTATAGTCTTGTCTTGGGTTTCCAAACAAGTTGAGACAACACTCCTTGTAAAAAATAGGAATATTACTAGAGCTAAGAATGTGAAAATAATCATTTGTAAATGCGTAAAACATAGATTCCACGCTAGAACCTATTACAACATCTTTCAATAGCATATCTTGATATTATGATCATATCTAAGGTGAAAACTAGAATATATGTATCTATTGGAAAAATTTTGAATCAGCGCTCCCTGTTCTTGTTCCGGTGGGAGACATGCCTCGTCTATTATAGACATCAAATTTTCATACATTTGATTTTGATTCCACGTCAATTCAAAAGACCTACCTCCCGTTTGTGTGGCCCAATTTGGCCACATTCCAGAATCGTTAGCAGAGACAAACGTATAGAGTTTAAACCTTATAGTCCCTGCCAGAGTAGATGTGATAGTCTCCCTCGTAATCTCAGGAGTTAGCCAAGACTGGTCCTGCTCATCTGTGAATACAATTGCAATTTTGTCTACATTTTGTCTCCAATTGATTTTGAAGTTCTCTTTGCTTGGAGTCGAGGCGGTCTCTGACAACCACTGAGAACTGCTGACGTCAAAGTCGGCAGTTTGAGATATATCCCTTGTAACAAAATACAAGGCATCTCTGAGCATCTCTTCACTAGTGCCCATACCTTCGCCATTCAGTGCAGCAAAAGAGGCTAGGAAGTCGGCAAACGGCGCTATGTCGGACACTAGATAAAGTCTCTCTCTTTCTCTGGCATCTTCTTTCGGGCCCACAACCAAGCCCCAGTGCAGCTTACTTTCTGCCTGAAAGTGAGCTGCGAATCGATTTAGTGCTGCTCGGACGGCGGATATTGTTCCATCCATCGAGCCAGACCAGTCTAAAATAAATAAAATGTCTGTGTCTCTTATCTCTTCTCCGTAATCTGCAACCCCATCACAGTCGTTATCAGAGCCATCGCACACCTCTGTTGAAGGCACAACCTCATCCTTACAGAAGTCTCTCTGGAATCGATCCCATCTGTCATTATTTCCCCACTGTCCTTGTTGGCAGATCATGTTACCAGCGTGGCACACACCAACATCTAAAGTGCCTTCGGGGCCTGTATAGCATGCAACCTGAATTTCCTCATCCACTCTACTGTCACAGTCCTCATCAAAATTATTGCATATTTCGTTTGCGACCTCCATTCCAGTATAAGGGTCACACGGTTGGCCAGATAAAATTTCTAATTGTGCACACAAGGCGAGACATTCAGACATACTCAATTGCGTGCACCCTGGCGGATCGTCGCATTGACAAGATTTAAAGCCTTGGCCACACCTCAGAGGTTCTTCTGAACAAGGTATTAATACTCCTACATCTTGGATCGTACAGTCGCAATTTAGACCCTCATCAATTAAACCGTCGCAATCTTGATCAGCGCCATCGCAAGGATCCACTTCTTCTGATGGTTGCGCAACGGTGCAAGATATCCAATTACCTAAATCACAAGTTTCGAACCCAACGCCACAAAGCGTTTCGCATTCCTGAATGAGTTCTTCATCTATAACTCCATCACAATCATCATCGATGTTGTTGCACAATTCTACCGGGACGGGGCCGCACTCATCGCACACATTCCTTTGATTTTCGTCGATGAGGCCGTCGCAGTCGTCGTCCTCGTAGTTGCAGCGCTCGTCCGAAGGGCCGGTGGCGTCACATCCCACAATTTCCAAATTTACACAATATCCTTGGCCTTGACCGCAATCATTCTCGCAAGGAAATCGACCCTCATCAATCCCACCGTCACAATCATCATCCAGGCCGTTACAATCCTCTTCGCTACAAGGCTGACAAGGCAGGTGGACTAAGTTTCCCTTATTACAGAGAACCTGCTGCCTGCCAAGGGTGCCATCCTCTAGTTGACATTCAAACCACTCTACAAACTCACCACTAGTGCCTGGGGGGCACTCCCATTGTGTGGTGCACTCACTCTGGAAAAGTATTTCTGGAGGGGGGCAATTTTCATCTTGGCCAAACAGACAGGGAGTGCCGCCTTGGTCACAAATTTCCACGATAACGTTCATTACGTCAATTGTCTGTGCAGGGTTGGGGGGACAGTACCACCTCTGGCGGTCGCAGCACTCTGGAAAACACAGACAATACTCGTCTGGTTCCGATGTGGTGGTTGTTTCACATATTTGCTCTGGCGTTAGTTGTGGCTCTGCATCAGCACCTGCTGGTGATAATTCGTCCACCAGCAAAAAAACGTCTTGTTCTTGCCCTCCGTTAGGGATATTATCAACTATCAGTCGCGGGCCCGGGTCTTCACTTAGGGGGCCCTCTGTAGAGCTTTTTGGATCTCTACACGATAAGGCCAACAAAGAAAAGAGAAAAATTGTTAGAACCCTAATATTCAAAACTTATGCTCCCTAAACGCTTTGGTTGAGTGCGGAAAGTATTCCTCTGCAATTTTAAGACAAGCATTTGCAACCTGTTGAATTTCCCATTGAGCGCCTTCATGTAACCTGAGAGATACAAATTTCATGAGATTGCTCAAATTGACTGTACCGTAATACTGTGTATATAAATTTTGAGGCAATACACCTCTTGCCTGTTCGCGACAGACGCCTGAACTAACCAGCTTATTATACAACTCTAGAGATGAACTATTGTGATTGTTAACGGCGTCTGAGGCCAGATTTTCGGTTGTTGGCCAGTCTCGTTCAAGAGTCCCATCAATATCAGGATTTATCAGCTTATCCTCACTAGCTTGTCGATTTGATTTGTGTTGAACCCTAAACTGCTCCGGGGAATAAAATTTTATATCAACATCAGTGTACCTTCTACTTATTTCATTGTAGGCCCAAGTTCGGTGCCGGTGGTGCTGAGATCTTATGAAGAGGGGCACTGTAAACCTCATTGTTAAAGCACAATGTTCAAACGGACTTGTGTGGTTGTGCTTCAACAAATAATTGATTAATTTGATATCCTTCTCATCTAAGACGTGCTTTTCAACACCAAACGAAACTCTCGCGGAATTTACAATTGTTAAATCTGACCCCATATGTGAAACGTATTCTACGGATCCGATATTGTCGCCAAACAAGTCAAACCTCATCAGGTCTCCTGTAAATGCCAAGGACGTAATTCTCTAAAATTAAGTGATGAATTCGATCTTTAATTTTAACTTCTGAAATCATTGACCTGTCAATGACAATTTTCTTTTCAGGCTCATGATTAGGATATTTTAAATATCTAAACTGTTTATGGCAGTCTTCAGCTACTGCTACCACAGTAGCTTCAATATATCTGTCTACATCCAAATCGTAGTCTTCTGGCAATAAGACCCCTGTATTAGTCTCATTTTTCTGAACATGGGGGACAATTAATAGATGTCTGTTTGTCGGCTGAAAGCGTGAAATTTTAGACATTGGTTAATCTCCCCACAGACCTTTGGCACTTATTCACATAATCTGATAAAACATCCATGTCTGTTTCTGATTTGTATAATCTATATGCCTTAACTGCTAATCTCATCTCTTCTTTTGTTAGCCACCCATTTTCGCAATAAGATTCTCTCAAATCTTTTCTTTGCTCCTTAAACGGCTCAATGGCTGTTTCGATAGCCACAAAAGTTTTAATATAGTTTACAAGGTGCTCTTCTTTTGAAATTTGTTTTTCATTGTTGTTGTTCATTTTTTTCCTTTCAACATTGTAGATAAATATTACTATATTTTTTTAGATTTGTCAAATATTTTTTAAATAAATTTTACTTCGCATTCGCCGCCGGCGCAGGCGGACTCGGATTGTAAGTCGGTGTTATCTTGTTCTTCTATGACCTTCGTTAGATCAATATCTGACAGGGACTTCATCATGGCCTCATATGTTTCTTTTGAGCAATCTTCAAAAGGTGCTTGTGTATACGTGCCGCCATCGTATGGTAAAACAGACAAGCCGTTATAACTATTTCTATTGTCCCACATCCAGTCACCAACATCAACCCACTCTGCATCTTTTATTGAGACAGTCGCTGAAATATTATGGGTATTTTGACCTTTGCGGAATCCGGGGCGGACCCACTCGTCTGTAACTCTCTTAACTCTTTTCAGAAGTTGTAGTGCAGACTCGGTTCTCAATATTGACCTATCTGGTGCAGTTTGTGGAATCGAAATAACTGCGGTGGTATGTGGACTAAAATATTCATCCTCTACCAGTTCCGGATGGCTGCTTACGAGATAATTGTAAATTGGTTCATTTTTACCAACTCGCAAACGACGAACATAGTAATCATTATGCCATGCGTGAATACCAGAGCTTGTACCTAACGTGAGAGACGTTGTACCAGCTGGCTTGACACATGTCGTTCTTGCAGCTGGTCTTATTCCAATTAAATCTGCCGCCCTTTGGTTTTCTAATTTTACAGCCTCGGCAGCTTTTTTCATGTCTAAGTCGAGAACCTTTCCAGAGGCGATGCCGGTCATGCTAACCCCAATAAGTGCATCTTTTTCTGTTGTTCTTCTCCAAATATCTCGAAGGTAGTGAAAATCAGTATAGCTCGCCTGAAGAGTGCCTATGAAGGTTGCGGCCCGGACCCTATCCTCTAAATCTTCTTGACTTTCAACATTTGAAACATTTACTTCTGTAAGATTGCAAAACTGATATGGTCGCAGTCCGATTTCACAACAAGGGTTTGTGCCCCAGTCTTTATCATTTGAAAAATAAAAACCAGGCTCACCCGCTCCTGACGCCTTTACTCTTTCCCACAAATTCATAAAATACTCTCTGTCAATTTTGTGACGAAGTAGTACAACTGAATTATTTGCTCTTCCGCGCTGAGGGTCTGTTTCCCACCAATTTCCAGTCTTTGCTGCAATCATATCTTCATCATCCGCAGAAAACAAAGATATTAGCGCTGCTCTTCTGATGCCGCCGGCGAGAACTGCGTCCGCGACGTGACAAATCATATCATGAACTTCGATAGGCTTTAGTTTGTCCCCATTTTGCTTTTGTGATAGCATGCCCTCTAATTTTACCAAGCACTCCCTGAGAGGTTGGGGCCCAGGGGCTTTGCCGCCAGAGGTGATTAAAGCTGCGCCCTTTGGTCGTATGTCAGAATAATCAAATCTAAGTCTTGAGCCGCCTTGAAAGTAAGATCTTACAAGTGCCTTTACTGCGTCGGCCCAACCCTCAATTGAATCATTGACTAAAAATCTTCTAGTCCTATTCATATTTGGTCTTGTTATTTCTGGTAGTTTTTCAACATGATGCTTCTGTACACTGTAACCTACACCTGTCCCTCCCAACAAAAGAAACATTGCTTCTCCAAAACATCTCCAATCATCTGCAGGCATAAACGCGCAGTTGAATATCCTATTGGGTGCAACTTCAATTGGCTTTCCTCCAAACTGCATCGAGCGCATTGAAGGCAGCACTTTTTTCTCAAAGACCATTTTATACGCTTTATGTATTTGAA
Source organism: Legionellales bacterium (assembly GCA_002722435.1). Classification (GTDB taxonomy): domain Bacteria; phylum Pseudomonadota; class Gammaproteobacteria; order Comchoanobacterales; family Comchoanobacteraceae; genus UBA7916. The sequence continues at coordinate 19,002 of PBLX01000048.1, read as the reverse complement.
TTTCCAATTCTGGGAATTTCTTAATGTGCATGTTCATATTTCTTGATACTAACTCTTCCCACGTTTCTCTTCTTTTTTTATCCTCTAGGTAGCGCGCATACTTCATATGCACTGTGATTTCTGATAAAATTTTATTTGACAATTCCATATTATTTATTACCTCCTTGTTTCTTAAACACCGCATACTTCTCCTTTAGAGATGTTAGTCTCTCCGCAGAAGTTTTTTGGATTATGTCATTTACACTTTCTCCTGTTTTTTGCAAAACCTTAATTTTCACATTACTGGTATCCATAAAGATTGGATACACCAATCCATCTGGGCCGTTTCGGTTCTTGGCGACGAAAATACGGCCTTGGTTTGTATTTTTATCTTCGACGGTTCTAGAAACCGTAAAGATGAAATCAGCTACAAAACATTTGTTAAATGCCTCAGAAATTGACTCCATTGTTATCACTTCCGCATTCAACCCAGATCTGTTTGTTTGGGATGCTGTCCAGAGTGGACACTCGCAAATTTGAGCTATTCCTCTAAGCTCTTCGTAAATAGTTTCTAGCTGATGCCTTTTCTCATCTTTTCTGCTATTTTCTGGTCGAATTAGATCTCCGTAGTCAACAATGATCATATCTGGAGTGAAATCTCGGCGTTTTAGCTTCTCAAGGTGATTTTTGATTGTTTGAATATTTGCACTTCTGGTGGGATATTCTTTTACTATTAGTCTGCCGGAAATCTCCCTGATCTCGTCATAAATTTTTTCTTTAAAAATAGATAAATTTTTTAATTCAACTCCTGTAATGCAAGAATCATATCTACTAGCAACAACGGTATCTGAAAGCTCTAGAGTATAATGGAGTACATTTTTTCCAGACTTTACTGCTTGGGCACCTAGGTGGACAAGAACCATTGATTTACCTGCGCCCGTTGGGGCGACTACAACCCCAAGTTCTCCCTTGCCTAGGCCTCCCTTAGCAATATCATCTATATCTTTCCACCCGGTGGTTATTGGATCTCTCGCCTTAACCAAAAATCTTTTTTCGAAATCAGTTAAATAATCATAGCCCAAAGTATTATCACTACCTAACTTGAGGGCATTATCTATAACTTTAGAGACCTCGTCAAAGGATGAAGATTTTATTAAATCTACAGATTTAATTAAGGCTTCTTTTAGTTTTTGCTTTTTACAAAAATCAAGAGCAGTGTCTTTAATATATTCTGAACTATCTGGTGTTTCCCCGTTTGCAAGGACACGGGCGTAATACTCCCTGATTCTAACTTTAACTGATTCCTGTTCTGCATCCAGACCTGATCGTATGATTGAACGCATAATATTAGATGTGGGGTGGACTCCATATTTTTTTCTATATTCCTTTATTTTTGTGACAAAAACCTTCAGATGCTTAAGTTCCAGAAAGTTAACATCCAAAACCTCAAACATCTGATCAGCGAAGGGCCTATCATTTAAAATTAAATGACACAAATCTTCTTGAAAAGTTTTCCCAAATTTTGAAAAGCTTTTTTCTTGCTCCATTCGACTTCCTTTTATTTAGAGTATAATATCATATTTTACCGAGAAAAGGAAGTGATGATGCTATTAAATCTTTGTTCCAAATCCACCGTTGCCACCGTAAGCACACCGTCTTGAAGCATTAGCTTTCTTATCTCTGTTTGGTTATAGTGTGGCTCATAACTTTCAAATGTTTCATCAATACCCTGTTTTGCCTGTATGGATAACATGGGGGATGATAACTGCATAATATTATAATTACTCTCTATCAACTCCTGATTATCAATAATATTAGAAAAAACTTTTTGTTTATTTTCCGGTTTCTCACATTCACCAATAATATCAGATAAGTAGTAAGTTTTCTCTTCTTTTAAGAAAGAAAATCGTTTTGACACCGTTTCAAGCCCAACCCTAGGTACACCGGGCAAGTTGTCCGAAGAATCTCCAACAATCGCTCTTGCTAGAGCAAAATTAGTAGGATGAATACCAAATTTTTCTACGATACTGTTCTTGTTAAGATATTCTTTTTGAATAGGTCGATGAAGTATGGTTTTATCATCTAAAAGTTGAATAAAGTCTTTATCCGCAGAGACAATCACTTTTTGCCACTCTGAAAACATAGGGCTGCTCTTGACATATGAAATTACGTCGTCTGCTTCAACTAGTGGCTCCATAAACTGAATAACTGGGGTTTGATTGAAATATTCAATTACTCTCATTTGTTGCCACACTTTATTATCCATGACTTCCTCGTCTGCCATGCCAACCTGGGACCAGTTAGTTCGAGGTGGCTTGCGGCCGCCTTTGTATGATTTATTCATAGAACGACGCTTTTTGCTGCCGCCTTTGCCATCCCAGACCAAAACCAAAAGGTCTGGCTTCACTTCTCTAGTGAGCTTATTTAAAATATTGATAAACGTGCGAATACCGCCGATAGGGGAGCCGTTTGGGTTCTTGCTAGGGTCTACTATGTATCCACGAATAAACTGGTTATACGCGTCTACTATCATCATTCTCTTCATTTTAGTTTCTCTTCCATTTGTGTAGGGCCAAACCAATAATTAACATAGCAATTGCACTATAAATAAATTCTGGGTCTGTAAGTATTCCATCAAACATATCATTTCTCATTTAGTTAAAAAAAAGCCCGGCATAGAGCCGGGCTTGTGTAAGCGACTATTCTGTCGGCGGGACATCGTCCGCGTCGTAGAAGTCGTCTGCTTTGCCTTCTCTATTCTTGAACTTCATGATAACATCTTCTTCAATAATAGTCAAGACACTTTCTCTGAACTTTTCACTCTCAAGTTTAGTGACCCATTGTTTGCGCTGGAACTTTTCCTTAGACCCATCATTGTGGATTAGCGTAAACCATGCACCAGACTGTTCAAGTCTTTCAGAGATTTGGATTGCATCGAACCAGCTTTCTTCATCTTGGACACCAACAGCATCATCACCCCATAGGATCTTAAAGTTACAGGTTCGGCCGTGAGTCCCAAAACGAGACTTTTCCAGCTTTACCTTTACTTCAGATCCAATGCGGAAACCATTGTCATCTACGATGAAACTAGCTTTGGCTTTTCTTGCGGTGAGCCACACACGAAGAGAATAAGCATAAATCATAGCCTTTCCTCCAGGAGTTGTGTATGGTTCAGTCATAGCCTGCGCTGGTGTTCTTGCCCCTAGGTTAGTCTTCAGCTGATTGAGGACTAGGAAAGTGGCGTTCGCGTCAGCGATAGGGATAGTTAATTTAGACATTCCCTTGGCTAGGATTCTAGGCTTTACTGCCATAGAAGACTGAGGGTTGAAGTCGCCTTCAACATCAGAAATCGATGGGGTAAGAGCCAAAGAGTCCCAAATGAAAAGCCATTTGTTACCAGTAGCTAGCAATTCTTCGATGGTTTCCAGGACAAACTCAACAGATGCTGCTTGTACATACATAAGTCTATCCAAATCGCAGCCGGCGCGCTCCATAAAAGAAGGGTCAATAGCTGACTCTGAATCAAAGTACACTACATCAATACCCATCTTTTGAGCGTTGCCGGCTATTTGGGCAGCCAAGAAAGACTTGCCAGTGCCAGGGAGTCCAGCAATTTCTGAAATTTTACCCACAGGGATACCAGCGTGTCTGCCTTTGCAAATAATTGCGTCAAGCCATTTAGAGCCAGTAGGGATCCACTCATTCACCTCTGTTGGGTTGTTATCTTGAAGACTGTGTGCTACTTCTCTTCCAGCTTTTTTATTTATAATACCTCTAATTGAAGCGATATCTAAAGCGCCTTTTTTTAGCTTAGTCACCTTTGTTTTTGGCATAATAAATATCTCACTGATTCAGCAGTTCGTTGAAGGCATCTTCAACGGAGCTGGAAGAATTATCGGCTTCAGTGTTACTTCCGAACTTTTCTACATCAGGCCTGCTTGTGTCGGAAGATAGGTGTTGATCCATTATTGATTGAACCTCCTCTGTTGTTTTTCTTTCAAAGATTTCATCAAAATTTGGAATTGTTTCTAGAAGCTCTGCGCATCTTTCATCTCCACCAACTGCATCGTCGCACAAGACTGTCTTTCTTGGGCGGGGGCGAATGTCGGTTCGGGGAAAGCTTGCTCCGGGAAGCTTGCCATACATCAATTTGAGATCGTTACCGGTCTCAGGGTCTGTAATATCCCCATAGTCAGGGTCTAGCACAATTGTTAACAGTTTTTCATATGCCATCTTGCCGTACCCCCATACTCTGATGCCTTCGGCTTCCTCTCCGCGAACTAAAACTGGTGAGAAAAACCTTTGCTTTGCAAACATATCTTTTGCTTGCCTTTTGCTCTCTTCCGTCCCTTCGTTCCATAACTTATTGGCAAAATTACATGCTGGGCAGTCATCCCCAAAATTCCTCTTCGGGCAAAGAAAAGATTGCCCCCCAACTCCATAATGGAAATACTTCTCCTTAAAAGGATCACCGTCAGGTGTTGAAACAATACGGATATTGCTTTCCCCTTCCTCTGGGCGCCAGAAATTCTTTTTTCCATCTCCCTTTCCATTAAGTTTGTTTAACTTCGCTTTCATTGCGTCTAAATTAAGTGCCATTATTAATACCTCCTATTGGTTTGTTGTTTTTTTGCACACTTTTGGCTATAGCAGGTCGGCAAATATCCCGACCAACTGAATACATAATATCAAATTATTTTAATTTTGTCAAGCAGCTTTTTCGGGGCGGTTTGAAGTTTTCCTCTTTTTGGATAACTCGGTATTTGCAACTATTTCAACATAAGTTTCCCCAAACTGCTGGATCTCGTTAAAAATTTCTTCGTCAGTTTTGCCGTGGCAACTAGAACCTAGAAGCCACGCTGATGCGGTAGTGAAAACCTCTGCGACAAGCGGGGGCTGCGCATCCAGTAAATTTGCAACAAATTTGTGGGCTCGATTTACTTGAATAACCATTTGCGGTGGTGAACATGACATATCAATGGTTTTACTCCAAGGCGTGTACCTTGATTCAGGTGCATTGATAATTTCAAACTTCGGCAAGTTTGAATTCCTTATGTCGGATGATGTTGACTTGTTAATCTCCCCTGTTCTTCCAACATAAGACTCTTTTCTGCTGGAAGTGGTTTTAGTTTCGAAATCTCTGGCTTTTGGAATTGTTTTCCCTTGGTCTGACTTTGATTTTCGAGTATTTGAAAACGTGGAAGCTACGCCCTCCTTGATATGAGTAAGTTCTGCTTGCTCAACCTGATTGGTATTCTTCTTATTTTGACTAAACATTGCAGCCGCTGTTACATTTGTTCGTATTTCTTTTTGAAAAGCCGCAGCGAATTCGTCGGAAAGAATGACTTCTGTCTTCTCTTGATTTACCTTAAGATGAGGATGGTGGTCTCCATCATAAGATAATTCTACAAAAAGAGATCTTTTGTGAGTGTCCCAAATCCAAACGTTCGACCCAGTAGTGCACTGAACTCTCTTTCCATTTCGAATAAATGAAATGCCTTGTGGCATCTTACTCCTAAACCCTGATCCCCATGGGTCACTTTCATCACGGTTTTTCCACTCCATGAACTGAGAAATCCTCAGCCCACAGTCGATTCCAAGTATTTTGACCTTTTCAAAATTAAAATTCCTACCTCCTCTGTACCATGTCACTAGGCTCGGGTTTACTGAATAGTCCAAAGAATCCAAAATTGGATCAGCCCAGCTAGTGAAACTTGCTGTCTTTGTTTCTTGAAACGTGTCATGTTTTGAATTATGTGTCCAAAATTCAAAACTAAGCTCAACATTTGATTTAGACAATCTCTGTAACTTCTGTGCGTAATTAATTCTGATCGACTTAGCAATAGCCTGCCATGCTGCATATGTCTGCTTTGGAAAACGATTGGCGCCGTCCTGTATAAAAATGCCCATCCCAGAAGCTGCTTCGCTACCGACGAACTGTTTCAACGTTTTTAGTTTTGCCGTAAAATCATCACACGAACTATGCTCATGGGAGATGTAATAGGTCCATGGAGGATCACTCGTTTCACAGGTTTCTAGGTCGAACATGGCTAAGCTAGCGAGTTCACCCTTAAATGAAACAGCCGTCACTTTGCACTGGTCCTCTTTTCCAACTAAGTAAAGAGCTGCCGAGGTTGCGCCGGCGCCGAAGGTGCCATGTGCCCGCTTGAGCCCTGACTCTTTAGTCCCTGATTTGCCTAGTGCCACTATATCTGCGATTTCGCGGCCGACTGCTCCTCTACCGGAATCAACTATAATTAAATTATCTCCTTCGCGGATGAAGCAGATCTTAAATTCTTTTCTAGCTGGATCCTCTTCCATCGCACGAAGTATGGAATCAATTGAGTTGTCAATGTACTCATCAATAGCGGGCCCATAGCCGCTATATGTTTTTGTTTTAAATGTTTGCAAAATATTTGCACTAGGATATAAAATCTCCCTTGTGTAATTTTCTTTCATATTAATCTTTACTCCTTTTAAATTTTAGATTATTTTTTTGCTTTTTGCTATAGCAGGTCGACAAATATCTCGACCAACTTTTTATAATATATCAGACTTCTGCTTCTTCGTCAAGAGCAATTTTTTGAATTTTTGGTGAAAAATATTCGGCATAAACGTAATCATTTTCATAATTGGTAGAATATATGCCAAAACTAACTTTTGTATTATTTGTAATTTTACTTTTTATATTATTGGTAATAGTTCTAAATAGATTATGCTCAGTTTTGAGCTTTTCTTCGTTTATACCATAATAATAAACTATTTCTGCCTCGCTTGTCAACGGAAAAAATAATTTATCTTCCCCGTTGATTTCAGATATGCCGATCGTTGTTATTTTACATGATTCTTTTGGAATTTTAAAAGTTGAAGTTACAGGCTTGTTGTTCCTAAAAACGTCCATCATATAATAAGTGCTTGTAAAAACTGAATTAATTTGATTGTAATATTCATAGACATTTGTATCTCCCGCGAGGCTCTCTAGTTCAAGATTTGAAACTAAACAAATCTTTTGGAACAGGCCTGAGCGTGCATAATTCTGCAACACACCTCTTGTTGTGCGCTCAAGTAAGGTCTTAGTATCAGATAGGACCTCCACTTCTGGCATAAAATAAACAATGTCCATTATAACTCCCTGCTTATGAAGCTTTTCTAATGCGCGAAGAGTTATCCCGGTTGATTCACAGGCGCCGCATAAAAATACGCTTGCCTGGTCCTTGATTTTAGATAACCAAGAATGAAGCTTTTTCATATCCATGTTTTCGTATTCTTCTGGATTTGTCGCCACTTCAAGACTAAACTTATACTTAGTTGTTTTTTCTATTTCGTTAGAAATGTAATAAGAGGCATAAGAATCGTACTTAGACAACTGACTGACAACGTTGCAGCCGGCAGTGCCAATACCCAATAAGTTCTTCAAATCTCGACTTCCTTCATTTCTAAAAAATTTCTCCCTATTTTAGATGATGTTAGAAAAGAGCCCCAGCGAGTCTTTTCGAAGATTTGCTTAACCTCGCTTAAGAGAGCTACATCATCACGGGAGACATCTAGAATTATTGAATCATGCAGCAAAAATGCAATTTTACTTTCTCTGCTTTTTAAAAATTTTTGTATTTTATATGAATTTTCTATAACCATATCAGATGTGGTTGATTGTGTCAAGTAATTTAATGCTTTTTTTTCTTCTACTATCATCTCGCGCCCAAAGGGAGTTTTTATAACTCCGTCAACATAATAATCTCTATATATATTTTTATTGTAGATTTTTTCTAACTTACTATCCTTAGCCTCTGGGTTATAAAGCCAGGCAAAAAACCTCTCTTTGGCCTGTTGTCTAGTAGTGTCTTTTAACTTCAAGACCTGCATATTAAAGTTGTGTATGTCTTCATCTGGCTGCTTTGAATTGGCTAGTGCCAATAGCATTCTAATTTCTGCCGCATTATAGTCAAATTCGACAAAAAGATCATTACTTGGGTAAAGATGCTGTCTGTCTTCCTTCTTTAAATTTAAAATTGGAAGAGTTTTTGGCCTAGTAGACAATCTACCTGTTGATGTTCCAAAAATATTATAATTTATATTCCTTCTTTTGTTTCTAAAAATAATTTGTTGATTACGAATTGTGGCACAAAGAACATGAGCTTTATGGAGTATATCATAATCACTTGGCTTTTTTACGTTAGCATATACATTTTCCAGAGCGTCGAGCTTGCAAGAAAAATATTTTTCTAGCTTACTTTTTGGAAAAAGATCAAAAAAACACTCGCCTCTCAAGTCTATTTTAGCTAACGAGGCTGCTCTTTCTTGCGCTCTAATGTTAGCAATACAATCTCGATACTGCTTTGGGTTCGGTGAATATTTCTCTATATCCTCTTCCTTTGCGAAGAGATAAAGATATGTAAAGCTTGAATCATCAAAAAATTTAGAATGTTTCCACGCAATATTAAAATTTCTATAAAAGTCAGGCTCTGGTTCGATCACTAGCTTATTTTTGTAGAAAGCTCCACGGCAGTTATCTCTAACGTCCAGTGTTTGTAATATCAACTATACTCTCCTAGTTATTGTTCTTATTACATCGGAGCAAAATTTGTTTACATATGAAATAGCTCCATAATTAGAGTTTAACCCATATCCGTTGTAAATGTCAAGGACTTTTGATTCTATTTCCACAAAATAATCTGTCTTTTTATATTCTCTCGGGAAGAGGCCAAGTTCTCTAAACCTATGAATCAATAAACATTCCAACCACTTACGCATCTCTACGGAAGAAAAATCTACAGATATACTTGGCAGCCCAATACTGGCATGGTATTGTATATACAAAAGTTCGTAGAACCTCTTAATTGCCCAGAGATCGTCGTAGCCAATTTTTAAAGTCAAAACATCAGAATAAAACCCGGCGAAATCACTGAGTGGTCGATTGTTCAAAATATTATCCTGAGCGATAGGTGAGTTTAAGTCTACCGCTATTCTCCATGGACAATTTAGATCAACCTTGAATCCAAATTTTTGTGCAGTCTCAGCAAAACAATAAAAATTAGGATCTATTACTAAATCTACCTTTAGCTGGTCTAAGTTGGGAGAAAAATTTTTTCCAAGATCTACATATAGTCCAGTGTTATAGACGGTTGAAAAATTTGATAAAGCATATCCGGACTTAGACAATGGGGTGGCAAAAAAGTTTTGTCTAAAAAATATTTCGTTCAAAAGGTTTACAAAAACAGGAAAAGATAAACTTTGATTAAGTCCCTCACTGACCATAAATCCACTCAACTCTAAGCCAACGCCTCGGGTGAAAGAATTATAGGAGTCGTCAAAATTTGTAAAACTTTTGGAAGGGAGAAGATCAGATATCAAAGTGGGGGCTTCAAGATTAGACCCCTCCTGGAATGCTGCCCTAAAATTATTGAACATTGAAACGGTAAAGTTTAGACCAGTTGCAAGACCAGCGTACTGCCCAAAAAGCACAGTATTTGGTACGGGGACTATAGGTTCATAGTTATTATTTACAAATCCATATAGCTTCTTATCATATAAGGTATTTAAAAAATCAATATCTTGACTGTTTATGTATTGCAGATACTTTTGTCTTTCAGAGTATTCTGTCCTTAAATTTTCTGACTGGCCGCCCCTAAAATTATGTGTACTCATTCAGTTTCTCCTGTAGTGCCAATTCCAGCTGTAGTTAGGGCCGAAGTTTTGAGATTTTGAGTTTTTCCAGTGGCTCCAGATTTAATGTTTGGCTGTGTATCAGATTCCGGGAAACTGTTGAAATATAACTGAAGAGTGGTATCTAATCTGCCTGATTCAAATTTTGTGGTGACCGGGCCGACAACATAGTAGCCGCCAAACCCTAATCTGCGCGCGGCTGAGGATGTTGCTCGGGGATCGCCAAATCCTAAAGTGTCAGGGTTTATGTAAACACAGCAACTAGGAAAAAATAAATTATTGCCCACCATCTCAACAGTTGCATTGTGGGCATACCTTAATTCATCATAAATTTTACCGTTTCTCGCGATCATATAAGCCTCTCGTGCAGGGGACGGAATTCTTGAAAAGTTAATGCTCTTTATAAGTCCCGTAGTCTGGTTTGCTCTTAAGTGGTATATGCCATTTTTACTATCTCTTTCCGTGTTTCCTGACCCGAGAGGACGAGTATACTTAGATGGTTTCTGATGTATTATAAAAATTTGATCAGTCTTCTCCACTCCGGATTGACTAGCCATTTGTATTGGCGATGGAATATCTGCGACTGATATCGTTCCTTTTTTTATCACTGAACGGTTGGTTTTTCTAGCGCTATAAGTTGTGGTTGTGAAAGTTATATGATTTATAAAATCAGCATTTGGCAATTCATTAAATGATCTTGTTAACAACTTGGGGACCATCGAAGTGAGAAAGTCGTACATATCGTAAAAGGACCTCCGATCCTTTACCATTTCTTCAAAAATGACTGTATATAAAGTATCGATTGTAATCGGTATATCTGCAATATTAAGGTTTCTCTCTTCCGGATACAGCGTGTCTTCTTCTTTTCTAACATATATGACGTCAGACATAAAAACGTTAAACCTTTTTATATCCAACAATAAAGCACCTATTCTCTTTTTAACCTTTTCTTTTATCGGCGTTGCCAGCATCTTGTCTGACTCTACTCTTTTTAATGTCCTCCTAATGTCGTCTCCAATTTTTTTAAAATATGATTCTAGAAAGTCTCCAAGCGTAAAGTAAGAAATATAGCTCAATGAAACAAAGCGGAAGGGATTAAAATTTAATTCTTTAACCTTTTTTGGTGTTAACTTTTTTAAGTCTAAATTAGAGATTTCTAATAACTGGTCACTCAGCTGTCCAGAGAGCAGATCGTCCCCGAGTTGGCGCATAGAAATAAGCATAGCGGCGTCTGTGGTACTATCCAAGTCGGTTAAGTCATATTGGGATCGAAGTATTGTTTTATCACGCCGAGTTGAAACATCATTTGTTGGAGATAAGTGTATTTTTCCAGTTGTGTATAAGTTATTTATCAAATCCTTAAAAGCAGAAGTAATATCTTTTGTTGTTGGGAGTAAAACTTCCTCCTTCTTGGTACTTTTGGCCTTATTCTCGGCTTCTTTCCTAGCAACTGATCTTAATTCTCCAATGTCCTTAATGTTTTCGACAGGTTTCTTAGTTTCACCACCAGTCTTAGCTTTCTGTAGTCTTGCTTTCTGTGCAACGTTAGCTACTAAATCATACTGAGATTCCCCTTTTAGTGCTTCTAAGAATCCAGTGTATTTTATACTTATCGTAGCAGACCCATCTTGCTGCATGTTCAGGTCGTGCGTACTATAGAATAAGTTTATTGTTTGAAATGTGCTTCTAATAGCCTCTATCTCATCCGCTGTAAATACATCTGTTCTATGATCAGAATATCCCAGTGTTGCAGCAATTCTGCAACTTTTGCCATTTTCTAGAGCGTTTCCTGAGCTGGTCTTGCCTGTACCGGGAATCCTTTCTCCATCAGCAATCCGGATTGTAAATAAATCTGCGATGGGAGCGTATTCACCTTCAAAGCCCCGGGGCTCATCAAATATCATTGAAATATTGTCAACTTTTACATTTAAAGTGGCTTCTAAAAACCCCCTACTTGCTTGAAATGGGTTCTTGCCCGTAAAAGTAACCGAAAAGCTCTCAATTGCTGCTGCGTTTGCAGTAAACGATTTTGATAAATCAATTTGATTATTAGCCAGAAAGTTATAGTCTGTAGACACCGGAAAATAAAAAGGCTTTGCTACCCCTAATTCTTCGCTAATCTTATATAATCTAAGCTCTGGTGTCAGAGCACTAATTTTTTGATTATCCATATTTAGAAAAAATCTACTAACTTTTTCAGGATCAGTATCACCAACTAAAATTTTAGATATTATGGCTTCAGGCAAATAAGCACCTTTAATTTTAGCCAATCTAGCGTAAGTCTTAGACGGAGGGGACATTCTCGATATTTTTATTCTCTTATCAAAAACACCAAATGGTTCCGCGGGTGATTCCGGACCGTCCTTAGGAGTATCAAATGTTAAAAAATTAACTAAATAAGCCTGAGGGTATAAAACAAAAGAAGGATCTTCTCTTCCTCCGTCGCCTGAAATAAATTTGTCTTGACTGCTATCGTACTCATTGCTCATATGTTTATCCTTTCATATGCCTGCAAAAGCGCCTCTTGCAGGGGATGGGGAATTACAATTATATCTCCAAGATTACAATGTAAATCTGTAGGTTTGCCGTTGAACCAGGCAAGGACCCACCACAGTCTTGCATCGCCGTATTCTTTAAAGGCTATTTTGCTCAAGCTATCGCCGCTAGCGAAAGTGTGTTTTGAAAGTGATAGTTTTTTCAAAAAACTATCATTTATTGGATCTCCGTATAATATTAAACTAAGGTGATCTACTTTCTGCAATCCTGTTTTATCAAAAAATTTTTGATATATTTTGTCTCCATTTTCTAAGATGACTGAATTTTGAGTCCATTTTGACATTTATTATAACCTCTTATGTTAAAAAAATCAAGCATTATCCTTCAAGGGGGTCGGAACCCGGCTCTCTAGGGACAAGTACGGCGTTGCGCATATTATAGGGAAAGTTTTCATCCAAGGAGACACCATTAGTATCAAACCCTAGAGCATTTTCGTGCAAAGGCTCAAATACAAAGCTCATTGAATAGCTTAAAGGTATCATATCTCCACTTGCGCCGAAAAAATGCCCTGCCTCAAATTTTGGTTTAAAAGTAACGCCCTGTATGCACCCAAGGAGGCCCACATTATTAACTTTTGACTGTATGTAGTTTGCGTATTTAATCCTTAAAAGAGGTGCAGCCTTTATCGTTCTAGATTTAGGGTTCGGGCCTACTGGGTCACTATAAGACGGGTACATCATCTGAATTAAAGTAGAATAGTTTCTAAAATTTTCTAGCGCTACTTCCTCATTCCTTCCTAATATATCGAAACTTGCTTGAATTCTTCTGCCAGTAGAAACATAATTTTTGATAGGATCAATTCGGCCAAAAACTTGCTGGCTTCCCCACTGAACCTGGTAATCATCTGAAAACTGCGTTATAAAGGCCGGAAACTGAACAGACGTATTTGAGGCAACGCCTGTAAATTTTATCATTTGCCCAGATCTGCGGGCTATTTCATCAAAAAATGGCATTTCATAAAACTCCTAATTTATTAATCTCCAGCTATCTTGCCTAGGCTGTTTTCGACTCTGTTATCTATTTCCTGCTCTAATATTTTTGCAGGTATTCTTCTTTTTTCCCCGTCAACATTAACTTCTGCGACCAAATTTACTGAAACGTTGTTATTGTTTATGTTTTGCACCCTAAGAGGTATGCGAGATAAATTCATGTCCTCTATAGGCGTAAGCTCTTCTCGTAGTCTTCGCCTCTTCCCAACGTCTTCCCTTGTAACGTCAAAGTTAATGTCGTCAAGTGTTATTCCTGTGCCCTGCAGGGTCTCTTGCAGATCTGACTGAAAAGTTTTCAAATTCGTACGAACTTTTTTACCGGTATCGGGCTTTGGCAAGGCATATGCACCTTGTTTATTTCCCTCTTCGCCGCGTTTTATCAGCGATGCCTTAATTTTTGCCAGGGCAGCAGTGTCGTTGCTCATCCGGGCCTCAGTCAAGGCGCGCAGTGTGGTTCGATATGCAAATTCATTTACGTCTTTTATTCCAAGTAATCCAGATCGAGCCACAGGGCCCAGGTCTTTAAACAATTCTTGAACTAAAGAGTCTTCACTTCCTAATAGCATACCTCGATTCGCAATCTCAGTTATTGCTCTCCCGCGTTCCATGGTGCCTTCAGCAGTTAATGCGTTGGTCAAGAGTTCATTTAATTTACGAGGGTCAACAGAACCATCCTGCGTGGCTTTTACAAGCCTTTCCAGCGTTCTAGGGTCAACAATATCTGGGCGGTCCATGGCCCGGGCAACCAAATCAGCTGACAAGCCTCTTCTCATGGGTCCGAATGTAGCCAACACTCCTGCAAGCTCTGGCAGTGTTCGTGCTCGGTCGGCGCCGGTGATGTCGCCAGGAGCGAGCCCTTCAAGCAAACGTTCTCGGCGTGCGCGGAAAGCCCTTGCATCGTCCGAGTCAAACCTTTGAATGATCTCATCAGATGCTATTTTAAAAGCTTTGACTAAATCGTCGGTGCTCATCTCTAGCTGCTTGAATTTTTCAGCTGAAGCTCCAGTAACATTTCGGTCTACAGCTTCGCCAATCTTATCCTTTACAGAAGCATCACCGGTCATAAGAAACCTTCTTGCTGTGTCTCTATCGAAGCCTGGTAGTGCTTCAACCACTGATGCGAGTGCAAATTTTCCAGCTGCCGAACCTGACTTAATATCTCCCATAATTGCAGGATCAGTAATAATTGCTTCTCTTATTTTTTCTGCCCGGGTTGCGTCGTCCATCATTAAAAGCTCTGTAGCAGAAAAAGCATTTCTGCCCAAAAGCTGGTTTATTGAGGCAGCTGCTGACGAGGCACCCTGGATTGTGTCCATTCTCGCGCCGAAGCCGGAACTGAGGTCGCCAACAGATATACCTGTTTGAAGAGAAAGTTTCTGAAACTTGACAAATTGATCTTTTATTGTTGTAAAGTCATATGCTAAATTCTTAGTAAGAAGTTGAAAGTTTCTAGAAACCTCTTCTGGTGCCATCTTTAAACTATTAGCCATATCTTTAATTGCAAAATTAAAAGACCGGACTTGCTTTTCATTTAAGGCAAAAGAAAATATTGCAGAATCAACATTTTTAGCAAACGAGCCCACACTCAAGCCCAGTTGCTCTAGCGTAGCTGCTTGAGCTGCTAGTTGTGATGTCAGTGTTTCAGTCTGACCAGTAAGTGTGCCAGTTACCTTTAAATTGGCACCCGAAATTTGATTGAAAAAAGCGAATCTTTCAGATAGTGCTTTGTATGCTGCGGCTCCGGCTTTGGCGTTACCAGTTAAAATTTCTAAGTTTTGTGCTGCGCCCGAGATTCCCTCAAGTATAGAAGGCTCAAAAGCAATGCTACCAAAGGCACCCTGTAGTTCATTTGCTGCGTCCTGAGTGGCTTTGAGTTTTTCTGTTAATCTAGCTGCCTCATCGGTTACGCCGCCTAAGTTATCTCTAAAGTCTTTGCCGCCGACAGGAGCAGTCGTAAACCGATTTTTCTGAGATTCTACACGATTATACAGGTTTGCAAATAACTTTTTGCTAGCTTCAGATAAAGTATCCCACTCTGCCCTATCTATGCCCAGTCCTGGTGGTAAAGGTGTTGCCATATTTAAAAATCCGCCTGTTTTGGTGTCTTATACTTTAAATAGAAAAAAAAATATTTTTATTCACTAGGTTGGAGGTACTTAATTAGTCTTTCTACAAACCAAGAGCGTAATTTTATAGGAAGGTTGTATGCTTCGGTAAAAGAAAAGTTGTTTTCTCTCATCAGGAAAAATATTTGTTCATATGTGACTTTTTCAATATATTCAAAAGTCAACGCGAAAAAAGGCCCACGAAAGGGGCACCTCCTTTTCGCTCGGAGTCCCGCACTCTGAGCATTCTACCGTTTGAAGAGTAGAGATTCTAGGGTAAACATCTTCGAAAAAATTTAAAATAACCTTGGCATCAGCAGCTGGTAGTACTTCTACCAATTTAGATATCATACTTCGGTCATCAATATCATTAGCTATAATTATCATTCTGCTTAACTTTGATATTGTTAGGTTAAAGTCTATGCCTAATTCTTTTTTCTTAGCTTTTTCTTCATTAATTGATTTAAGGTCAGAATCATTTATGTTTCTAATTTTAACATTTATTTTAGAAACTGGCAACTCTAAAGTAAAGCAGTTCGTTTCCTCGTCGAACAAAAACTCTGTCTCTGGTTCGACTATTTCTGTTTTGCTTAGGTTAAATTCAAATTTAGTTGACTTTTTACAATTTTCACAATATGCGCTAGCTGCATATACCTCTCCATACCCTGTAGCACGGGCCCGAAGTAAAATTGCCAACTTATCTTGTTCCAATAAGTTTTCTGCTTTAAGATTTTTATTAGTTAAAATTCCGTCTATTAATGTGTTGAATATATTTTGTTCATTGTTTTCACTTAAAGTTGATAACAAATCTTCTTCCCTAGCAGTCATATGCTTTATTTCAACCTTGCTAAGCCCATGGAAAGGGTTAGATTTTGGATAAAATTTGCCACCAGATGGTAAAAGCACATCTTCTGTTGGAGTAACGAATGATAGTCCAAAAGGGTTATTGTTATTAGTCGGGACAGTAGGCGCCTGGGGTGGAGGCGCTGGTGGTGGTCCCGGTGGGTTTTGACTATTGGGATTGTACTTTGGCTGTGGCTTTCTGTTTAGTTTCCTAGAATTTCTTGACATTCTTTCTCGCTTTCGAATTTATTAGTTGAGTAATTTAACTAATGTTCTTTTATTATACCATTTTATTATACTTTGTTTAAAAATATTATTCCTGGTTTCCAGATCTCCAACCGAGGCCAGCGCCTGGGGATACTCCTATTTCGTTGAGAGTCGCCCAGTCATACTTGAGTGAAATCTGTATATTTAAGAGGTCATCAGAACTATAGTCCAAAGTATCAAAATTTACAGATGTAATTTGTGGATTTTTCAATATCCAAGACTCTAGAACGTCTTGGGCCCCGCCAGAGCCGATTGTGTCTATCTGGACAACTGGCCCCAGAGAGTTCACCATATCTTCTTTAGTAATTGTTCGCTTTCCGGTTCCATCTTCTCTGTTTACGTCAGTAGGCAAAACGTAACCAGCGCTTCCTAAAATATTGTACAAAGTTGCTGTTGAGTCTGGCTGAATCGGGTCAACTATTGTAATATTAACATCCTGCCACGTAACTCTTCCCGGGAAATTAAAATTATGCTGCAAGAAGCTATGAGCAGCAGTTCCCACCTGAAACGATGGCTTGCTAACTGTCTTTGCTATAAACTGTGGCATGCCTGCAAAATACAGAAGATATCTAAATTTTCTTTTTGGCTCTAAATTAGGTTCGCTCCAAAAATTATATGTTGTTGTCATTGTAAGTACACTCCTACTAATATATAGTTGTCAAAAATTTTTATTCAAGCGGATCTGCGAAACTCGCGCCGCTTCTTGTTATAACAAAATCAACTGCAATAAACTCAATTGATCTCGCTGGCTTAAGAAAAATTTTCGCATACATAATATTTCTATCTACGAGATCTGGTGTTGTTGTTGTGCTGTCCAAAACAACCTTAAAATCTGTTAAGCCAAACCTAACTTTTACGCTTTCCAAGAATGGACGCACTTGGCCATGGAATCTTGTCCAGGTAGCTTGGATATTTTGCTCAAATAAGAGGTTTCTAGATATTCTGGAAACTTCTTTCTTTACAAAAATTAACAACCTTCTAACATTAATTCTATCAAGCGCTGATTGTGTCGATTGTAGTGTTTTTTGGCCAAAGACCACAATACCCTCTGAAACAAAAGAGGCGATAGGGTTAATGTTTGCCTGATAAAGTGTGTCTCTGTCTTTTGACAAGAGCTGTTCTGTAACGCTCAGTACTGGAACGCCGGCGTTGCCTTGGTTTAGGCCGCCGCGGTTGAAGCCTGCAGGCGCGAACCAAACTTCCGAATTTCTTTCAGTATTAGCCATCACTCCAAGTGCAACCACTGAAGGTGGTGCCCAAAGGTCGCGTCCTCGTGATGTATCTTTTATTTTTACCCAAGGGTAATAAGCTGCACCGTATGAAGAATTCAGCTGACGCTCTACCAAGGCTTGTGAAGCTTGCTCAGGAGTAACAGTGAGTCTTTCCTGGAAGGTGTCGTACTTCTTTTGCGAAGGTGGTACGTATACACCTGGTAAGTCTATAATTGCTAAAGAATCTGCTCGGGCTTCGCATGTATCTACAAGTTTAGTAGTCAACACAGTGTTTGAAATACCTGGCATCACTGCCAAGTTATGTTCAGTTGCTTCAGGATCTTTTATCAATTCGATTGCTCGGTCGATCGAAGCAAAAGCGTAAGATAGTGCAGTGCTATTTGCACTAAGCACAGACTCATTAAAAGGATCTGACTCAGTGATGTCTAGGCCGTCGTGGCCACCGTCGAGTGGCATGTGGAAACCACCAACAATATCTAGCAATGTTCTCAGGGAAGTTCCAGCAGAACCAGTAGAAACATGAGCCGAATAGCTTCTGTCCAGTGAACTAGATAATGCATTCTTTGATCCTGACTTATAAACTACCTTTGAGACATCTCCTGTGCCTGCTATAGAACCTGTTGAAGCAAGTCCGGGCCTGGGAGCTAGAATAACATCGTCCAAAGTAAACTTAAAACTGTATTCTGTTTTCCCGGCTGTTATAAAGCCAGAATCCTGATCCCCGACAAATGCTGACGTCGCCTGTGCAGACATTCTCCTTAGAAAGTCGACATATCCTGGGTAGACGGTCGAGCCATCTGTAGATTCACCTTCGCTGCCGTAAGACAGCGTATATGGAGAGACACCCATAAAATAATTGTTTCCGGCTGATGATGTATTAATTAAAGGCATCGAGGGCCATTTAAGATTAACGGTTGCGCCCGTCAAAGCAATACCATTAACTTTAACTGATCCATGAGCCCAGTCACTTGCAGAAGCTGTGATGAATTCAGTCCCTGTGTGACCCAGATTGCCGGTGCGTGCAGCGGCATTAGCGACTATGTTCGATGCATCAGCACTGGTGGCGACTGAATCTGCGATGGGACCCTTATAAGTCTGAGTGATTGTAATTTTATGGTCGGATCCGTCGTCAACGGGGTCTCCAATAGACAGCTTTAGATCAGCGCGGTTTGTTGGCGTCGTAACCAACAGAGCATCTCTAATTGCTGTCGCGAGTGCCAAGGATCCCGTAACTCCCGCAATACCAATTTTCGGTGCGCCGGCGTTGGAGCCGACAGAGCCTGTCGCAAGGCCATTGTCAAAAGTATATTGTATTGCTGTCCCATCTGTATCTTTTATTGTTATTGTATTAGCGTGAACCGCAGCGCC